>JACQVV010000101.1 GCA_016209595.1 Planctomycetota bacterium
ATCGACCCGAACCGAGTCGGGGTCCTTCTCCATCGGCACCACGACGGTCTCCCGCGCCTTGTCGAGTGCGACCGCGAGCGTCTCGGTCGCCTCGCCGGCGGTCCAGGCGAGCTCGATCGCGAGGTGGAAGGCCGGGACGCCGGCCTTCTCATCGACCTGGGCCTGCTCGATCTTGAAGGTCCCTTCCTTCTTCTTCGCGTCGTGCTCGAAGGAGACCTTCAGGAAGGGATAGCCCGCCGTGTGGAACCACTCGTCGAAGAAGCGGCCGAGCGAGCGGCCGGAGCGGGCCTCGAGGATCCTGCGGAAGTCGTCTGTCTCGACCGTCTTCCCCGCGTAGGTCCGGACGTAGTCGGCCACGGCGGGCCAGAAGACGTCGTCCCCGAGCTCGCACCGGAGCGTGTGGAGCCGGCAGGCGCCGCCGGGGTAGAGGTGCCGGTCGTAGAGATCCCAGGAGCTCGAAAACTCGCGCGTCACGATTGGACGCTTGTACTTGTCATCCGCCTCCTGGAAGTATGCCTTCGCGTGGCGGTAGCTGTGGTAGCGGCGCTCTTCCTCGCCTTTTGCGTCCTCCAGCCAGCACTCCTCCATGTAGGTCGCCCAGGACTCCTTGAGCCAGGCGTGAGCGAAGTCGCGGCAGACAACGAGGTCGCCGAAGTACGAGTGGGCCATCTCGTGGAGGTTGACAAGGTCCACCCTCGGGCCCCACTCGCGGGCGAGCGTCTCGTCGAGTACGAAGCAGTCGTCCCAGGAGACGAGCGAGATGTTTTCCATCGCCCCGCCGAAGCCGGGGAGCGCGAATTGAAAGTACTTGGGATAGGGGAAGGGGTGGTCGAGCTTCTTCGTCATCCAGGCGAGCATCTCGCGCGTCCTGCCGAACGAGCGCAGGAGGTCGGCCGGCGAGAACGGCGGCGGCGCGAAGTAGACGATGGGAATGCCCTCGAACTCGCCGTCGTCGGCGCGGACGAACTCGCCCACGGCGAAGCAGGTGAGGTAGCTCGGGCAGGGAGACTCGAGCCGCCAGTGGGCGGTCTTGGTCCCGTCAGCGTGGCGGTCCTCGGAGACGAGCGTGCCGTTGGCGAGGATCGTGAATCGCGCCTCGGCCGTGAGGTGGAAGTCGAGGCGCGACCGGACGCATGGAAGATCCACGGTCGGGAGCCAGAAACGCGCGCGTTCGGTCTCGTGGTCGGTCGCGGCGAACCAGGGCTCTCCAGGGTAGGCTTCCGTCGGGGCGCAGAAGAAAAGACCCGAGGCCGGCCGCACCACGCGGTAGGAAACGGCGAGCCGCCGGCGCTCTCCGCGTGCGAAGGACTCCTCCCAGTGGACGTCGATCTTCTTCCCGTCGTAGCTCCACCGGATCTCGCGCCCTTCGGCATCCCGGACCGAGAGATCCTCGAAGGCGATGGCGTCCAGCGCGAGCGACATCGGTCCCGCCCGGCGGCCCTCGACGGAGACCGTGACCGTCCCCGCGGCGGACCGCGCCACGAGGTCGAGCGCGAGCGCGATGTCGAGGTGGACCGGCTCGATCTCCAGGTCGGGGGGGTAGTGCTTCTCGGCCCCGGGGAGGGCGAATTCGCCGAGGGACGATCGGTGCGATGCGCAGGCGTGTTCGAAGTCCATGTCACTCTCCCGAGAGCTCGATCGTCTCGATTCTAGCGTGAGAAAGCGCGATCCGGATCGCCTCCGCGAAGCCGCCCTCCTCGAGCGGCGGCACGACGTGGGCCGCGGCGCGCCTCACTTCCTCGCCCGCGTTCCCCATTGCGATCCCCAGGCCCGCGGCGCGAATGGCGCCCAAGTCGTTCGCGCCGTCGCCCACCATGGCGACCGACTCCAGGCCAAAGCCGAGCCGCGCGGCCACGTCGCGTGCGGCGGCGGCCTTCCCGACTCCCGCCGCGAGAACGCCCCCGATCACGACCGGCGTGGATCTCGGGAGCAGAGTCTCGGTGAGGGCCGTGCCGGGAAGCGAAAGGATCGCCTCGCGCGCCCTGTCCCAGACTTCCCCCGGACGCGCGACCCAGTAGGCACGGACAGGCCGCTCCGCGTTCGGGAGCGCCCGCAGGTCCGCGCGCCGGGCGGGGATGCCGACGAGCTCCGAGTAGCGGGCCTGTCCTTCGGGCGGGATCTCGAAGTAGATGTTTCCTTCCGCCGTGTCGACCTGGAGCGGGAGCCTCCGTTCCCGGGAGAGATCCACCATCCGGTCGAACGACCCGGCGGGGAGGGGCTCCGCGTGGACGACTGCCCCGCCGGCTCGGGCGATGACCGCCCCGTCCTCGAAGACGTGGAGCCCATCGGGGTCGAGGAGTCGCGCGTACTCGAGCCCGTGGCCGCCGGCCGGGCGCCCCGTGCAAATGCCAAGGTGAACGCCGCGCTTGCGGGCCTCGCCGATGGCCGCCCAGGCCGATTCGGGCACGCCGCCCTCGCCGCGGAGCGTCCCGTCCACGTCGATCAGGATGAGCCGGATCACGGCTCGAAAGTACCGCGCTCGGGGATAAAGGCGCAAGGCGGGGCGGCGGACCTCTGCTATCCTCTCGCCACGAGGCGGACACACGATGACAGACACCTGGGAAGTCGAGGGCGGCGTGCGGATCCCGGTTCGCAACGCCTACGCGATCGGTTGGAACTACCCCGAGCACAATCGGGAGATGGGCCGGCAGGCCCTGGGGAAGCTCGTCGTCTTCCAGAAGTCGACCGGCGCTCTCCTCGCGAACGGCGGGGTTCTCCCCTACCCCGAGGAGACGGAAGAGCTCCACTACGAGGGGGAACTCGTGGTCCTCGTGGGCGAGGGGGGGGCGCGGATCCCGCCGGCCGAGGCGGCCTCCCGGATCGCCGCCTACGCGGCCGGGATCGACTTCACCCGCCGCGACCTCCAGCGCGAGGCGAAGGCGAAGGGGGAGCCCTGGTTCGCCGCGAAGAACTTCGCGGGCGCGACGGCGGTGGGACCGTTCGTCGCCGCGAGCCGGGTCGAGCCGATCGGAAGTCGCCGGCTGGCCCTTCGCGTGAACGGCGAGCTCCGCCAGGAATCGCTCCTGTCCGCCATGCTCCGCCCCGCGCCGGAACTCGTATCGCTCGTCTCGCGGATCGTCCCGCTCCTCCCGGGCGACATCCTCTTCACGGGCACCCCGTCCGGCGTCGGTCCGGTCTCTCCTGGAGACCTTGTCCTCTGTGAGATCGACGGGCTCCCCGCCCTGGAGGTCCGGATCGGCCCGCGAGAGAGCCTCTGACGCGGAGAGCGAGCCCGCGCGCAACGCCGTTCAGACGGAAGCCGAGGAAGGCGGACCTCGCGTCCAGCAGGATGCGGATCAGTCTCCCGACCTCTGCCCCACCTCCGGTGACGACTCGCCATCGGACTCCGCGACGAGCTCCTTTACTCGCCCATCCTCTCCGAGTCGGAATTCGAAGAAGAGCGGGAGGATCGGCGATTCGCGAACGAAGAACCTCGCCGGCGAGCACGGCTCGATGGCGACCCGCGTGCCCTCGGCGGTCTCAAGGAGAAGGCGCGATCCCTCGCGCAGGATGCGCAAGGAGGTCCCTCCCGGGAAGGCGTAGGCGCCCGTGAAGCGGTCCAGCTCCGCCTCGGCGAGCACCACGGGAACAGGCAGGCACGAAGGAGCGCGGGTACCGGTGACCAGGCGACGGAACACCTCCGTGCCGACGCCAATCGCGACGCAACCCGCCGCATCGGCCAGCACGATGACCCCTGCCTTCCGTTCCGGAACGATGCCCAGGAACGAGGTGTAACCTCCCGTCTGGCCCGCGTGGTTCAGGATCGTCATGTCGCCCTTCTTGCCGATCAACCATCCGAGCCCGTTCCCGCCCCCCGGACCCTGGAAGTGCTCCTGCTGGCTCAGGCGGATCGCCTCCTCGAGGTGAGTCCCCCCGGGATCGAGTTCGGCGCGGATGAAGCGCAGCATGTCCGCCACAGTGCTCTTCAGGGCCCCGCAGCCGGGCATGGCGGGGATGTCCCATGTCCCCGTCGGCTCCAGGGTCGCCGTGTGGCCCTGGACGAGCCGCTTCCGGAGCGGCTCTGTCAGCACGATGCGGGTGTCGTTCATCTCCAGAGGCACGCAGATCCGGGCGGCGAAGGCCGTGTCCAGGTCTGTCTCGTAGACCTTCGTCTCCAGGACATGACCCACCAGACCCATGCCGATGTTGCTGTACTCGAACTGCGTCCCCGGGGCCCGCGGAAGCTTGTAGGCCTCGACGAAGGCCACCATCTCATCGAAGGAGTAGCTGCCGTACGGATTCGTCGGGTCGTGCTTCCTGGTCAGGAAATCGTCGGGGACGGCAGGGAGCGCGGAGGTGTGTGTGGCGAGGTGGACGAGTCGCACGGGTTGCCCCTCGAACGAGGGGACCTTGAACGCGACGTGATCGGAGAGCGGGTCCTCCAGGCGCAGCTTCCCCAAGACGACCGCATCGGCGAGCAGGAGGCCCGTGAAGACCTTCGTGACAGACCCGATTTCGAAAACCAGGCGGGCCGGATCGGCGTCCTCGGCCAGCGATCCGAAGGCGTACACACGGGTCTCGCCGTCCTGGTAGACACCTATCACCAGCCCCGTGGCCCATTTCCCGTCGAGGGCCGGGGCGACGATCTCCCGCACCTCGTCGGCCGAGGGAATCCCCGGACGATCCGCAGGGAGATCGGTCTGTGCGAAGACCGCGGAGGTCATCGCCACGAGGAGGAGGACGAGGGCCTTGCCGAAGGCAGAATGGAAGGGCTTCATGCGTGGAATCCCAATCGTAATGCGCCGGCCTTCGCCGAATGACGGGCGATGCTACGGGTCGAGGCGGTCGACCGCAAGGCCCCCACAACAGGGACAGGCGGCCGCGCCGGTCCCGTCGCGTCAACTGGCGCGCTCGATGCGACGGGCGGGCTCCCCTCCCAGCGATACTCAGGAAGAGAGCGCCGGTGCGTCTCCCTCCTGGGCAGTCTCGGCAGGCCGTCCCCTTCCCGCGGCGCCGAAGGTGGCGTAGAGGGCGGGGAGGACGAGGAGGGTGAGCAGGTTGTCGGAGATGACGCCGCCGATGACGACGGTGGCCAGCGGCCGCTGGACCTCGGCGCCGACGCCGGTGTTCGTGGCCATGGGGACGAAGCCGAGCGCGGCGACGAGGGCCGTCATGAGGATGGGCCGGAGCCTGACGAGCCGGGTCTCCTCGATCGCTTGTCGCAGGGGGAGCCCTTTCGCCACGAGGCCCTGGATCGTCGAGACCATGACGAGCCCGGCGAGCATCGAGACGCCGGAGACCGCGACGAAGCCGACGCCGGCCGAGATCGTGAAGGGCATGCCGCGGAGGTGGAGCGCCACGACGCCCCCGAGCGCGGCGAAAGGGGCGCCGGTGAAGACGATGAGCGAGTCGCGGACCGAGCCGGTCGAGAAGTAGAGGAGGACGAGGATGAAGAAGAGGGCGAGCGGCACGACGAGCGCGAGGCGCTTGCGGGCCCGCTCGAGGTGCTCGAACTGCCCGCCGAAGTCGAAGGAGTAGCCGGGGGGGAGAACGACTTCGCTCTCGATCCTCTCGCGCGCCTCCTCGACGAAGCTCGCGGTGTCGCGGCCGCGGACGTTCGCCTGGACCACGATCCGGCGCTTGGCCCACTCGCGGGTGATGGTCGAGGGGCCTTCGGCGTAGCGGATAGTGGCCAGGCGCGATAGGGGGATGCGCTCGCCCGTCGCGGTGGGCACGAGGACCCGCCCGACTGCCTCGGGGTCCTCCCGGTAGCGGGGATCGAGCCGGACCACGAGGTCGAAGCGGCGCTGTCCCTCGCGCACCTCGCCCGCGGGGAGGCCGCCGATCCCCTGGACGATCTCAAGGACGTGTTTGGCGGTGACGCCGTATCGGGCGGTCTTCTCGGGGTCCACCGTGATCTCGAGAACGGGCTGCCCCGTGATCTGCTCCGCGAAGACGTTTGCGGCGCCGTCCACCGACTCCAGGACCTTCTGGACCTCGGCCGCCTTGAGCTTCAGGATCTCCAGGTCGTCGCCGTAGATCTTGACGCCGAGGTCGCCGCGGATGCCGGCGATCATCTCGTTCACGCGCATCTCGATCGGCTGGGTGAAGATCGTGCGCATCCCGGGGAGGCCTTCGAGCTCTCCGTTCATCTCCGCCACGAGCTCCTCCTGCGTCTTCGCGCGCGTCCACTCACTCCGAGGCGTGAGCGTTATGAAGACGTCGGAGAGCTCGATCCCCATGGGGTCGGTCGCGACCTCGGCCGTGCCCGTGCGGACCCAGACGTCCTCGATCTCGTCCGGGAACTTCTCGCGGAGGAGGAGCTCCATCCGGGTCCCGTAGCGCACCGACTCCTCGAGCGAGACGCCGGCGAGCCGGACGGTGTTGATGACAATCGAGCCCTCGGAGAGCCTCGGGATGAACTCCGAGCCCAGGCGCGAGGCGAGCCAGGCCCCCCAGACGAGGAGCGCGAGCGCGCCGGCCATGACGGGCCAGCGCGCCCATAAGGCGAAACGGACGACCGGCCGGTAGAGGAACTTCAGTCCCCGCATGAGGAACCCCTCCCGGTGGGAGATCTTCCGGGGAAGGAGGAGGCTCGCGAGCGCGGGGATGAGCGTGAGCGAGAGGACGAGCGACCCGGTGAGCGCGAAGATCACGGTGAGCGCCATCGGCCGGAAGAGCTTCCCCTCGACCCCCTCGAGCGTGAGGATCGGGAGGTAGACCACCATGATGATGAGCTCGCCGAACATGGTCGGTCGCCGGACCTCCAGCACCGCATCGCGCACGGTCTCGAGGACCGAGCGCCGTCCGGCGCCCTGGGCGATGTGCCGGACGCTGTTCTCGATCTGGATCACCGAGCTGTCGACGACGAGCCCGAAATCGATCGCGCCCAAGGACATCAGGCTCCCGGCGATTCCCAGGCGAAGCATGGCGCTCGCGGCAAAGAGCATCGAAAGCGGGATCGCGGAGGCGACGATGAGCCCCGCGCGCAGGTTCCCGAGGAAGAGAAACAGGACCGCCACGACGAGGATCGCACCCTCGAAGAGGTTCTCCTTGACGGTTTCGAGGACCTCGTCCACGAGGTGGGTCCGGTCGTAGACAGGGCGGATCTTGACCCCCTGGGGAAGGGTGTCTTCGATCTCCTTCACCCGTTCGCGGAGCCGCCCGGCGACGACGTGGCTGTTCTCTCCCATGAGCATGAAGCCCAGGCCGAGCACGACCTCGCCCTTGCCATTCGCGGTGACGGCGCCCCGGCGGATCTCGTGCCCCTCCTCGACCCGGGCGACGTTCTTGACGCGCACGGGGACGCCGCCCTCCTCGGCCACCACGATCTCGCCTAGCTGGCGCACGTTCGAGGGCAGGCTCGTGCCCTGGACGACGTGGAGCTCCCCCGCGCGGGTGACATTTCCGCCGCCCACGGAGAGGTTGTTCTCGACGAGCGCCGAGAGGACGTCGTCCATCGTGAGGTCGTGGGCGACGAGAGAGGAGGGATCGACAAGGACGTGGTACTCCTTCTCCTCGCCGCCCCAGGTGTTCACCTCGGCGACGCCGGGCACGGAGAGGAGCCGGGGCTTCACGACCCAGTCGTGGATCGTGGTGAGATCCCGCAGGCTCTTCCCCTTTCCGGTGACGAGGTAGTGGTAGATCTCGCCCAGCCCGGTCGCGACGGGGCCCATCTCGGGCCGCTCGATCCCCTCGGGGAGCTCGACCGTGGAGAGCCGCTCCGCGACGAGCTGGCGGGCGAAGTAGACGTCCGTCCCGTCCTCGAAAACCACGGAGACCTGGCTGAAGCCAAACTTCGAGATCGAGCGGACGTTCTCCAGGCGCGTGAGGCCGGCGATCGCCGATTCCACGGGGATCGTGATCTGACGCTCGACCTCGATCGGCCCGAGCGCCGGGGCGACCGTGTTCACCTGGACCTGGACGGGAGTCGTGTCGGGAAAGGCGTCGATCGGGAGGACGCGGAGGGCGGCGGCGCCGCCCCCCGCGAACGCGAGTCCCAGGACAACGACGAGGAAACGGTGGCGGAGCGAAAGCGTGATGATCCGTTCGAGCATGGAAGGCGCTCCCCTACTTCTCGTCGAACTCGCAGCACCCCGCGCCGATCGAGCCCTTCATGATCTCGGTCTTGAGGAGGAAACTCCCCTCGGTCACGACGACCTCGCCGGCCTTGAGTCCTTTCCTCACCTCGTGGTGCTCGGGGGTCTCGTAGCCGAGCCACACCTTGCGCGGCTCGAAGAGGACGTCGGACTTCTTGACGAAGACGACGTTGCAGCAACCCTCCCACTGCACGGCGGCCTTGGGGACGAGCACGGCCGGTTTCTGGCCGCGCGTCGTCACGAGGGCGCGGGCGAACTGATGGGCGCGAAGGAGCCCGAAGGAGTTGTCGAGGACTGCCCGGACCTTGAGCATCCGGGTGCGGGGATCGACCTCGGTCGCGACCCACGAGATCCGGCCGCCGAAGGTCTCGCCCGCGAGGCCGTCGACCGCGAGGACGACCTCCTGACCAGGCTCGACCTTGGCGGCGTCCGCCTCGGCGACGTCGAGGAGCGCCCACACCTTGCTCGTGTCCGCGACGGCGAGTACCACCCGCGACGGCTCCACGAGTTCGCCCGGCACGGCAGACCGCTCGACCACGACGCCGGCGAAAGGCGCGAGGATCGGAAGCTCGCCCGAAATGTCCCGGCTCTTCTCGAGCTCCTCGATCGCGGGGGCGGCGAATCCCAGGCGGAGGAGCGTCTCCCGAGACGCCTCGAGTTCGGCCTGGGCCTGGGCGCGCGCCGTCCGTGCCTCGAGGAGGTCCTCCTCGGAGGTCGTGCCCTGTCCTTCGATCTTCTCGATGCCGTCCCAGGCAAGGCCCTCTATTTCGCCCGCCGGGAGACCGAAGAGGAGTAGTTTCTTCTCGAGCGCCCGCCCCTCGGCCTGGGCTGCCAGAAACTCGGCCCGAGCGGCGAGGAGGTCGGTCTCCGAGGTCGAGCCCTTCCTCCGCAGCTCCTCTTCGCGCTCGAGGTTTCTCGCGGCGACCTCCAGGAGCTCCTTTGCCTTGAGGTAGTCGACCCCGGTGAGGCGGACCTCCAGGCGGTTCATCCGCTCGAGAAAGGCTTCCTGGCGGACGACCGTCGTTTCCGCGGCGGCGGAGGTCTCCAGGCGGCGGAGGTACTCGACCTTGGCCACGGCGACTTCCGGGCACTCGACCTTCGCAAGGACCTCGCCGGCCGCGACGGGGGCCCCGAGGTCTTTCGCGATCTCGCGGAGTGTCCCGGCCGCTCGGGGAGAGAGGCGGGCGTAGGCGTTGGCGTCGTAGGCGATCTCGGCGTTCGCGAGGAGGGTCCGCTTCAGGGGTTTCTCCTCGACCGTGGCGAGCCCGAGCCCCGTGGCCCGGGCGATCTCGGGCGACCGGAACTGGATCAAGGTCTCGTGGGTCTTGCAGCGGACGTTCGGAGCGCGCTCGGTGCGAGGGGTTTCCTCGGGCGGCAGGAGATCGACCGTTTCCGGCGCGAGAGAACCGCCCGCGGCCCCGTATTGTGCGAGCACGCCGGGGTGGCAAACCTCGCACTGGCTCTCGGGGAGCTTGTGCTCCTCGCACCAGTCCTCCTCTATAAGGAAGGCGGAGACGAGGGCAGAGTTGCAGCGGGAGCAGAGCGCCTCGGGGACGCGGTGCTCCTTGCAGAGCCCGCCTTCTTCGACGAGGCTCGGATCGCAGAAGGGACACTCGGCCTCCGGGAGGCCGTGCTTTTCGCAGTTCGCGGATTCGCTGTCCTCCTGCCGGGAGGCGGCCTTCCCGGGACCGAAGTGGACGTACCAGTACGCGCCCGCGCCGCCCAGAAGGGCGAGCGTGGCGAGGATGGAAAAAACGCGACCCATGGTCTTCCCTCCGCGAAATGGGTGACGAGCGTCTCTTTGGGACGCTCCGGGGAAACGACTCGCTCGGACTACGCGAGCCGGCGCGGAGGGTGGAAGACGCCGCCCTTGGCGGCTCGCGGCGCGCGCGCGGCGGGCCGTTCGTCCGCCGGCGACACGGGGAGGGCGATCACGGAGAGCTCGACTGTCGCGAGAGCAAGCGCGAGGCCCAGGCAGCAAGGGAGGAGACAGTGCGTGCAGCCGTCGGGACAGCAGGGGACCGGCGCGAGCGGGGCGCCGAGCGAGCAGGGCGCGGGGAGCTCCGCCTGGACGCAGCACTCGTGCGGGCAGGGCGTTCCGCTCGACCCCTCGGCCGCCCCGCGCTCCGGCGCTTCGGAGGCCGGGCAGAACTCAATCGGCGTCCCCACGAGGACGACGCCCAGGGCGAGGACGAGCGAGACAGCGCGCTTGAGCAGAAGGGGTCGTTGTCGCTTCACGGCGGAATCAGCATAATCGGGCCCCGTCCGGGAAGTCAAAGGGTTCCGCAGGGAGGTTCCCATGTCTCGTGCTTCTTTCACGGCGGCCGCGCTGGCCGCGCTCGCCGTTTCTGCGACCGCGCAGATCACCTATCCCGAATCGAAGAAGGTCGACCAGGTGGATGACTACCACGGGACGAAGGTCCCCGACCCCTATCGCTGGCTGGAGGATCTCGACTCGCCCGAGACGAAGGCATGGGTCGAGGCCCAAAACCGCGTCACCTCCGCGTTCCTCGCGAGCGTCCCGGATCGCGCCCGGATCGAGGAGCGCCTCACGCGCCTCTGGAACTTCGAAAAGTACGGCGTCCCCTTCCAGGAGGGCGGGCGCTACTTCTTCACGAGGAACGACGGCTTGCAGGACCAGTCGGTCCTCTGCGTCGCGGAGTCGATCTCGGCCGACCCGCGGGTTCTCCTCGATCCCAACACCCTCTCCGCGGACGGCACCGTCGCGCTCAAGGGGTACTCGGTGAGCGAGGACGGGAGGTACGTGGCGTATGGTCTCTCGTCGGCGGGCTCCGACTGGGAGGAGTGGCGGGTTCGCGAGATCGAAACGGGAGCCGACCTCCCCGACCATCTGAAGTGGATCAAATGGTCGAGCGCGGCCTGGACGCACGACGGCAAGGGCTTCTTCTACGGCCGATACGACGAACCGAGAGCCGGCGAGGAGATGTCGGACACGAACTACTACCACAAGCTCTTCTACCACCGGCTGGGGACCCCGCAGGCCGAGGACGTCAAGGTGTACGAGCGTCCGGACGAGAAGGAGTGGGGCTTCGGCTCCTCCGTGACGGAAGACGGCCGCTGGCTCGTGATCCAGGTCTGGCGTTCGAGCGCGAACAAGGTCCGCGTCCTCCTCAAGGACCTCTCCGTCCCGGACGCTCCCGTGACCGACCTCGTGGGCGACTTCGACGCGGCCTATGACCTCGTGGGGAACGAGGGCCCCGTCTTCTGGTTCCGCACCGACCTCGCCGCGCCTCGGGGGAGGCTCGTCGCCGTGGACTCGCGCGACCCGCGTCGCGAGAGCTGGAAGGAGATTCTCCCCCAAGCAAGCGAGCCGCTCACCGGCGTCTCGCTCGTCGGGGACCGGTTCTTCGCGACCTATCTCGAGCACGCGACAACCAAGGTTCTCGTCTTCGACGCGGCCGGCGCCCGGCTCTCGGACGTGGAGCTGCCGGGGATCGGCTCCGCGTGGGGGTTCGGCGGGGAGCGGAAGGACCGGGAGACCTTCTACGCCTTTTCGAGCTACGCGACCCCGACCACGATCTACCGCTACGACATAGAGAGCGGGAAGAGCGAGGTCTTCCGGAGCCCGAAGGTCGATTTCGACCCGACCGCCTACACGGTCGAGCAGGTCTTCTACCCGAGCAAGGATGGGACGAGGATTCCGATGTTCCTCGCCCACAAGAAGGGGATGGCGCTCGACGGGACGAACCCCCTTTACCTCTATGGCTACGGCGGCTTCGCCATCTCGATGGAGCCGTGGTTCTCGGTCTCGGGCGTCGTCTGGATGGAGATGGGGGGCGTCTACGCGGTGCCCTGCCTCCGCGGCGGAGGGGAGTACGGCGAGGAGTGGCACGTGGCCGGAATGCGGGCGAAGAAACAGAACGTCTTCGACGACTTCATCGCGGCGGCCGAGTGGCTCGTCCGGGAGAAGTACACGAGTCCGGCGAAGCTCGCGATCGGCGGGGGCTCGAACGGGGGACTCCTCGTCGGAGCGTGCCTCGTCCAGCGTCCGGACCTCTTCGCGGCGGCCTGCCCCGACGTGGGGGTCCTCGACATGCTCCGCTTCCACAAGTTCACGATCGGCTGGGCCTGGGTGGAGGAGTACGGTTCCTCCGACGATCCCGAGGACTTCAAGGTGCTCCTCGCCTACTCGCCCCTCCAGAACGTGAAGCCGGGGGCGAGCTACCCGGCCACCTTCATCACGACGGCCGACCACGACGATCGCGTGGTCCCCGCCCATAGTTTCAAGTTCGCCGCCACCCTCCAGGCCGCCCAGGCCGGGCCGGCGCCCGTCCTCGTCCGGATCGAGACCAAGGCGGGGCACGGTGCCGGCAAGCCGACCGCCAAGGCGATCGAGGAGATCTCCGACCGGATCGCGTTCCTGGTCCGGGTCCTCGCGGTGCCGGATCCGGGGGCCAAGAACGGGAAGTAGGCCAGCCTGGCGCAAGGGGAATAGGGAGGCTAGAATCCGTCCTTCATGACGGAAGCGGCGATCGACATCGAGGGTCTGGAGAAGCGCTACGGGAGCGTGAGAGCTCTCGAGAACTTCACGATGCGTGTCGAGCCGGGGGCGATCGGGCTTCTGGGACCGAACGGCGCCGGAAAGTCGACCTTCATCAAGTGCCTTCTCGGGCTCATCCATCCCGACGCCGGCACGGGGACGGTCCTGGGGCTCGACATCCGCACGCGCTCCATGGCGATCCGGCAGGCCGTGGGCTACATGCCCGAGGACGACGTCGTGATCCCGCGGGTGAACGCGGTGAACTACGTCGCGTTCTCCGGTCGCATGGTCGGGATGTCGAGCTCCGACGCGATGGCCCGAGCCCACGAGGTGCTGTCGTACTCGGGGCTCGAGGAAGCACGGTACCGGCGGGTCGAGGACTTCTCGACCGGGATGAAACAGCGCGCGAAGCTCGCCCAGGCCATCGTCCACCACCCGCGGCTCGTGTTCCTCGACGAGCCGACATCCGGGCTCGACCCGAAGGGACGGGAGGAGATGCTCTCCCTCATCGCGGATCTCACGAAGAACCACGGGATGAGCGTCTTCTTCTCCACGCACATCCTGCCGGACGTCGAGGCGGTCTGCGACAGGGTCGTGGTCCTCAAGGGCGGCCGGTTCATCGCGGGCGGCAGGATCGACGAACTCAAGAAGGACGATACCGAATCCCTGGTCGTTCGCATCAAGGGTGACGAAAGTCGATTCAAGGAGATCCTGGCCCGGCACGGGCTCGCCCCCCGCAGGCGCGAAGATGGGGATCTCGAGGTGGATATCCCGACCAGGGGAGGCGGCCGGGCGGACGCAACCCGCCGGGTGCTCGAGGCCGCTCGCGAGGCGTCCGTGCAGGTGCGCCACCTCCGGCGCGGGAAGATGAGCCTGGAGGACCTTTTCGAACGGCTCGTGGAAGGGTAGGGACGTGCCGATCTTCTCCCAGGGCTACCGAGCGTGGAGCGGGACACTCCACGGGCGCCTGTCGCGGCTCCTCGCCGTGGCCGCCCTGGAGCTCCACATCCAGGTGCGCAGGGTGGGGCTCTGGATCTTCTACGCCATCGCGCTTCTCCTCACCGGTGGGGCGTTCCTGATCCTCTACTTCCTGATGAACGGCTTCATGGGCTCCCCGCCAGCGCTACCGGCGAACGCGGGGCCGATCGTGGCCAAGTCGCTCTGTCTGGAGTTCAACCTCAAGTTCGTGACCCCGATCCTGGTGGCGATCGCGGGCGGCGGGGCGATCGCCCGCGACCGCCGCTACAACGCGCACCTCCTCTACTTCTCGAAGGCGCTGCGGCCCGCGGACTATCTCGCCGGCAAGGCCCTCGCGCTCGGCCTCCTCGTGGGGATGTCCGGCCTCGTGCCGGCTGTCCTCTACTTTGGCGCGATCTTCGACCGGTCGAACGAGATCTACTCGAGTTTCGATCTCGTGCGCCTCCTCCTCGCGATGGTCGTGGAGGTCGCGCTCTTCACCCTCTACTACGTCGGCGCCGTGTTTGCGTTCTCGAGCTTGACGAAGAGCCGGGTGCTCCCCGGGATCCTGTTCATGTCGTTTCTGTGGGTCCTGTGGTTCTTTGGACACCTGTACAACATCGTCCAGAGCGTGCAGCTGGCACAGGAGAGCGCACGCAGCGCGGAAGAGGGAGAAGGCGGAACGGGCCGGATGCTCCAGAGGATGTTCGAGGGGTCGGAGGGCCGGATCGAGGGAGCGAGACCGGTGGCGGTCTACGTCGTACGGTCGGGCTCCAGCCACGTCCGGAAGGTGATCCACTGCACGCGCCCGGGCTCCTTCGACGAGGAGAACTGGCGGCGCTCGACGCCGATGAACTGGCAGTACCGGGACGAGTGGGCGCGGATGGAGGTCGAATCGGTCGAGGCGAACTACGAGGGAACGTCCTATGAGTGGCTCCAGCTCCTGAACCAGTTCGTCCTTGTCGGCCGCGTGGCGGACGCGTTCTACCCGGAGCCCTCGACCAGCAAGCTCGACCTCAAGAACGCGATGGACTATGGCGGTCCGCTTCCCCCGCAGGTCGTCCTGCCCGTGTGGCAGGTCGCGTGCGTCTACGCCGTGCTGACCGCGGCGGGCTACGCCCTGGTCCTCTGGCGGCTGCGGAGCTTCGAGAGGAGGGCGGAGTGAGCGAGCCGGTGATCCGCTTCCACGAGGTGAGCAAGTGGTACGGAGGCGTGAGCGCCCTCAAGTCCGTGACCGTGGACATCCCACCGGGGATCGTGGGGCTCCTGGGGCCCAACGGGGCGGGAAAGACGACGTTCCTGCGGATCGTCACCGGGATGATGCGCCCGAGCCGGGGAGCCGTGCGCGTCCTCGGGCAGCCGGTCTGGAACAACCCGCGACTCTACGCCCAGGTCGGGTACGCGCCCGAGGCAGATGCCTTCTACGAGTTCCTGACAGGCCGGGACTTTCTCGTCACCCTCCTCGGGATCCAGGGCGTTGGACGGGCGCATGCCTCGCGTCTCGCCGCAGTGGCTCTCGAGAAAGTGGACCTCGCCGACGTGGCCGGCCGGAAGATCTACACCTACAGCCGCGGGATGCGCCAGAGGCTGAAGATCGCGCAGGCCATCGCCCACGAGCCCCGCGTGCTCTTCCTCGACGAGCCGCTCTCCGGGACCGACCCGATCCAGCGCAAGCGGCTCATGGAGATCTTCCGCGAGATGGGGCGGCAAGGCCGCACGATCCTCATCTCCAGCCACGTCCTCCACGAGGTCGAACAGATCACGCGGAACTTCGTCCTCATCCACAAGGGTCGAGTGGTCGCGGTCGGGGACGTGCGTGAGATTCGCGAGCTCATCGACCGGCACCCCCACGGCGTGGTCCTGGAGACGGACGAGCCGCGCCGTCTCGCCGCCGCTCTCTGCGGGCTGGACGAGGTGAAGTCGCTCGAGTTCGACACCGGGAGGCTCAAGGTGCTGACGCACGTGCCGGACCGCTTCTACTCCATGCTCCCGGGACTCGTCCTCGATTCGGGCGTGGCGGTTCGCGAGATCTACTCTCCGGACGACAACCTCGAGGCGGTCTTCCGGTATCTGGTGCAATCGTGACGGACGCCCCGGCCGTTCCCGATGCGGGGTTGGGCGGACGTCTCCTCGCCTCCTACACTCTCGGCCTGAAGCTGCACCTCGCGGGGTCGAAGAAGTACGGATACGCGGTCCTCGTGGCGCTCCCCGCCCTCTTCGCCGCGCTCTGGGCCCTGCTCGCGCCCCCCGAGGTCGACGGGCACGCCTTCTACGCGGAGGCCGTCCTCTCGGGCTTCATCTTCAAGCTCGTGCTTCCCCTCATCGGGGTCCTCGTGGGAGTCGGGGCGATCGCCAACGAGAAGCAGAATCAGACCCTCCCGTACCTCCTCGTGCGCCCGCTTCCGAAACCCTTCCTCTTCCTCTCGAGGTTCGCTTCCGCGCTCACCATTTCGGTCCTCCTCGCCGCCGTGGCGCTGGCGCTCCCGATGCTCGTCCTGGGCATGCGAGGCGGGGGGTTCTTCAGGGAGGCACCGGCGGTCCTCGGGTGGTCCTTGTGTGCCGCGGGGCTCGCTCTCTCCGCCTACGCGGCGATCTTCGTGTCCGCGGGGGCCGGCGTCCCCCACCCGACCGTTTTCTCCCTTCTCTATGCGTTTCTGTGGGAAGCGGTGCTCTCCGGCATCCAGGAGGAGAAGATCCAGCTCTCCCGTTTCGTGATCGTCAACGCCGCACGCGGGTTCCTGTTCGAGAATCTGGCCCGGACGCCGGACTTCAACGTGCCGGAGCACCCGGTCCTGGGGATCCTGGCGGTAACGCTCCTGGCTCTCGTCCCGGGCCTCTTGATCTTCTCGAACTCCGGCTACTCGAAGTAGCTCGCCGGGCGCCGCGATTGACAGATCCGCCCCCGGGACCCTAGGATTCTTGTGGAGGCAAGCGGCCGGGCGGTCGGAAGGGGAAGCGATGCGGATCTCTGAACTCGAGGACAAGCTCAAGCGGGACGCGAGCCTCCCGATGCTCCCGCAGGTCGTGGTCAAGGTGCAGAAGGTCGTTGCCAAGGACGACTCGAGCGCCAAGGACCTCGCCAACGTCATCCTCTCCGACCCGAGCCTCACGAGCCGGCTCCTCAAGCTCGTGAACTCCGCCTTTTACGCGGCGAGCCGCCAGAAGGTGACACGGGTCACGCAGGCGATCGTGGTCCTGGGCTTCGAGAAGGTGCGGAACCTCGCGCTCGCCCTCTCGAGCTACAAGATCCTGAAGAACCTGTCGGGTGGGAAGATCCTCAAGGAGTTCTGGCTCCACTCGCTCTCGACGGCCGTCGCGAGCCAGGCGCTCGCTCAGGTGCACCGCCGGACCCCGCCGGAGGAAGCGTTCGTGGCGGGGCTCCTCCACGACGTCGGAAAGCTCATCCTCGCCCACTACGACGAGACAGCCTACCGGCGCGTGGTGGACGAGGTGATCGGCGGCAAGAGCTACATCGAAGCGGAGAAAGAAATCTTCCAGATCGACCACCGTGACGCGGGACTTGCCCTGGCGAAGACCTGGCGTTTTCCACCCTTGATCGAGACAGCCATCCGCTACCACCACGACCTGGCCAAAGGGAGCCTGCGCGGAGAGGAGCTCGACATCATGGGCGTGGTGGGCGTGGCGAACCTGATCGCCAAAAACCTCTATGGCCGCCACGCAGAGCGCCGGAAACACCCGGTGGAGCAGATCGTCCAGGTGGCCGAGGAGCTCCTGGGGCTGACCCAGGTGGACGTCGACAACATCGCCGGCAAGATCGGCGAGATGGTGGACCAGGTGGCCGAGTCGCTCGGGATCTCGATCGCCGAGCTCAAGCGCTTCGCCGAGAAGGGCTACGACAAAGCGATGCTCTCCGACGACGACACGGCGATGATCGAGATGGACCAGGAGCTCAACCTCGAGCGCCGGCGGCTGCGCGCCATGTACGAGATCAGCTCGATGCTGACGCAGGACCTTCCGATCCAGGACTTCCTGCGCCAGGTGCTCGTCCAGATCTGCGAGGCCTTCGAGTTCGAGCGCGCCTTCCTCGCGACGGTGAGCCAGAAGGAGCGGATGATCAAGGGGACCGCGGCCCACGGCCCGCAGGCCTCGGAGATCTGCGCGAAGATCCAGGCCCCGCTCGAGGAAGACGCGGGCCTGATCGCGCTCACGGCCTTGAAGGACCGCGCCTTCAACGTGCTCGACATCTTCAACACGGATCTCCCGATCCTCAAGGACGAGCGGATCGAGATGCTCTTCGGGACGAAGAACCTCGTGACGCTCCCGGTCCACGTCGGGCAGGCAGTCGTGGCCGTGCTCATCCTCAACAACTGCCAGCGCACGACGCTCATCACCGAGAAGGACGTGGAGGCCCTGAAGACGGTCGCAAACCAGATGGGCTTCGCGATCGAAAAGGCGAGTCTGAAGAAGAAGGCGTAACGGACTTCGTTGTTGCGATTCCTCCGGCGGCGGCGGTTCTGGGTCATCCTCTCGGGCGTGACCGCCGCCCTCGCGGCCGGGAGCGTGGGCGGGCGGTTCTACGTGGAGTCGATCTCGCCCGAGTACGAGCCGCGGAGCTTCCTCGTCGAAGGGGAAAAAATCGAGCCGGCCGAGGACGAGATCGGGACGAAGCTCCGGGCCGGCGTGGACGCCACGCGGCTCCGGGCCGACGTCGAGTACCTCGCCTCCAAGGAGCTCGGCGGGCGCGACAACCTGTCGCCGGGCTCCGAGCTCGCGCGGGCGTATCTCGTCAAGCGCCTGGAGGAGCTCGGGCTCTCGAAGTGCTTCGGGTCCTCCTTTCTCCAGGAGGTCGTGGAGGACGACGAACCCAACGGCACCAACGTCGCCGGCAGGATCCTCGGAGAGAACCCGGACGCCGACGCCGTGCTTCTCGTCGCCCACTACGACCACCTGGGCACGGAGGACGGGGAACTCCACCGGGGCGCGGACGACAACGCCTCCGGCGTCGCGATCGCACTCGAGGTCGCGCGACTCCTCGCGTCCGAGGGTCTACACGGAAAGCACCAGGTGATCTTTCTCTTCCCCGACGCGGAGGAGCCCCCCGACGTCCGCACCGACCGGATGGGGAGCTCCTTCTTCGTAGAGAACCCGCCGGTACCCGTCGAACGGCTACGGCTCGCCATTGTCCTCGACGTCATGGGAGGGCAGCCGATCCGCCGGTCGCCCGACCTCTTCTTCGTGATGGGGGCGGAGTCCTCCCCCGACCTCGTCCGGCTCGTCCGTTCCGTCCCTCAGCCGAAGGAGCGCGCCCGGTACGAGATGATGAGCGTCGCCATGATCGAGGCCGAACCCTATCTGCCCTGGGTCCGGAAGTCGAAGAGCGACTACCACGCCTTCCGGCTCGCGGAGCGGCCGTTCCTCTTCATCACGGCGGGAACGACGCCGCGCTACCACCAGCCAGACGACACGCCCGACTCGCTCTCCTACGAGAAGATGGCGGCGGAGACGGGGTTCCTGGCCGACCTCGTCCATCGCGCCTCGCTCGACGAAACGAAGATCGCCCATTTCCCGAGGGCCGTGGACCAGGTGCAGGACGTGCGCCTCGCGCTCCGGATCGTCGAGGACATCCTCGCCGACCCGGGAGACGTCCTGGAGGACACGCAGGAGGCCCTCCGGGAGGACCGGGAGCGCCTCCTGGAGTTCAAGACCACGCTCGAGGCGGGCCACACGCTTTCGAAAGCAGAGTACCGCGAGCTCATGCTGATCGGCCTCCGGATGCAGTGCGCGCTGGCGCGACCCACGTACACGATGTGCACGAAGTTCTAGGGACAGCTCAAGTGCGAGGGGAAGGGCGAAGCATACGCTCGAAGCGTCGCCGGCGGAAGTTCTCCTCGAACCATCGTTCAAGCAACGCCTCGCGCGTATCGTTTTCCAGCGCCGCGACGAGCGATCCCGCTTGAGCGAGCGCTTCTTCCGTCCCTTCGTATTGCAGTTCAAGGAACGACGTGTACCCCGCAACCGCGTTCCGAGCATGGTGGAGAGCGAGCTCGACATCCCCGAGCCTGGCGAGGCAACACGCCCGCAGGAGACTTGTTTGAGGATGGCCGGGTCGTTTCCTCACTTCGACCTCCGCCATGTCAACCTCCACGAGAATCCCCCGAATCGCATTGGTCCGATCGAACCAGGGGATCGCCTTCTCCAGGACGAGATCACGAACCTGCGACATGTGCTCCGCCGCGCGTCGAGGACTCCTGGAGCACCACCAGCCCTCCACGTTGTTCTTCCACTTCAGAGTGTCGCCGATGCCGTGGGCGTGAGGTGAAGCGAAGAGGGGCCAAGATGACAACCACACACGATAGTCATCGCCGCCCCAGCACGACTTCTCGAAAGAAATCGACTGGAGAATCTGGCCCTGCAAACGGCTGAAGGTGCGACGCGGATGGTGCCGGAAGCCGTGGGGCGCGATCGCCGGCAGGAGGATCGTACGCGCATTCGGGGTAAGGTAGTCAGGCTCGCGGGGCATCAGTGGCCTCCGTCTCGCGCGCCGGGGAGTTCCCCGAACCCGTCCGCCGCGAGCACCGCGCGGACGACAGCCTCGGCGACGGCTTCCTGTGCCAGGGCGCACAGGAGATCCAGGGGCGCGCGAACCGCGCCCAGACTCGCCGCGAAGACGAGGTCGCCATCCACCGTCGTGTGACAGGGGACGATCGTGCGGGCAAGGCCGTCGTGCGCGGTGGCGGCGAGCTTCCCGAGCTCCTCGCGGGAGAGATCCGCTCCTGTTGCAACGAGAACGAGCGTGGTGTTCACCGGAGAGAAGGACGCGGGTCGCGCGCTGCCGGTCATGGCGGCCATCGTATCGAGGAAGCTCCCGTCGGGGCCTCGGGCGCCGGCGAGGATCTTTCCGCCGGGCCACGCCCGGACGTCGCCGAAGGCGTTGACCGCGGCGGCGGCGCCGACGCGGACCCCTCCCGGGCCCTCGCGGGCCGCGGTGCCGAAGCCCGACTTCATCGCGCGACCGGGTCCCGCGATCTTGCCGACCGTGGCGCCGGTGCCCGCACCCACGGAGCCCTCGCCGGGCGGCTCCCGCGAGGCGGCGAGGCACGCGGCGTACCCCATCGCTTCGTCGGGCCGGCGGTCGGCGCGGCGGAAGGTGAGATCGAAGAGGATCGCTGTCGGGACGACGGGGACCCGCGCCACCCCGACGTCGAATCCCAGCCCTCGCTCCTCGAGGTACGCTTGCACGCCTCCCGTCGCCGCGAGCCCGAAGCTCGATCCGCCTGCGAAAAGAAGGGCGGGCACCCGCTCGACGACGTGGAACCCGAGCGCCGGCTCGGCCGAGCGTGTCTCGGCCGCCGAACCGCGGATGTCGAGCGCGAGGCGCGCTCCCGGACTCTCGAACAGGAAGACCGTGCAGCCGGTCCCGGAAAGGGCGTCGGTCACGTGGCCGACCGACAGGCCCTCCACGTCCACGATCGACGGCCGCCTCGACATGCCTGGATCTTATCCGGGTCCGGGGTCGCGCATGCGCTCCAGTCGTGCTTGCCATTAGAATCACGCCTTGCGGAGCAACGCTGGCGACTCCATCCGATAGGGACCCCATGATCGAAACCTCCGTTCAGATCGGGAAGCGTTCGATACGATTCGAAACCGGGGCGATCGCCCGCCAGGCCGGCGGGGCCGTCGTCGTCCGGGACGGCGACACCGTGATTCTCGTCACCGCGACCGCGGACACGCGCCCGACGGCGGCCGACTTTTCCCCGCTCACGGTGGAGTACCGCGAGCTCCTCGCCTCGGCGGGGCGGATCCCCGGCAACTACTTCCGGCGCGAGGGCCGTTCGACCGAAGGGGAGACCCTCTCCAGCCGGCTCGTCGACCGCTCGATCCGGCCCCTCTTCCCCGACGGCTTCCGGTGCGAGACGCAGGTCATCGCCACCGTCCTCTCCTACGACCCCCAGAGCGACCCCGAGGTGCTCTCTATCGCCGGCGCCGCGGGGGCGCTCCTCGTCTCGGACATCCCGTGGGAAGGGCCCGTGGCCGGCGTGCGGATCGGCCGCGTGGACGGGCGTTGGGTCGCGTTCCCGGACTCGAAGGAAAGCGAGCGAAGCGACCTCGACCTCGTGGTCTCCGCGGCCGCGTCGGGCGGGCTCGTCATGGTCGAAGGATCGGCGCGCGAGCTCGCGGAGGAAGAAATCCAGGCCGCGCTCGCTTTCGCGGAGGCCGCGCTCGCGCCGACGCAGGTCGCGCTCCGCGAGCTCGCCCAGAAGGCCGGGAAGCCGAAGCGACCCCTCGGAATCGCCCCTCCCGACCCGGCGCTCGCGGAGGAGGTCCGCCACTGGGAGGAGAGAATCGTCGAGGCGCTCATGGCCACGGCCAAGGCGGAGCGGGGCGCGCGCCTGGCGGCGGCCATCGAGGAGGCCCTGCGCGAACGCGCGGCGCGGGAGCCCGAGGGCGATCCCGCGGCACTCGAAAAAGCTCTACAGGAGGAGTCCCACCGGATCGCGCGCCGCTGGATCCTCGAGTCGGGGCGGCGGCTCGACGGGCGCGGCCCGGACGACGTCCGTCCGATCTCGGGAGTGGTAGGCTGGCTCCCCCGGGCCCACGGTTCGTGCCTCTTCACGCGAGGGGAGACCCAGGCGGTCGTGACGCTCACGCTCGGAGCCGCGGGGGACGAGCAGGAGATCGAGTCCTTGGACGGCGTCCGGCGCGACCCCTTCCTTCTCCACTACAACTTCCCGCCCTACTCCGTCGGCGAGGTCCGCGCCCTGAGAGGGCCGGGCCGGCGGGAGATCGGCCACGGAAACCTCGCCCGCCGCGCGCTTCTGGCGGTCCTGCCGTCGCCGGGGGAGTTCGACTTCACGATCCGGCTCGACTCGCGGATCACCGAGTCGAACGGATCGAGCTCGATGGCGACCGTCTGCGGCTCGACGCTTGCCCTCATGGACGGCGGTGTTCCCATCGCCCGCCCCGTGGCCGGCGTCGCGATGGGACTCGTCGCGGGTCCCGAGGGGAAGAACCACCGGGTCCTCACCGACATCCTGGGCGACGAGGACCACCTCGGCGACATGGACTTCAAGGTCGCCGGGACCGCTCGCGGCGTCACCGCGATCCAGCTCGACAACAAGGTCGGGACGCTTCCCGCCGAGATCCTCGCCGAGGGCCTCTCGAAGGCCCGGGCGGCGCGACTCGCCGTGCTCGCCCGGATGGCCGAGATCCTCCCCGCGGTCCGCGAACGCACGAGTCCGCACGCCCCGCAGGTCGCGACGGCCTGGATCCTCCCCGCGCAGATCCCCGCGCTCATCGGTCCCGGCGGCTCGACGATCCAGGGGATCCAGCGCGAGACCGACACCAAGATCGACGTGGAGCAGACCGGGCGAGTCGGCGTCTTCGGCACGAGCGCCGGCGGCCTCTCGCGCGCGCTCGCCCGGATCGAGGAGGTGGCGGGCGACCCCGAGGTCGGCAAGGTCTACAAGGGAACGGTCACCGGGGTCAAGGACTTCGGCTGCTTCGTCAAGATCGTCGGCGGGAACGAAGGGATCCTCCCGTCCGAGGAGCTCGCCAAGGCCGGGATCGCCGAGCTGCAAGTCGGCCGTCCGGTCTCCGTCAAGGTCCTGGGGGTCTCGGAACGAGGGAGGATCCGGCTTGCCTACCAGGCCTGAATGCGGGACCCTTCGCCGTGCAACGATCCCCCTCTCGCTCGCGGCCCTGCTCCTGTGGCCGAGCGCGTGCGACGAGAACGGCGAAAGTGCCGAAGGTGATCCGGATGAGGCGCGCTCGCGGGCAACGATCGAGCTACCCGAATGGGCCCCGGCTGAACGCCTCTCCGGGATCGTCGAGGACTCGCGTCAGTTCCCTCATCCCGGCTTCCTGGGAACGAGGACGTACTTTGCAACCGGCCGCGGACGACGAGAGCAAGATCCTTACGACGCCGTTTCCTTTCCGCGGGAACCGCCATCGCCGTTTGTCGGAAGCGCCCTGAAGTGGTAGCGTAGGATTACCTGGCCTTTCGGGGCTGGTGTTTCTAGGCTCCCCGCCGTCATCCTCCGGGATCACGGCGGGTCTGGAGATCACCGCGGAGCTGTTCGAAGCCGTTCGCCTTTGACCGTTGCCAAAGCGATTGCCATCTCGAGGCGCTGCGGATCCGGACTCAGCCGAGCGACGTTGGCGTGAAACATGCGCGCGGGTAGCGATCTTCGGTTCCTCAGAAGGGCCGGCCGAGCTCGCCCGAGATGTCCTGGTCGTCCAGCGGAAGGGCGTCCAGACCCTCCTGCGCGGCCTCCAGGCGCGCGGCGAGCGTCCGCGCCATCGCCCAGAGGATCTTCACGGCCATGCGGTGCTTCTTCCGGAGGACCGTGTGGAGGTTCTCGCGCCCGAGGCGAAGGAGCTCCCCGTCGGTCGCGGAGGTGACGGTCGCGGATCGCGGGCGGTTCCGGATCAGCGCCATCTCCCCCACGTGCTCCCCGGGGACGAGGGTCCGGATCGGCTGGCCCTTGCGGGTGAGACGGAAGTCGCCCTTGAGGACGATGTAGAGGCAGTCGCCCGGAGTTCCCTCCTCGATCACGACCTGGCCGGCGGCCGTTCTCACGAGCTGAAGAAGCTGGAGGATGTGAAGCTGCTCTCGTTCTTCGAGGCGGTGGAAGAGGGGGATCTTCGCCAGGATCGCCCGCGCGCGGACGATCCGCGCGGCCCGGGTCGACCGGCGCTCCTCGGCCGCGCGGACCTCGACGACGATCGCCGTGGCGTCGTCCACGCTCCCCCGTTCGCGCGCGGTCTTGACGAGAGCGGCGGAGCTCCGTTCGGGCACATCGGCCGAGAGGAGGCTCGCGAGCTCCTTGGCGTCATCGTCGAAGGCGCGGGCGACGCCGTCCGTGCACAAGAGCAGGCGATCCCCGTCCACAAGGTCGAGCATCAGGGTGTCGGGTTCGACGTATTCCTGGACGCCGACCGACCGGGTGATCGCGTTGAGACGATAGCGGGCGCGGACCTTCTCCGGGGACATACCCCGGCGCTTCACGAGGTCGTTGTAGGCGTTGTGGTCCTCGGTCACCTGCTCGATCTTGCCCTCGCGGAGGAGGTAGAGGCGGCTGTCACCGACATGGACCACGAAAGCCTGGCTCCCGGCGAGAAGAGCGCCGACCAGGGTCGTCCCCATCCCGCGCTTCTCGGGCTCCACCTGAGCCATGGCGAAGATCCGGTTCGAGGCGAGCTGCGCCGCCTCCTCGAGCATCTCCAGGACCTCGATACGTCCGGCGTCCTGCCGGTCGCGCGCGTACGCCTCGACGCAATTCTGGTTCGTTCGGACATGCTCCTCTAGCGTGCGCGCGGCGAGCCCGCTCGCAACCTCTCCGGCCGAATGGCCGCCCAGCCCGTCGCAGACGGCGAAGAGGCCGAGCCCGGCATCCGCCAGATGTGCATCCTCGTTCGTCTCGTGGCGAGAACCCGTCTCGCTCCGGACAGCGAACACGATCGTCTCCATCGCGGACCTCCCGTCGCGGTGCATCGGGGATTGTAAGCGAGAAGGAGCGGCCTCCTCGATCGAGGCTGCGGAAAAGGGAGAGGGAGTTGACAGCTGCCCGAGCACGCGGCTAGCATGACCCTCCGCGGATCGGAGGAGGGGTGCCTCCGCACGATGCCGCGGAGGGGAGATTCGAGGGAGAAAGATGAGAAGGGCGTTATACGTCCTGCCGCTCGCGTTCTTCGCGGCCGCGCTGGCAGGAGAGGTCGAGCCCCGGAGGATCCGGTCGGTGAAAGAGTGCCCGGAGCTCTCGCGGCTCTTTGCCGAGCTCTCGCGCGCGGCGAGCGATGGAGCCTGCCTGGAGCACTTCGGGTACGAGGAGACGTTCGCGCCGCCCCAGGGACTCGAGACGCGGTCGCACGTGGTGAGCGGCAAGGAGGTCGCTCTCTTCTTCGAGAGGACGGCGCGCGGGATCGCCATCGCCGAGGGCCTCGACCTTGGCCCCCACGAGGCGGCCTTCGAGGAGTTCCGCGCCCTCGTCGGCTCCGGCCGCTACCACCACTGGACCGAGACGCAACCCGTGGACGGGTCGATCGCTTGCACGACCTTCTTCGTGGGGATCGACCAGGAGTACCGGATCCGGTTCGAGCTCGGGTACGAGGACTAGGAGCTCATCTAGCGGTTCCAGAAGCGGACCACGTCGGGATCGATCCCCGCGATCTCCTCCAGGCTGGCGCGGTCGGCGACGATCGCGTGTTCGCGGCCGTTCTTCCCGGGGACCTCCACGATTCCCGCGGAGCCGGAGACGAGCTGGCGGGTCACGTCCTCCCCCGCGTCGACGAACGGGACCCGTCCGCTTTTCGCGACGAAGTGAAAGCGCTTGCCGCCGCGCGTCGCGGGGAGGGCGCTCTCCTTCACGATCCGGGCGAGGCGTTCCAGGTCGGCCTGGGTCCGGTGCCGGACCTGGGCGACCTGGACGTCGGCCTTTCGCGCCGACTCGATCTTCGCGATTTCCTCCTCGTGCGCCCTCTTCTCGGCCTCGATCGCGTCGCGCCCCGCCTGGCCCTTCCGGACCCTCTCCTCGTGGGCGAGCTTCTTCGCGCGGTCCTCCGAGAGGATGCCGGCCTCGCGAAGGGCCCTGCCGAGGTCGCCCAGACCTCCCGAGGGCTTCTTCGCCCCCTTGTCTCCCTTGTCCGCCATGGCGCGAGAGAGACTACCAGAAAATGAAAAAAGGGGAACCGGTGCAAGACCGGTTCCCCTCAGGGCTGGCCAACCCCTGGGCCAGCCCTCAGATCCGCCCGGCGGTCGGGCGGCGAACGGCTAGCGTCGGCGGTTCTTGATGACCGCGTAGATCGCCTGGAGGCCGCCCTTCTGGTTCCCCGAGAGGAAGAGGAGCACCCCGTCGATCTGGCGGACCAGGCTCTCGCGAGAAACGGACTCGTCGTCGCAGGCGCCCGGACCCACCTCTTTTGTGATGTCGAGGAGGCTCTCCAGGGGCGTCTTCTTGTCCCCGTCGGGTCCCATCCAGACGGCGTTCCTGACCATGGAGAGGATCACCTGCCCCTGGTCGCGCCGGAAGACTTCGGAGAGGCCCGTAATCGCGTTCCGGATGACGCCACGTCCGGGCTCCATCACGACGCCGAAGAAGAACGCCACCTGCCTGGCCGCCGCGTCGCTCTTCACCTTCGTCTGGATCCCCATCGAGACGAGCTTCACTACGACCGCGTAGACGTCCCGGGTCGGGTCGGGGTTCGCCCGGAGCACGTTCACCAGCGCCCGGTCGAATGCCCCTGAGGAAGGGGTATCGCGGAAGACGATGAGGAGGTCGACCAGGTTCACTGTCTTCCGGGATGCGATCCCGTCGGCGAAGTCCTTCTGGTACTTCTCGACCGTCTCCGTCCGTTTGGCCGGATCGTCGCCCAGCTTGTCCACCACGAACCGGAGCCCCTTGGCGAGGAGCGGGATCACGAACCGGTTCTTGAGCACCTCGCGGCTCCCGCCCGTGGGATCGGCGAGGGTCTTCCGCTCGACCAGGAGGTCGAGCGCCCCCGTCATGAGGTTCTCCCGGGACTTTGCGGCGGGCGTTCCCGAGAGCATCTTGTCGAGGTCGCGCATCGGACCCAGGACGAGGTAGACGATGGCCGGGACTTTCGAGCCGTCGAACCGGAAGAGGTTCGGGTTCGAGCGGTCGACCAGGTGACGAAGGAAGTCGGCGAAGACGTCGGCCATCCGCTCGTCGGTCTGCGTGTCGGGGACCTTGATCTCGACCATGACCGCAAGGACATCGAAGAGCTTCTCCACCATCCCGGACTTCAGGACCTCGACGACCTTCTCCTCGCTCTCGCGAAGCGCCGCGGCGTGCTTGTCCTGGAGCTTGAGGATTTCGATGAAGACCCGGAGCTGCCCGCGGCTCTTGAAAGCCTTGGCGATCGGGATCAGGGCGTCGAGGATCCCGGAGGTGGCGAGCGCGCCCAGGGACTCGATGTTAGCGGCCATGCCGGGGCAAAGCGCGTCGGCGATGGCCGGCTGGAGCCCGGTGACCTGGATCATGACGTCGTTCAGCGTCGCCGCCGTGTCAGGCGTCATGTCGGCGAGGAGGCCCAGGTAGAGCTCGGCGATCGACTGGTTGAGGAAGGGCACCTGGCAGGCGTCCGTCGCCGTGATCATGGCGTTCAGGCGCTGCATGGCGCTCCGGTTCTCGATCGTCTTGCCCGAACCGTCGGTGTAGACGGCGGGCTTCGTCCAGTCCGCCTTGACCGACTGCGCCTGGAGGATGGAATCGCCGTCGCCGTCGTCCCCGCGGACCATCGAGACGTACTCGAACATCCGGGCGAGCTCGACGGGAACGTCGCGGGCGGTTTGGCCCAGGTCGTGGATCACCTGCATGAGGAGGCGGACGGTCGAGACGTTTCCGGCATCGACGCGGGCGAGCTCGTCGGCGAGGACCAGGAGCTCGTCGGTCATCGTGGGATCCGCGACTCCCGTCGAGACGGGGGCCGACCCGTTTGCCGGGGCGGCTCCGCCCGAGAGCGCGGCGCCGATGTCGTTCAGGAGTCCGGTGCTCGACGAGCCGGTCTCGCCGGTCCGCGGAGACGCATCCGGATCGGCGGGGGTGGTCGGTGCGGTCGGCGTGCCGTTCGCGGCCTTCTTGGCGTCGAGCCGCCGCCCGATCTCGATCACCTTCCCGATATTGACGAGGAGTTCCTCGGCCAGGTCCTTTTTCTCTTCCAGGAGGACGGCGAGGGTCTCGAGGAGTTTCGGCAGATGCTCGTACTTCAAGAACTCGAGCATCCCGTGGTTCAGTTCGACGAGCGGCGTGTCCTTGGCGAAGCCCATGTAGTCGTCGCCGGTGTCCGGGGTGCCGTTGTCGTAAGGCACCCGGTTCCCCGCGGCATGCTCGAAGAGGCTCGCGAGGTCGCGGTGGAGGCCCTTTTCGACGCCGGTCGCGAGCATCTGCACGATCCCCGAGAGCGCGGTGCGCTTGGCATCCACGTATGCGTAGAGGAACTGCCCGTTTCCGTTCGTGCGCCGGTTCCCGTCGCCGTCGAAGACGGAGGTCGTGACCGCGTTCCCGGCGGCGTCCACGAGATCTCCCGCGGCGTTCCGATCCGCCTCTCCGTTCCCGTCCTTGTCCACGAAGGGGGAAACGGGTCCCTTCGTGCCGGGGTCGACCGCGGCTTGCGGCTTGCCGTTCTTGTCAAGGACCGGCACCCAGACCGGCTGGCCGAGCCGGTCATCGCCGACGATCTCGATCTCCTTCATGAGTTCGGCCACCATGTCCACGCGCTTCGTGCGGAGCCCCTCGCCCGGTTCGGACTCGTCCTCGGTGTGCTTCGTCTTCACATCCTTCAGGGCGTTCGACACGAAGTTCAGGCCCGAATCGACGAGGCCGCGGCTGTCGTTGTCGAGGACCTCCGCCAGGGCGTAGATCAGATCCTCGACCTCCGGGAACTGGAGGAACCGGGAGACGAGCCTCATCATGTCGCGCCGATCCAGGACGCCGAAGCCCGACTTCGACGAGTTCGAGAGGGCGACGATGGCGTCGAGGGTCTCCGTGTCGTCCCTCAGGAGGCGCAGCACGTTTGCGACGTCGCCCGTGATCCGGGGGACGATCCCTGTGTCCACCAGGACGAGAAGGTGATTGAGCGTCGGGACGAGCCCCTTGCGGACGCCGCCGGCGAAGATCGTGTTGACGGCGTAGACGAACTCGGAGTGGCGCGCCTTGAGGTTGGCGATCCTCTTCGCCTTGCAGGGCCCGTTCCCGCGCTCCAGATCGGAGAGGAGAATCCGGTAGGCCGCCTCGCCCAGGTCGAACTGCCCGTTCTGGACGGCGCCGTTCTTCCCGTTGTTGTCGAGCCGCGTCTTGCTCTTGTGCTTCTTCATGGGACCGCCGAGGCCACCGCCGCACATGCCGCCGCACAGGACGAACGCGGAGGCCACGAGCGCGAGACAGACGCGGGTGCGAGTGCGGGCTTCGTGGTGCATCGGGGGGGCGTCTCCCGGGGTGAGCTTCAAGTTCTTCAAAATCATGACGCAAAAGGGATGCCGCAGATACCCCATGGCGCCATCTTTCACAAGTACCTATGCAACAGCACGGTATGCCTTGTAACGAGTCCGTGCGTCCTTGTCAAGGAGTCCGCGGCGTTTCGACTGGTAACGGCTCGCGAGGCGGCGTTACAAACGGAAGCTCCGGTTCGAGGCGCGACTGGCATGTGCGAAACGTGCAATCGCCGCCTCACCTCTCCAGGAGCTCGCGCCGCGCGGTTTCGATGCGCTCGCGGGCGTCCGGCGGACAGAGGGACAGCGCCCTGTCGCAGGAGAGCGCGGAATCCTCGCGGCGCCCGAGCTCGTCGTACAAGAACGCGACGGCATGGTCGGTGAGCCCCTCGTCGTGCATGGCGAGTTCGAGGAGAATCCTTGCGTAGCCGGCGCCCGACTCGGCCGAGGCGGCCGCCCAGTCGGCGAGCTCCTCGAGTCTCGCCCGAAACGCAACGGGGTCTGTCTCGGGAGAGGGGAGCGGTGTTTCGGAGATGGGCCGCGAGAGCGACGCACAGGCCCAGAGAATCGCGCCGGCGGCGGGGCCGGCGCTCGCCGGGCCCTGGGCGAGTTCCTGAAGAACGCCGTCAAGGTCCGGCAACGCGGCCGGCGCCCGGCTCGCGAGGCGCGCCGCCGCGAGGACTCAGGCCGCGAGCTCGTCGCCGCTCGCACTCCCGCCGGGCGAGAGCGCCGAGGAGAGCGCCCCGCGGACGAGCCCGGGCGCGTCCGTCCCGCCTTCCTGGCTCCGGACATCCCCGCGCCGTCCCAGGATCTCGATCAAGAAGGCGCGCTCGGTGGCGGAGCCTTCGGCCAGCGCGAGGCGGGCGAGGACCTCGCGGGTGAGGGCGGAACCTGGCGCGCGCGCGAGGCGCCGGGCCCGTTCCTCGATCTCCCCTGGAACGAGAGAGCCTTCCTTCTCACCCGTTTCGGCCCGCCGGATGCGCTCGAGAATCCCATCGAGGCGGCGTCGATCGGACGCTGCGGCCTCCTCCTCCGCGGCGCGGACCTCAGCCAGCCGCTCCTTCTTCTCATCCTCGCCGATCGCCGTCCAGGCGGCGGCCGATTGGGCGAGGATCCGCGCGAGCGCCCAGTCGCAGACATCCTGGGCCCGATCCTGGAGCTCGCCGGTGAGCCGGGCGAGCTCCTCCCTCCACTCGGCGGGCGGATCGGGGTGCGTCTGAATTCCCCCCGCGAGCGAGAAGGCGGCCGAGAGGTGGGCCTGGAAGTGCTCCTGCGGTGCCGCCGGGTTGAAGGGGGCGCGCGCGCTAGCTTCCCTCCAGGCGGCGAGCCCTGTTTCTCAGCGGCGTCAACGCGCGAGCCTTGACATCTCGATCTGCGTCCGCGAGCGTATGGATGCCTGCAGGACCATCGAGAGAATGTGAATGGAGTCTTTGGAGATCACCTGCACTTGCGGAAACAGGTTGCGCCCCCCTTCGTCACGGGCAGGGAAAGAGATCCGCTGCCCCCGGTGCGGGAAGAACATCCAGGTCCCCGAGAACGTATCCGACGAGATTCGACTTGTACGCGAGGAGATCGTCCCCGAGACAAGCGGACCCACGGACCCCGCGCCGCCCGCGGACTTCCGCCGGCCGCGGCCGTGGACGCCCCTCATGCGACAGGAGATCGGGCGGCTGAAGCGCATTTGCATCCGGGGCTTTCTCGCCCTGACCGTCCTCCTTGCGCTCGTGGCCGCGTTCCCGGGAGTTCTCCTCCTCCGGGCGCACGGGGAGCCGGCCGATCGCGAGATCGTCGTGGGATCGGTCGTGGCTCTTGGGGCTCTCGCGGCCGTCTGGCTTGGAGTCCCCTGGATGCTGTTCGCTCGCGTAGCGCGGTTTCGACGGCTCTGGCGATTCGGGATCCGTGTCGAGGCCGAGGTCGAGTTCTGTGAGCTGACGACGCGATACTCGGGGCTGCCCCTGAGCCGATCGCATTCGGCGACGGTGCTATTCGAGTACGAGGGAAGAGCTTATCGAAGGTCGTTCGGGGGACTCGAGCAAGCGTACCCGGAGGCCGTCTACTGTGTCCGCCAGGGGCGCGTGCAAACGAACCGGGGTTTCGTCCTGGTCGATGCCAAGAAGCCGGCGCGCTCGATCCTGGTCCCAGCGGCCGCGTGGAGAGAGGCGGCCAAGTAGTCTGGCCGCCCCTCTTTTCATCTCATCGTTCTCCGCGTGTATCGGCCGAAACTCGCCCGAGGAACCGGCTCCTCGCTTGTCCCGCTCTTCGATTCCGCGGGACTCGAAGTCCGGTCGAGAAGCGTGGGAACGCCTGCCGACGCCGCAACGGCCGCGCGCGCAGATCCGGCGCCGAGTCCGCTCGCCGAGGGAACGAGCGGACCCCCGCACGCCAGGCAGGCCCTCGCCTCGGACGGGCGATACCCCAGAACATTGAATCTCGCGCCGCACGCCCGGTTGGAGCATAGGAGCATCGTGCCTTCCTCTTCGACCGACCCTTCGTTTCCCGCCATCGCCAACGCCTCCCGAGAGCGCGAGGACCGGCCGCGAGCTCGTGTCCTGGCGCGCCTTCCCGCTGGAGAGTACACTTCGCATCGGACGAATGTCGAGACAGGGGGCCGTGCGTCATGCCTTCGCCCTTCCCCGGTATGGATCCCAGGATCGAGAGCCAGAGGTGGGAATCGTTCCACCTCCAGTTCATCTCCGACCTCGCCTACGCGCTCGTCCCCTTGGTTCGCCCCCGGTACGTTGTCCTGCCGGAGCGCAGGGTCTACGTGGAGCACTCCGCGGAGGACGCACCGGCCATGTTCGTCGCCGACGCGGCTGTTGCGAAGACGCGAGAAGGGGGAGCGCTCCCGCGAGTCGCGCGTGCCGCCCGCCAGGGCACGGCGGCCGTGGTCGAGCTCACCCTTCCCATGCCGGAGACGAGACGCGAGGCGTTCCTCGTGCTTCGCGATCGGGAGAAACACGAGGTCGTAACGGTGATCGAGGTCCTCTCTCCCGCCAACAAAAGACGCGGGGGAGACGGACAGAAGGAATACCTGCGGAAGCGGGAGGAGATCCTCCGGAGTGCGAGTCACCTCGTGGAGATCGACCTTCTTCGCGGCGGCGAGCGCCTGCCGACCGTGGAGCCACTACCGGCCGGCGACTTTCACGCCTTCGTCTCCCGTGCCGAACGCCGGCCGCGCGTGCGGGTCCGCTCCTGGACGTTGCGCGAGCGGATTCCGGCGGTCGCGGTTCCGCTCGCCGAGAGCGATCCGGACGTCGAGCTCGACCTTCAGGCGGTCTTCGAGGCGCACTACGATCGTTCCGGATACGACTACTCCCTCGACCCGCGCGCTCCAATCGACCCGCCCCTCGAACCCGGGGACGCAGCCTGGGCGAAAGAGCTCCCGGGCGCGTAGAGGACGAGCTACGCGAGTAGGCTTTCCGTATCTCTCCTACGACCGTTCCGCGCTCGCGGGCTGAACTCCCGTTGGCGAGATCGCGAGGTCGAGGGGGACGATCCCGGCCGCCCGCCAGGCATCGGAGAGCGCGCGGGCGCGGCCCGGATCGAAGGTGAGCGCGATCGCGCAGTCGCCGCCGCCTGCGCCCGAGGGTTTGGCCGCGAGGCCGAGCAAGTCGGCGAACTCGATCGCCCGGTCGAGCGATGGCACGAAGATGCCCGCCCCGGTCGCCCGATCGAGATCCCTCATCGCGGCGAGCGCCTGGCGGATCGCGCCGGCGAGCTCGGGCTCGGAAGAGTACTCGAGCGCGGAGCGGAGGCTCGCGACGGCGCGGGACGATCCGACGAGGAAGTCCCGCCTGGCGGCCCGGTCGGCCGAGAGCCGGACTCGCACCTGTTCGGTCCGATCCGCGGTCCGGGCCTCCTCCCCCGTCCACCCGGCAACGAGAACGAGCCCTTCGGGGGTCTCGATCCGTTCGGGCGGCGAGCCCTGCCGGAAGAGGAGAATGCCGCCTCGGATCGAAGCCGCGAGGTCTATCCCGCTCCCTCCCGACTGCCCCATCGTGTCGTGCGCGGCGCGGGCGAGCGGCAGGAGCTCCTCGGCGCCGGTCTCGCCCGCCATGAGCGCGGCCATGCACACGGCCGCCGCCGCGGAGGAGCCCAGGCCAAGCTTCTTCCCCGTGGCCGCATCGCGAAAGGCCTCGGTGTCGACCTTGATCTCGCCCCTGTCCATCCGCCCGATCGCATAGCGATCCACGGCCGCGACGATCCCCGGTTCCCCTGGCCAGAGGACAGCGTACTCCCCCGCCAGCACGAGCTTCCCAGGAGCGCGGACGGCACGGGCTTCCCGCGTCAAAAGACGTGGTCCTCGACAAGCCGCGCGCCGGGGCCGGGCGCCGAGGCGTGGACCGACTCGACCGCCCTGAGCTCCTCCAGGGCGCCTCGGATCCGCCCCTCGTGCAGGGAGTCCGTGATCGCGAAGACATTCGGGCCCGCGTCGATCGAAAGGTACACCGGAACTCCGTCAGCCCGGAGCGCCTGGATTCGCCGGACGACGTCGATCGTCCCCGGCGACCAGTAGAGGATCGGCGGCCAGGCGGCGAGGCAGACCGCGTGCATCGCGAGCGCGTTCGACTCGGCGGTCTCCCCGAGGAGCGCGAGATCCCGTTCTCGGATGGCGCGCCGCGCCCGGTCGAGGTCCCTTTTGACGAGCGCGAGCCACTCGGAGTAGAAGGGAGAGGTCGCGGCCGTCCGGCGCATCCCCTCGGTGGAGGAACAGGGCTTGGGGACCTTCTCGACGACCGAGGCGAGAAGCCGTAGCTCCGGCCACGCCTCGGGGGGCGTGAGCTGGACCCCGTGGCAGTCGGCTCCGTCCGCCCGCGCTCCCCGCCTCCACTCGACGAAGCCGCCGTGGATCGATCGGGTCGCCGACCCCGATCCCTGGCGGGCGAGCGCGGCGAGATCCCGATCCCGGAGCTCCAGGCCCGCCGCCCGCGAGGCGGCGAGTGCCAGCGCCGCGAAGGCCGCCGCGCTCGAAGCGAGGCCGGCCGAACGCGGGAAATCCGCGAGACTCTCCACCCGGGCGGGGAGGTCGGTGCCGGCCAGCCCCCGGGCGATGTCGAGAAACGACACGACGCGCTCCCTCTCCTCGCCTCGGGCGTCCTCGCCGCCGATCCGGATCACGTCGTCCTTTCCGGTCCCCTCCTGGAACTCGACCGTCGTCCGCACCGAGAGCCCGGAGAGGGTCATCGAGATCGAGCCCTCGGCCGGGAGCCGGAGAGCTTCGTCGCGCTTCCCCCAGTATTTCACGAAGGCCAGGTTGGGATGGGCGACCGCGGTGGCTTTCACGAACTCGCCTCCAGCGGATAGACGCCCGAAGCGCCGGCGCGGCGAAGGGAGCGCTCCACCCCCGCCGTCCCCCCGGGAGGACAGAGCGCGAGAACAATCCCGCCACGCCCCGCCCCGGAGACCTTGGCCCCGAGCGCGCCGGACGCTCGCGCGTTTTCGACGAGTCGCTCGACATCGGGGGCGGACACCGTGAGTTCGACCAGGATCTCGTGGTTTTCGTCCATGAGGCGCCCGATTCCCTCGAGGTCCCGGGCGACCAGCCGCTCGACCCCTTCGCGCGAAATCTCCCCAATCCTCTTGAAGAGGCCGCCGATCCGGACGGGGTCCGAATCGTGGAGCGCGCGGACCGAGGCCACGACCTCGCCCGTGTTCGAGGCGCGACCCGTGGTCGCGGCAAGCAGCGGGAACGGCTCCGGCAGGTCCAGGAAGACGGGGGAATCGCCGCGCCGGAAGAGGATGGGCCGCCCGGAGGCGACGACGGCCGGGTCGATCCCGGAGGGCGTCCTGTGGGCGAGTTTTTCGATCTCGGTGGCCAAGCGGGCGAGCTCGGAAGTTTCGATTCGCCGGCCCTCGAGAGAGGCGAGAGCGCGGAGGAACGAGACCGCCAGCGCGGCCGAAGAGCCCATCCCCATGCCGACGGGCAGAGTCCCGCCGATCTCTACATCAAATCCCTGCTCGGGAAGGACGCCCAGGAGCTCGCGGGCGCGGTCGAACATTCGGCGGGCCATCTCGGTGGGGAGTCGCCGGAGGCTCGTCGTCTCGATGTGAGGGGGAGGGGAACTGCCCCCCCTTCCGGGCGCCGGGGGTCGGGGTTCGGGGTTCGGGGGTTCCGTCCCCCGTCCCCCGTCCCCCGTCGCCCGGTAGGTGCCGGCGGCCCCCTCCCC
>JACQVV010000094.1 GCA_016209595.1 Planctomycetota bacterium
CTCCACCGGCTCCCCGTTCTCGACCAGGACCTCGACCACCTCCCCCTCGATCTCCGCCTTGATCTCGTTCATGACCTTCATCGCTTCGATGATGCAGACTACGGTCTCTCCCGTGACCCGGTCCCCGGCGTTCACGTAGGGGTCCGCGTCGGGCCCGGGCGAACGATAGAAGGTCCCTACCATCGGGGAGGAGATCAGGGCGAGGTTCTTGTCCTCCTCGGCCTTGCGCTCCGCTGGAGCGGGCGCAGCCGCTGGTGCGCCGGGGGAGAACCCCGGCATGACCGCGACCATCCGGTTCGCGGGCTCCTCGTGGTTCTTCCTCAGGCGGACCTTCCTCCCGGTCTCGCTCGTGACCTCGATCTCCACGAGGTCGTTCTCGTTCATGAGAGCGATGAGCTGCTTGAGCTCGCTGATGTCAACCACGCTGGGTCCGAGGAGACGATCGAAAGGTAGGCTCCGTCCGGCACGCCCGGACCGGGAACCACGGAAAGTGCTACTCTAGTCCGGGATACGCGGACTGTCAAGGACACGGCGGGGAGCGTTACCGCTGGCCGGGCAGGAACTTCTTGATCTTTCCGCCGAGCTTCCCGAGCGTGTCCTTCAGGGTGTCCTTGATCCACCCGGCGGCTCCCGGTTTACGTCCGTCGATCTCGTCGAAACGGGCCGACAGCTCCGCGAGGCGGGAGAGCACGAGGTCGTAACGGGCGATCTCGTCCTCGATCTGACCCCGCTGGCTCGTCGCCTGGAGGTTCCGCAGCGTGTTCTCGATGAAATCGAAGAAGCTCCCGAAGTTCCGGTCGAGCTCCCGCGCGAAGTTCTGGATCGCGACCTCGACCACCCCCGCCTCGATCCCGTCCAGCCCCTCCTGGACCATCTTCTGGAGCTCGGGGAGGATCGCCTTGGGCACCGGTTGGCCGACGAACCGGCTCACGAAGCCACGGACCGGTATCATGAGCGGATCGAGGTACTTGGCGAGCGGCCAGCTCACGGCGAGCCCGACAGCGCCTCCGATGAGGAGGGAGAGCCACGGATCGAGTCCCGTGAGCCAGGAGAGGATCGCGATCCCGTCCCCGCCCGCCAGGTTCGCAAGGACGATCGCCGTCACGACCGCGAGCGTCCGGTCGATGATCCGGTCGATCGAGAAGACGTCGATCATCTCGTCCACCTTCATGGAAAGCAGCCTGCGGACGGGCTTGGTGTCGGGAAACGCGCAGTGTTCCCGGAGGAGCTTCCTCGCCTCCTCCTCGGCGGCCGCCCGGTGCGCGAACGCCTTGTCCAGGAACTGCTTGTAGAGCGCGGCGAAGGCCGCGTTGAACTCCTCGATCAGGTGGCGGATCGAGTCCTTCTGCTGCTTGGTGAGGCGATGGATGTTCGCTTCGCCGAATTGGCTCTCGAGCCGGGTGGAGAGCTGGGCGAGCTCGGTGTTGACGACGATCTTGCGGAACGAGCGGAACTCGTCCGTGGCATCGGCCTTGAAGCGGTTGAGGATCGAGTCCTTCTTCTCGAGCGCTTCCTTCTCCTTCTTCTTGTGGCGCTCGATCTCCGCCTCGATGTCATGGATGTCTTTCTTGAGGACCTCTCGCCGCATCTTCGTCAGGTTGGCGAGCTCCTCGAGGCAGCGCCGGCCCTTCAGGAGGTACTCCTCCACCAGGCCGCGCGCCTTCGTCTCCATGAGATACCGGTAGAGGGCGTCCCGGAAGACCGGGAAGCGGCTCTCCTCCAGATGCCGCAGGAGCTCCTCCCGCCGGGCCGCGTCCGCGCCGTTTTTCAGGCCGAGCGACGCGTCGTAGGCGCTCCGCGCGTCCACCGAGTAGAGGCGGACGCGGTGCCGTTCCTTGAGAGAAGCGAGGCGCTCCCCGTCGCGGTGGCTCCCGATCTCCTCCAGCGCGCGCCGGCTGGACGCGTCGAGCTGGACGAAGCCGAGCTTGTCGAGGTTCTCGATCGTCTGGCACTCCAGCCTCACCCAGTCGAGGAGCTTGTCCGAGGGGAGGTTCTGCAGGAGGAAGACGTTCAGGATGTCTTCCTTGATCTGATCGTAGAACTCGAGCTCCTTCTGCCCGAAGGACGGGTAGCTCGAGACGATGACCGCCGCGTGGCATTGCTTGGCGAAGTCGAGAGTGATCCGCTCGTGGACGGAGTTCACGGCGTCCAGGCCGGGCGTGTCCACGAAGACGATCTCGCGCTGGAAGTCGAACCGGGGCGAGCGGTAGATCACTCGGTCCACGCGCTTGACGTTGTCCCGGTTCTTCTGGTGGTCGATGTACTCGTCCTTGCGCGCGGGTTCGATCGGCTCCTCGCGCCCGTCCTGATAGACCACGAGGCACTCCTCGCGGCTCGCCCAGGAGGTGAAGTTGAGGACCCCGGTCGTCACCCGGGTGTCCATGGGCGAGACGTCGGCCTGCGCGAGCGAGTTGAGGAGCGTTGACTTGCCGCTCTTGAAGCGCCCCAGCACGCCCAGGAGGAACCGGCTCTCCTTGAGGTTCTGGGCGTACGCCAGGATGTTCCGGAGCAGGTTCTTCTCGCTCTCCGAGATCCCGGTCCGGCGGTCGATCGCCTCGACCGTGATCGGCTGCCCCTCCGGGAAACCGCAGCCGAACAGGTTGTTCCCCGCGACGAGCGCCAGGTCCTGGAAATCCACCACCAACCGGTCGCGCAGCCGATGGAACTCCTCCAGAGGGTTCGCGCCCTCGGGCCCGGCGGGGACGGGCTGGGCGCCCGTCGGGTTGGGAGTAGCCTCCATCGCGGCCAATATGGCACAAGGAGCCCGCGGGGACAAGTTGCTGGGGGAGGTGGACGCGCTCGACGATCTTACCTATAGTGCGGCAGATGGTATCGAAGGAAGGGGGAGGGGGCAGTTCCCCTCCCCCTGACAAGGAGGGACGGCATGGCGAATCCCGTGACGGTCACGTGCGCCTGCGGGGCCAGGTACACGGTCGAGATCCAGAGCTCGCCCCGCACGGCGAGATGTACGAAGTGTGGCGGTGCGATCGAGATTCCTGGAATCGCTGCTGTGGGCGTCCGTCCCGCCCTGGTGCCCGGTGCGCCGCCCGCGGGGCAGCCGGCCGCCCCGGCGGCCGCGCGGACCCCGCCACCCGTTTCCCCGGCCGGCCCGGGCGCGCCCGGAGCGGGACAGGTGGGCGGGATTCACGTGCAGTGCGAGTGCGGAAAGACGCTCGTCGTGCCGGCCGCCCAGATCGGGACCACCGGCCGCTGCCCCGGCTGCGGCCGGCCAATCGTGGCCTTGCCCCAGAGCGGACCCCAGGGCACACCGCAGGGAGCTGCCAAGAAGGAAGAAGTCTGGACGTTCCCGTGCAGCTCCTGCGGATCGCAGATCACTCCCGACCACCCGGTCTGCCCCTATTGCGGTTGGGACGAGGACAAGAAGCGGCGCGCCTGCATCCACTGCCAGGGGCACATCACGCTCGCCTCGAAACAGTTCCTCCGCTGGACCGGTCACTTCACGGCCTTCTTCGCCCTCGTCGCCGGGTTCTTCCTTTCCGGGCTCTTCAACGCGGTGGCCGCCTTCCTCGTCCTGGAGTGCCTCTTCCTTCTCTGGCGCGCAAAGACGGTCGCGTACCACTGCGAGGCGTGCGGCAAGGTTCCTCCCGCAGAGGCAATCACATCTCGCGAAGAGGAGCGGCTCGCCCACAACCGGAAGACGTACTACGTCCAGTTCGCAGGGGTCGGCGCCGTGGGGGTCCTCCTCGCCGCGCTGAGCTTCATCTTGCCCGCGAGCTGGCAGCTCTACGTCGCCCGCCCGGAAAAGGTCGCCGAAACAGGCAGCGTTGAGGAGAAGCAAGACGCTCCTCGCGACTGGAACGCCGAGACCGCCGCCGCCGTCCTGGGCCTTCGGAGCCCCGATCCCGCGGCTCGGCGGGTCGCCGCGGCGAAGCTCGACCGGATCGCCAAGGAGAGGAAGGACCTCCGGGCGGACAACTGCCAGGAGGCCGTCCGTGAGCTCGGGAAATGCCTCCAGGATTCCGACCCGAGTGTCCGGACCGAAGCCGCCATCGCCCTGGGATCGTACTCGTTCGTGGCGCGCGAAGCCCCGCCGTTGCTCCTCGCGGCCCTCAAGGACGCCGCCAACGAGCTCCGGACGCAGGATGCCATCTTCGAGGCGCTGGTCGTGTCGAACGGCCAGCGGGACATCGGGCCGGGTCACGAGGTTGCGATCCCGGCGATCTTGCGGGCCCTGCCCGACAATCCCAACCGCGCCGACCGGAAGGGGAAGGCCGCGCTGGAAGCGCTCGGTCGTCTCGGCGAACCGGGTATCCTTGGTCTCGCCGCCGTGCTCTCGGACCCCACGGCCGCCAACCGCAGGCGAGCCGCGAGCGCTCTGGGCGCGATCTCCACCGGCACCTCCGGGACCGCCGCGACGGCGCTCCTGGGAGCGCTTTCCGATTCCGACGAAGCGGTCCGCCAGGTTGCCCGGGCGGTCCTCACCGGGATGCCCGCCACCGCCGCGTGGGCCGACGCCGTGCGGGACTTCGCCGTCTCGGGTGAGCGGGACGCCGCCCTCCGGGTCCAGGCGGTCGAGATCCTGGGAGAGAGGGCGCGCCAGTCGGGGGAGGTCCCCCGGGCGATGGGAGAGATCGCGGCCTCCGGCGCGTCTGGATCGGGCCCGAAGGCCACGGAGCTCCTGCTCTCGCTGGGCCTGGCCGAGTACCTCGGCGCCGGGAACAAGGCGGCGATCCCGTCCCTCATCGAAACCGTCCGGAAAAACCCCTGGCCCGGGGCCCAGCCCTGCCAGGGAGCGATCGACGCCCTCGTCAAGATCGGCGCCGACTCGGTCCCCCCGGCCGCGGCTCTGCTCGCGGACCGCGACCCCGGCGTCCGCCGGGCGGCCGCCTACATCCTGGAAAGCCTCGCTTCCTCCCTGCCCGGACTCGTGATTCCCGCACTTCTCGCGGCGGCCCAGGACTCCGACTCGGAGGTCAAGGACACGGCCCACCGGGCTCTCCAGCAGATCCCGGTGACGGAGGACTCGCTCGCCGCGCTCAAGGCGGGCGCCGCGCACGAGGCCGCGGCGACGCGCGCCAAGGCGGTCGAGGTCCTTTCCGCTCGGGCGAGATCCTCGCGCGAGGCTGCCGCGACCCTGATCTCGATCCTGGCGGAGGGACCGCAGGACGTCCAGGCTCCCGCCTTCCAGGGGCTCTTCCGCGCGGGCTGGACCGAGCAGGTCGGACAGGGGCACGAGAGCGCGGTCCTCGCACTGCTCTCGCTCGTCACGGAGCGAGAGTACACGCTCGGTCCGGCGGCCTTCGTGGATCCGTCCCTCGTCGTCGAGCCGACCCCCGAGGAAGTCGAGGCCGAGCGGGTGAGCGACGCCGCTCTCGGCGCGATCGGAAGGATGGAAAAGAGGGCTCTCGCCAAGCTCGAACGCGCTCTGAAGAGCGGGGACCCCAGGGTGAAGAAGGCCGCCACGCGCGCCCTCGAGGCGCTCGGCAAGGACGGCGTGGAGACCCTCACGGATGCCGTCGCGGACGACGCGCTCGCCAAGGACGCGCTCGAGGCCCTGAGGACGATCGGCCCGCCCGGCATCGCGGGCATCGTCGCGGGGCTGAAGAGCGAGAGCGCGGACACGAGGGCCCTTGCCGAGGAGGCGCTCTTCCAGGTGGTCGGCCCCGGCGCGGAGAACTTCCTCTCCCCACTCATCGCGGCCCTCCGGGACCGCCGCGAGTCCGTGAAGCTCACCGTGATCCAGGCGCTGGGAAGCATGGGCCCGGCAGCCAAGAGGGCCGTATCGAGCCTCAACGTCTGCCTCAAGGACAAGTCCGAGGCCGTGCGCACGGCGGCGGAGGACGCCCTCCGGAAGATCGTCCCCGATCAGAAGTTCGATCCGAACCCGCAGCCCCAGCCGAGGTAGCGCCCTAACGAGGCTCGGCCTCAAACCGTCCAGTCGAGGAACGTCGAACTCTGAACGTTGAACTCCCAACGTCGAACTTCCCAGTTGGGCGTTCGAAGTTCGAGGTTCGAAGTTCGACGTTCGAGAACTTGGTCTGTCTTCGCAGCCTCGGAAGACCTGACGCTTACGGCGGGCCTACCGCGCGAGCAACTCCGCTATCTGGACCGCGTTCAGCGCCGCGCCCTTGCGGAGCTGGTCGCCGGAGAGCCAGAGCAGGAGCCCGTGGGGAACGGTCGGGTCGCGCCGGATGCGCCCCACCAGGACGTCGTCCCCGCCCGAGGCGTGGAGCGGCATGGGATAGACCGATCGCGAAGGATCGTCGACCACGCGCACC
>JACQVV010000080.1 GCA_016209595.1 Planctomycetota bacterium
CGCTTGTACCGGGGCCGCGAGGACAAGATCGAGACCAAGCGCCGGGTCGCGGGCGGCGCACTTCACGTGGACGCCGCCGTCCGGGGACCCATCGAGGGACCGCCCGGCCTGGAGTTCGTTCCCGGGGGGCTCTCGGCCATCGAGAACCGCGCTCCCGGAAGCGCGGTCGGGGCGAGTGACATCCTGGGCCTCGCGGGAAGGCTCTGTCTCCTCTTGCAAAGGGAGCACGAGGAGTCACGACCGCTCGATCCGAGACAGGCGGCTGCTGTACTCCTGGCCGGTCGCGCCTCCCAGGACCTCTTGGAGCACATCAGATTCGACACCGTCCGAGCAGGCGTCCGGCGGATGATCGACCTGGCTCCACCCGTCTACCTGGTTACGGCGGACGAGCTCGACCGGGATGTGAAGAATGCGTTCCTCATCCTGTATCATGGATCGGATGAAGCGGTCGACGCGCTGGTGGAGGAAGTCGATCCGAAGCTCTACAAGGACATTCTCGAGCGGGCGCTCGTCATCCGGAGAGTGCGCCTGCGGCAGGCCCTCGAGAAGAGAGGAATCGAAATGGGCGAGGTGAAGCTGGACATCCGGGGATCGATCCTGGACATCGGCCTCCGAAGAGTGATCGAGGAGGTCGGAATCGAGCGAGTGATCGACGAGGTCGGGCTCCAGCGAGTGATCGAGGAGATCGGGGCCGATCGGATCCGTAGCGAGCTCGAGAAGTACGAGCAGAGGAAGAACGGGGAGTAGATCGGCGCTCCGTCCGGGAGGCGCATTCGGCGACCCTCTCGGTTCCTTCTAGCGGCCGAGCCAATCTCCGATTGCGCGGACGAGCGGGTGCTCCGGCTCGGCCGCGCGGGCCGCGTCGAGGGCGGCGGCGACCCTGGCGCGGGCTTTCTCGTCGCCCAGCTCGGACGCCAGGCCCTCCCGCAGAAGGGCGGCGGCTAGCTGGAGCACCGGCGGGGGATCGTTCTTCTCGATCGCCTCCAGCACGATGAGCCGCCGCGTGCTGGCGGCCTCGGAGCCGTCGAGGCTCCGGTAGAGGGCGAGCCAGGCCAGGGCGGGGTCCGTGGCGTCGAGAACGAAGCGAACCGCGCGTGAGACGCCCGCTTCGCGGAGCGGCCTGGCCGAAAGGGACTCGCGAAGGTCCTCGGGAACGCGCTCGGTCTCGAATCGCACACCCCCCGCAACGCCGGGCGGGAGGAGGAGAATCGGCTCGGGACGGACCTCGTCGTCGACCAGAGCGAGGCCTGTCGCGAGGCGTGCCTCCCAGAGGGGTTCTGCTCCGTTGAGGTAGAGGAGGGAGACATCCCAGATCCGGGCCGTCCCGTCCGCCGACGCCGTCACGACCCGGGTCCCGTCGGGGCTGAAGGCTGCCGAGTAGACCGGGCTCTCGTGGCCCGCCAGGACGACCGGTTGCCCGCCGGAGGCCGGCCAGATCCGGGCCGTCTCGTCGTCGGATGCCGTCACGACCCACTTCCCGTCGGGGCTGAATGCGGCCGAGTTCACCGGACCCTCGTGGCCCCGAAGGACGATCGGCTCTCCGCCCCCTGCCGGCCAGATCCGGGCCGTCCCGTCGTCGGAGGCCGTCACGACGCGCTTCCCGTCGGGGCTGAATGCGGCGGAGTGGACATCTCCCTCGTGGCCGCGGAGGACGGCCGGCTCCCCCCCTGCCGCCGGCCAGATCCGGGCCGTGATGTCATCAGACTCCGTCACGACCCAGGTCCCGTCAGGGCTGAAGGCGGCCGAGAGGACCGGCTCCTCCTCGGGGCTGAAGGCGTACGACGAGCTCCCCGAGGTCGCGGGCCCGTGGCTGCGGAGGACGATCAGCTCCCGGCCCGATGCGCGCCAGACCAGGGCCGTCTTGTCCCAGGACGCCGTCACGACCAAGATCCCGTAGGGGCGCTGAAGGCGGCCAGCTCGGCGATGCTTGACACCCGCTGACCCGATCTGTCTTCAGCTTCCCGCCAGAGGCTCAAGGATGACCGCGAGACCAGAGAGCCCATCGCACTTGCCCGTCCAGTGTGAATGGCTCGCAGTCATATTGATGATGCCATTCGCACCCATCCGCCGGGTCTCCGCCTTCAGGTCTGCGAGAGCCTCCGCCTCGCTCGAATAGGCAGACCCCATGAGCGCCGTCTTCTTGGTCTTCACCACGCCGAGCTCCTTCACAATCCTGTGTTCACCGATGTGGGAAGACTTCGACGTCAGCACGGGCTCCACTTGACACCTCCCTTCCTGGGGTTGCCGACTGTACCTATCTCAGCGCCACCTCGAGTTCACCGAGGTCGAACTCGGCATCCCCAAACTCGCGGAGGACCGACAGGATCCGGTTCTCGCCCGTGGGCTCGGTGGCGGTCGTTCCCCGCGTCATCGTCACTTCCGTGGCAAACAAGGCGCCCAGGAGGAGGAGGCGAAGTTTGGCTCGTCCGGCCTTGCGGCCTGCTTCAACGACGAGGGTGGAGAGCCCCGCCTCCCCGAAGTGCCTGCGGATGTTCTTGATGGCCAGGCCGACGACCCTGTGCCGGTCCTCGGTGGCCACAAAGACGCTGAAGAGCGGATTGACGCGCTCGACGACGTGCGGGTCGCGCGTGAGGTAGACCTCCAGGGTGTCACGGTCCTCGTTGTAGTAGATCGTGGGCCGAAACCTGGCTTCGGTCGGTCTCGCGCCCAAGTCCTCCAGGAGTTCTTCGATCGGCTTCGCGTCCGTCATGGGTTGCTCCTAGAGAATCTTCTGGCGGAATCGGTCGCTTCCTTTCGCCAGGGGAAGCCCGGGCGAGGAGGGGTCCTCCGGCTCAAAGCCCCAAACTGAGCATCTCCCCCCCGTCTTCCGGACCCGGGCCATGAATATTATCGGATCCACCGTCCGGGGCGCTACGGGCAGGGAGCCCGGCCGGTGATAGAAGACGTAGTCTCCATCGAGGTCTCCCCACACGCTGTCAGGTTCGACGACGGTGGATTTGATGTTCTGCGCCTCCGCGAACCCAGACAGGGACCAGCGCTGGAGGTGCTCGAGTTTTGCGCCCTCGACACGGACGATGAGGTCATTCTCCCTGGTCGCTGGATTCCACGCCCCGTCGATGAGTCCATCGGGGTAGACCGACCGCTTGGATTGGGGTCGGCGTTCTCGCACAGTTGCGTCCCAGGACCGGAATGGAAAGTTCGCGGGAGAGTACCACCCGTTCGCGGCCGAATCAATCCGCCCCGGGCTCACCCTCGCTCCGAGATGGCTCGGCGGCGGCGAGCTCGCGATTCACCTCGGGATCGTGGACGAGGAGGACCTCCCCCATCCCGCCCTTTCCCAGGACTCCTCCCACGGCGTAGCGGCCGAGGGACTTCGCCCCGGCCGGCGCCGCGGGAGGATCGCCCTCTGGCTGGAGCGCCACCTGCCCCGCGCCGGGGGGCGCGCCGAGGAGCTCCCAGACCGACTGGAACTCGCCACGCGCCGCTGCCTGCGCAGGCGGCGCGGCTGGTAGCGTGGCGCGTTCGGGGGCTCCGGCCTCTGGCGGCGCAAGCTCGATCGTTGGCTCCGCCTGTGGCGGCACCAGCGCGAGCGTTGGCACCGGGCCTCCCGGGACCACCACGACCTCGCCGCATCGGGGGCACCGGGTCGACTGGCCGATCTTCGACTCCGGCGCCACGAGGTGCTTCCCGCAAGGGCAGGCGAACTTGACCGGCATCTTCCCCCTCATTCCTCCTGCGGCGGGTCCATGCTCCGCTGGCCAGCGAGAGAATTCAAGGACCCCGCGGACAAGGCCCCTGGTGAGATTCGTGGTTCTTCATCTGGAGAGAAGGACGCGATTCCAGGGCCCCGGCCCGTCTCGTCTCTTGCCTTGGTCCGCGCGGCGCGTTACACAAGCCGCATGGACGAGGCGAACGGGCGGGCCTTGGCGCTCCCGGAGGCTCTTTCCCGCCTCCGGGAGCGCCGCGATCTAGGGAGCGAGCTCGCCCGGCGCGTCATGGTCGAGATCATGACCGGCCGGGCGGCTCCCTCGCAGATCGGAGCCTATCTCATGGGGCTCGCGGTGAAGGGCGAGACCGCGGACGAGATCCTGGGGTCGGTCCTGGCGATGCGGGAGGCCGCAACGCCCCTTCCCGTGCCGGGCGACGACCTCATGGACACGTGCGGGACCGGGGGGGACGGAAAGGGCACCTTCAACATATCGACCACCGTGGCCTTCGTCCTGGCCGCGGGGGGGGTGAAGGTCGCGAAGCACGGCAACCGCTCGGTCTCGTCGCGGTCCGGGTCGGCCGACCTCCTGGAGGCCCTGCGCGTCCGGATCGACGTCGAGCCCGAGGAGGCCGCGCGGCTTCTTTCCGAGATCGGGATCTGCTTTCTCTTTGCGCCGAAGTACCACCCGGCGATGAAGCACGCCTCCTCGGTCCGCCGGGAGCTCGGCGTGCGCACGCTCTTCAACATCGTGGGGCCGCTCGCGAACCCGGCCCGGGCGGCGCGCCAGATCGTCGGGGTCTTCTCGCGCGATCTCCTCGAACTCTACGCCGAGGTCCTCCCGCGGCTCGGACTCGTCGAGGGCTACGTCTTCCACGGCCTGGAGGGGTTGGACGAGCTCACGACCGCGGGAAACTCGCTCGTCGCCGAGATCGCTCCGGGCGGAACGAGGACGTACGTCCTCGATCCCGCCTCGCTCGGCTTCGCGCCGGCGAGGATCGAGGATCTCGCCGGCGGCACGGCGGCCGAGAACGCGCGGATGGCGCTCGCGATCCTCGCGGGCGAAAGGGGCGCGAGACGGGACGCCGTGGTTCTCACGGCTGCTCATGGGCTTCTCGCGGGAGGCCGATCGACCACGCTCGAGGAAGGGGTCCGGATGGCAGAGGAGCTTCTCGACTCCGGCGCGGCGCGCGACGTGCTCGATAAACTCCGGAAGGCGGCGCCGTGGACTTCCTAGAGCGCATCCTCGAGGCCAAGCGCCGCGAGGTCGAGGAGCGCCGGACGGCCGTTCCCGAGGGCGAGATGCGCCGCCGGGCGGCGGACGCCCCGCCCCCGCGCGACTTCCGGGCCGCCCTCCGGGCGCCGAACGGGATCGCGCTTGTGGCCGAGGTGAAGCGCGCCTCGCCCTCGAAGGGCGTGCTCGCCGCGGATCTCGATGCCGCGGCCACGGCCCGTGTCTACGAGCGTGCCGGGGCGAGCGCGGTGAGCGTGCTAACGGACGGACCTTTCTTCAAGGGCTCGCTGGCCGACCTCGCGGCGGCGCGCGCCGCGACCTCGCTCCCGGTGCTCCGCAAGGATTTCCTGGTGGACCGATACCAGATCGAGGAGGCGAGGGCGCACGGGGCGGACGCGGTCCTCCTCATCGCGCGAGCCCTCGGGAATGGCCTCTTCTGCGAGCTCCTGGGTCTCGCCCGCGAGCTCGGCATGGAGGCCCTGGTCGAGGTCCACGACGAGGCCGATCTCGAGCGCGTCGCGGGCACGGGCTACTCGGTCCTGGGGATCAACAGCCGCGACCTTGCCACATTCGAGACCGATCTCGACACGGTCCGGCGCCTCGCCGAGCTCGCGCCCTCCGAGGTCCTCCGGGTGGCCGAGAGCGGGATCCAGACGCGCGAGGACGTTCTCACCCTCTCGCTCTGGGGAGTGGACGCGATCCTCGTGGGTGAATCGATCGTCGCAGCGCCCGACCCGGCTCGGCGGATCGCAGAACTCCTCGGGAGGACCTAGCTCATGATTCGCGTGAAGATCTGCGGCCTTACGCGCGTCGAGGACGCGGAGGCGGCCATGGAAGCGGGCGCGAACGTTCTCGGCTTCGTCTTCTGGGAGAAGAGCCCTCGGGCGTGTCCCCCGGAGGTCGCCCGCGAGGCCGCCCGGCTCGCGCGGCCTTGCGGCGTAGAGACGGTGGGGGTCTTCGTGAACGAGGACCCGGCCCGCGTCGATTCGGTCGTGATCGGCTGCGGCCTCGACTGGGCGCAGCTCCACGGCGACGAGGACGAGGAATACTGCCGCTGGCTCGAGGTGCCCTTCTACCGCGCCTTCCAGGCTCGCGGCCCCGAGGTCGAGGAGGAGATCCGGCGCTTCAACCCGCGCAGGTTCCTCCTCGACACGCACCGCCCCGGCGTCCCGGGCGGGACCGGCGAGACCTTCGACTGGGAGCTCGCGCGGCGCGTGCGGGAGCTCGGCGAGCTCTACCTCGCCGGAGGGCTTTCTCCCGCGAACGTGGCGGCGGCGCTCTCCTATGTCGAGCCGGCCGGGGTCGACGCATCGAGCTCCCTCGAGGCCTCGCCGGGCAAGAAAGATCACCAGAAGGTACGAGACTTCATCGCGGAGGTTCGCCGGTGGGAACGCCGGACAGCAGGGGATATTTCGGCGGGCGGTTCGGCGGGCAGTTCGTCCCCGAAACGCTGATGACCGCCCTCTCGGAGCTCGAGAGGGCCTACAGGGAGAAGTCGGCGGACGCGCGGTTCCAGGCGCGACTCGCGGCCCTCCTTCGCGACTACTCGGGCCGGCCGACGCCCCTCTACCACGCCGCGCGGCTCTCCGAGGCGTGGGGAGGCCGGGCGAAGGTCCTCATGAAGCGCGAGGACCTGAACCACACCGGCGCCCACAAGATCAACAACTGCCTCGGCCAGGGCCTCCTCGCCGAATCTCTCGGCAAACGCCGGGTGATCTGCGAGACCGGCGCGGGTCAGCACGGAGTCGCGACCGCGACCGTTGCCGCTCTCCTCGGCCTCTCGTGCCGGGTCTACATGGGCTCCGAGGACATGCGGCGCCAGGCGCCGAACGTCGAGCGGATGATCCTCCTCGGGGCGGAGGTGGTCCCGGTCGAGTCGGGGACCGCGACCCTGAAGGACGCGACGAACGAGGCGCTCCGCGACTGGGTCGCCACGGTCCGATCGACCCATTACATCATCGGCTCGACCGTGGGGCCCCATCCGTTCCCCGAGATCGTCCGTGACTTCCAGTCCGTGATCGGCCGCGAGACCCGCGACCAGGCGCTCGCGTCCGAAGGGCGACTTCCCGATGTCGTGGTCGCCTGCGTGGGCGGCGGCTCGAACGCGCTCGGGATGTTCCATCCCTTCATCGAGGACCGCTCCGTGAGGCTCGTGGGCGTCGAGGCCGCGGGCGAGGGGATAGACTCTGGCCGGACCGCGGCGACCCTGTCCCGCGGGAAGCCCGGCGTCCTTCACGGCTCCTTCTCGTACGTTCTCCAGGACCGCGAGGGGCAGATCGCCGAGACCCACTCGATCTCCGCCGGGCTCGACTACCCCGGCGTGGGACCCGAGCACAGCTGGCTCAAGGAGAGCGGCCGGGCCGAGTACGCGAGCGCGACGGACGCCGAGGCTGTCGAGGCGTTCCACCAGCTCGCCCGGATCGAGGGGATCCTTCCCGCCCTGGAGCCCGCCCACGCCCTCGCCCACGCGAGAAAGCTCGCCGCCAACGCCGCGGCGGAGACCCTTCTCGTCGTGAACCTCTCGGGCCGGGGAGACAAGGACCTCGCCGTCGTCTCCCGGTGGCTGGAGTCGAACCGACTGTGACCGGGCGACTCGAGGAGCTGTTCTCCGGTCTTCGCGAGAGAGGCCGCCGCGCCCTCGGTCCCTACTTCGCCTCCGGCTTCCCCGACCGCGAGACCTCGCGGCGGCTCATCGTCGCCGCGATCGACGCCGGAGCCGACTTCGTCGAGATCGGCGTCCCCTTCTCCGACCCGATCGCCGACGGCCCCGCGATCCAGTACGCCTCGGAAGTCGCGCTCTCCCGCGGGATGACGCTCGGCGGCTCGATCGAACTCGCGCGGGACGTCTCAAGCGAGCGTCCCTGGACGCCGCTCCTCCTCATGACCTACTATAACCCGGTCCTCGCGATGGGCCTGGAACGCTTTCTCGCGGCGCTTCCGGGCGCGGGCGTCGCCGGCCTCGTCCTCCCCGACCTTTCGCTGGAGGCCTTCGAGTCGTACCGCGAGACGTTCGAGCGCCATCCCCGGGTCGAGGTCGTGCAGCTCGTCGCGCTCACCACGCCCCTCGAGCGCGCCCGCCGGATCGCCGCCGCGAGCCGCGGCTTCGTCTACGTCGTCGGCGTGACCGGCGTCACCGGCGCTCGCGACCGGCTGGAGGGCGAGCTTCCAGGATTCGTCGCGGGCCTCCGAGGCGTGACCAACCTCCCGCTCGCCGTCGGCTTCGGCATCTCCGGCGCCGCCTACGCGCGCCAGGTCGCCACGTTCGCGGATGGCGCGGTTCTCGGGAGCGCCCTCATCGAGCGGATCCGCGCGGCCGGCGACGGCGACCCCGTACCGGCCATCGCCCGGTTCGTGCGGGAACTCCGGGATGCGCTGGGCTAGCCCGCATTTCTCACGCCTCGTCCGATCTGCGGGGCGCTGGCCGGCGTAAACCGCTCGC
>JACQVV010000104.1 GCA_016209595.1 Planctomycetota bacterium
GCCGCAGACCGCGCTCGTGTTCGGCCAGATGAACGAGGTGCCGGGCGCCCGCGCCCGCGTAGCGCTCTCCGGGCTCACCATGGCCGAGCACTTTCGCGACAGTGAAAGCAAGGACGTTTTGCTTTTCATTGACAACATCTTTCGCTTCACGCAGGCGGGGAGCGAGGTATCGGCGCTCCTGGGGCGCATCCCCTCGGCCGTCGGCTACCAGCCCACGCTCGCGACCGAGATGGGCCAGCTCCAGGAGCGGATCACCTCCACGAAGCGGGGCTCCATCACCTCGATCCAGGCGATCTACGTCCCGGCCGACGACTACACCGACCCCGCCCCGGCGACCGCGTTCATCCATCTCGACTCGACGACCAACCTCTCGCGCCCGATCGCGGAGAAGGGGATCTACCCGGCCGTCGATCCTCTCGCCTCGGCGTCGCGCATCATGGACCCGCAGTACCTCGGAGAGGACCACTATCGCGTGGCCCGCGAGGTGCAGCGGATCCTCCAGCGCTACAAGGACCTCCAGGACATCATCTCGATCCTGGGCATGGACGAGCTCTCCGAGGAGGACAAGATCACCGTCCGCCGCGCGCGCAAGATCGAGCGCTTCCTGTCGCAACCCTTCCACGTGGCGGAGGCGTTCACCGGCCTCAAGGGCCGGTACGTGAAGCTCGAGGAGACGATCAAGAGCTTCGACCAGGTCGTCCAGGGGAAGTACGACCACCTCCCCGAGGACGCCTTCATGTACGTCGGCACCATCGAGGACGCGGTGGAGAAGGCGAAGAAGCTCGAGAAGAAGGGGACCGCGGCTTGAGCGCCGGGAAGCTCTCCCTCAGCATCCTGACCCCGGAGAAGCCAATCTTCCAGGGCGAGGTCGACTTCGTCGTGCTCCCGCTCCACGACGGAGAGCTCGGCGCCTACCCGCTCCACGCCCCCCTCCTGGGGAAGCTCGGGCAGGGAGAGCTCCGGGCGAAGGCCGGCGAGACCTGGCACCGCTACTACGTCGGACGGGGGTTTGCCGAGATCGCGGACGACGTGGTGACCGTGCTCTCGGACGAGGCCATGCTCCTCTCGGAGCTCGACCCCGAAGCGACGCTCTCTGAGCTGGAGGAGGCGCGGTCGCGTCACGCCCGGACGGCGGAGGAAATCGACTCGCGCCTGGCGGACATGGACAGGGCGAAGGTCCGGCGGCGGCTGGCGATTCGAAAGTAATCTCAGGGGGAGGGGAACGGCACCCTCCCCCTTCCTACCGCCGGCCCCCTCCCCCGAGACTTGACTCCGGGCGGATCGGGAGTAGATTCTCTCGATGCCCCCTCCCGTCCACCGGTTCGCCACCGTTTTGGCCGCGATGTGCTTGCTCCTCGCCGGCTGCACGCACTATGCGTCGGTCACGACCGAGCCGCCGGGAGCGAAGATCGAGGCACCCCCGGACCTCATCGTGCAAGACGGGAGGATCGAGGCGCGAACGGGACTCGCCGAGAGCTACGTCGTGCACGTCAGCGCGCCCGGCTACCGGACGCGGGAGTTCGTGATCCAGCGGACCTACCGGGCCGATCTCTCGCTCTTCCTCTTGCTCTTCGGCATCTTCCCCTACTTCATGAGCGCCCGGCTCGACGAGGAGTACCACTTCCCTCTGGCGCGCATGGGAGAACCAACGCCGCCTCCCACATCTGCGCCGGGTACGGATGATTGATCGGGAGCACGGATCTCCCCGGCACGGAAAGCTGTCGTTCGTCGGCGACACTCGACGAATCTGCACTTCAGCCGCAAAGCCCTATCGCCGATAGAGTTCAGATTCGGTCCTTCCACCGATCTGTCGTTTCCGGCCGACAGTCCTTGGAGACCTTGAATGTCACAAGCCATTGCAAGGCAGTGAGTTGAGACGAGCGTTCGCCTTCTGGTCCGCCGCTTGCGGTAAGCGACCTGACGTGATGCCCACCTTCGATCGAGACGAGGTCGTCGCCCGCATCTGCGTCCGCCTCGGGATCGTCCCCGAGGAGACGATACGCAGGCTCCGGGCCGCAGGCACGAACGGGGCCGGACTCCTCGAGGTGCTCCGACGAGAGAGGTGCCTCGACAGGTCGAGCGCCTCCCGGGTCGAGGAGATGCTCCGCCAGGTCGAATCCCGACTGGATACTGAGAGCTCGCCACCGCCTCGTCAGGGGGAGGGGAACAGCCCCCTCCCCCTTCCTACC
>JACQVV010000105.1 GCA_016209595.1 Planctomycetota bacterium
GCTACGAGCCGCCCGTGATCTGCACGCCCGAGGAGTTGATTGGTGACGAGCAAGTCTGATGACGAAATCGTCGAGGAGATTCGCCGCCGTCGGGAGGCTCATGCCGAGTCGCTCGGTTACGATCTGAAGCGGATCACCGAAGATCTTCAGCGCCAGGAACGGCAGTCCGGCAGGCCGGTAGTAGAGCGTGCACCCCGCAGGCCGCAAAGGGTGCCGAAGGGATCATCGGCCTAACTCGCCCCGGAACTGGCCGAGCTCTACGGGAAGGACCTCGAGGCGGCGCGGGCCGGGGGGAGGTGAGGGACGAGGCTCGCGGCCATCAGGCGCGCACTCCGAGCGCCGGTTCGCCTGACCGCCGGACGAGGTGTTCGAGCGCGCCGCGCGGGCCGGGGTCGCCGGCGGGGAGGATCAGGTGGACGGTCTGGGGGTCGATCAAGCGGATGGAGAGGCCGGTCGCGGTCAGAAAGGGCTCCGAGTCCTCCAGGTCATGGGCCTGGACGATCAGGCGGCCGGGGACCTCCTTGACGAGCGTCACTCCGAACCCTGCCGCGCGGGCCTTCAGGCGGGCGATGTCGAGGAGGTTCTCGACGGGAGGCGGGAGCGGGCCGTAGCGGTCGGCGATCTCGCGGGCGAGCCCGGCCGCGTCCTCTTCCTTTTCCAGGGATGAGAGGCGGCGGTAGAGGGAGATGCGGTGCTGGATGTCGGGGACGTAGGGCTCGGGCACGTGGGCGTCGACGGCGAGATCCACCATGGGGCCGGGCTCGAGGCCCAGGTCATCCGTGGTCTCCCCCTTGAGTTCGGCGACGGTGCGCCGGAGGAGCCGGCCGTAGACGTCGTAGCCCACCGTCACGATGTGGCCGTGCTGCTCGGCGCCCAGGATGTTGCCCGCGCCCCGGATCTCTAGGTCCCGCATGGCGATCGCGAAGCCGGAGCCGAGCTCCTGGTGGTCCTGGATCGCCTTGAGGCGCTTCTTTCCCTCAGGCGTGAGCGCGCCGGTCTCGGGGACGAGAAGATAGCAGTAGGCCTGGCGGTCGTGGCGGCCGACGCGGCCGCGGAGCTGGTGGAGGTCGGAGAGGCCGAAGCGCTCCGCGCGGTGGATGAGGATCGTGTTGACGTTGGGGATGTCGAGTCCGTTCTCGATGATCGAGGTCGAGACGAGGAGGTCGGTCTCTCCCTCGACGAACCGGTACACGACGCGCTCGAGCTCGCGCTCGTCCATCCGGCCGTGCGCGATGCCGAGGCGTGCGCGGGGCACGAGGTCGGCGAGGCGGGCGGCGATCGCGCGCACGTCGTAGATCCGGTTGTGGACGAAGTAGACCTGGCCGCCGCGGTCGAGCTCGTGCTCGATCGCGCGCCGGACGAGGTCGTCATCCCAGCGGGCGACGTGGGTGGCGACCGCGAGCCGTCCCGAGGGAGGTGTGGCTAGGTTCGAGATGTCCCGGAGTCCGAGGAGCGCCATGTGAAGGGTGCGCGGGATCGGGGTCGCGGAGAGCGTGAGGCAGTCGACCGTCTTTTTCATGCGCTTGAGGCGCTCCTTGTCCGCGACGCCGAAGCGCTGCTCCTCGTCCACCACGAGGAGCCCGAGGTCGTGGAACGAGACGTCCCTCTGGAGGAGCCGGTGGGTCCCGATCACGATCTCGGTCTCGCCGAACGCGAGGCGTTCGAGGATCTCGTTCTGTTCGCGCCTGGTGCGGAACCGGGACAGGCAGTCGATCCGGACCGGGTAGCCATCGAGGCGGCGGGAGAACGTCCGGTAGTGCTGCTCGGCGAGGATCGTCGTGGGCACGAGGACGGCGACCTGGCGCGAAGAGGAGACGACCTTGAAGGCCGCCCGGACGGCGATCTCGGTCTTGCCGTAGCCGACGTCTCCGCAGATCAGCCGGTCGCTGGGGCGGGGCTTCGCCAGATCCCCCTTCACCTCCTCGGCGACCTTGACCTGGTCCTCGGTGTCCTCGAACTCGAAGGAGGCCTCGAACTGGCGCTGGAGCCAGTCGTCCGGGGGGTAGGCGTGGCCGGGGGCGGCCTCGCGGACGGCCTGGACCTCCAGGAGCTCGCCTGCCATGCCGCGGAGACTTTCGGAGACCTTCGCGACCTTCCCCGCCCAGCTCTTCCCGCCCAGCCGGTCGAGCGAGGGGACGTGGCCGCCCGCGCCGGCGTACTTGTGGACGAGATCGGTCTGCGTCATGGGGACGGCGAGGATCGAGCCGCCCCGGTACTCGATCCGCATGAACTCCTGGAGCCTCTCGTCTTTTTCGATCCGCTCGAGGCCTCGGTAGCGTCCGATCCCGTGCATCAGGTGGACGACGAAGTCGCCGTTGGCCAGGTGAAGGAAGTCGTCGATCGCGGCGGCGGAGCGGAAGTGGCCCATGCGCCGCGGGGCGGGACGCGGGGGCTTCCCGAAGAGCTCGTGCCAGCCGATCGCTGCGAGGTTTCCCGGCTTCCAGACGAACCCGCGCGCGATGCGGCCGGGGACCATCCGGACGCGCTCCGCGGCCGGAAAGTTCTCGTCCGCGAGGAGCCTATCCATCCGCTCCGCGCGGGCGCGGGTGCCGCAGAAGACGACGAGCTCCTGGATCTCGCCCGCGATCCGTGAGAGCCCGGCGAGCGCCGCGGCGAGGTCGCCGCCGAAGTGGGCCGGAGCCCCGGTGTCGAAGGAGATCGCCCCGGGGCCCGCGACGCCGAACTCGGAGACCGAGATCCGTGCGTGAGGCGAGAGGGTCGCGAGGAGCGAGGCGAAGTCGGTGCGCCTCGGTCCGCGGGCGAGCCCCGCGAAGGAGGCCTGGATCTCCTCGGGCTCCTGGAGGAAGACCAATGTCCCCTCCGGCAGATGGTCGAAGAGGTCCGACTCGCGCGCCCCCGCGGGGGGTTCGAGGTGGACCGAGAGGATCGGGACCGTGGCGTGCGAGCGCTGCGTGCCGACATCGAAGGTGCGGATCGAGGCCACCCGGTCGCCGTCGAACTCGATCCGGAAGGGCTCCTCGGCCTCGTGCGGGAAGAGGTCGAGGATCCCGCCCCGCCGGCTCGCTTCGCCCCGGTACTCCACAGCAGGGACGGGGTCGAAGCCGGTGCTCGCGAGGCGTTCGAGGAGGCGCTCGGGATCCGCCTCGTCGCCCGGGGCGAGGACGAACCGGCTCGCGGCCAGCGCCTCCGGCGAGGGAGCGCCCGCCAGGGCCGCGGCAACCGAGGCCACGACGACCGTTCGGGCGCCCCCCGCGCCCAGGGCCGCGAGGACGTGGCGCGTCGCGTGGACGACGTCGGGGTCAGGTGTCTCGCCCGGGAGTAGCAGGGTCTCGGGGTAGTAAAGGACCGCCTCGCCACCCTCCTCCAGGAAGATCTCGAGGTCGGCCGCCGCGGAGCGCGCCCGCTCGTCGTCCGGAGCGAGCCAGAGGAACGGCCGGGCGAGCTCTCGGACCACCGCCGCGGCCAGGCAGGGGGCGAACGAGCCCCATACGTTGACGGCGCGGGCCTCACCCGTCTCGCCCAGGGCGCGGAGGAGCTCCTCGAAGCGCGGGGAAGAGCGGAGTCGCTCCGGGAAGGGCGTCACTCTGCGCCCGCGGGATCGGCCTCGAGTTCGAGGCCCGAATCCGCCTCCTCCCCGAGCTCCAGGAGCTCCCCCTCGGCGCCGTCGGCCGCGAAGAGCGACTCCAGCGCGATCCGCGCCGCCCGCTGCTCCGCGTCCTTCTTGCTCGCGCCCCAGGCGGCAGGGTAGTGGGCGCCCCCCACGATCGCCTCGACCTGGAACGTCTTCGAGTGGTCGGGTCCCTCCTCGGCCAGCACCGCGTAGCGCGGAGGGCTGGCGAATCGCTTCTGCGCGTAGTCCTGGAGCCGGCTCTTGAAGTTCCAGCGGAAGCGGCGGCCCGCGAGGGCCTCGATCCGCTCCGCGAGCGTGGTGAGGACGAACTTCCGGGCCGGTTCCGGGCCTCCGTCGAGCGAGATCGCCGCGATCAGGGACTCGTAGACATTGGCGAAGATGGAGAGCGGGAGGCGCTTCCGGCTCGCGATCCCCTTGCCCAGGCCGATGTGATCGGCGAGCCCGAGGTCCCTGCAGACCGCGCCGATGGTCGAGCGGGAGACCACGGTGGACTTGATCCGGGTGAGTTCTCCCTCCTCGTGGTCGGGGAGGCGTTCGTACAGGTGCCGTGCGACGATCGCCCCCAGGATCGAATCGCCCAGGAACTCCATCCGCTCGTTGCAGGGAACGTCCGGGGCGCGGAGCGATGAGTGGGTGAGCGCCTGCGTGAGGAGGGCGGGGTCGGAGAACGAGTAGCCCAGGATCTTCTCGACCCGCGCCGGGTCGGGGACTTGCCACGCCATTCGATGAAGCCACGCTGGAGGGAACGGGACCGGTCCCTCGCGGGACCGCGGGGCTGGAGCGGGATCGGATGGCGGGTTCTCGGCCTCGTCCCCGAGGCCGGGAACCCGATATCGGGATTCCGGCCGCACCTGGGCAGAGACTACGCCGGACCCGTGCGTCCCGTCAAGTGAGCGCGCTCACCTTCTGGAAGCTCTCGAGATGCCCGAGGCGTGGGGCGGCCGAATTGTCGCCAGCTGTTCACCTCTCCTCGAGGGCCTTGCGGACCTCCGGCGTCTCTCGCACGCTCTCGAAATCGGGATCGGAGAGAACCCACTCGAGGTGGGAGAAGCCGAACCGCCGGGCATGGCCGAGCGCCACGGCGCATGCGGGAGCATCGACCAGGCGCGCGGAGACCGTCGCGAGCGCGTACCAGACCTTGTCGCTCGCGGGATCGAGTTCCCGCGCCCGCTCGAGGTCTTCCCGGGCGAGGTCGATCTCTCCGCGGCGGTAGCGAGTGCCGGCCCGCCAAAGGTAGTCCCGGGCGCTCCCGAGGCGGTTCTTCGCCAGGAGATCGTCGTCCCTGGCGAGCTTCAGGAAGAACGCGAGAAGCGTCGGAACGACGGCAGGATCGGACTTCACGCCCAGGCGCCGGAGGAGCCATTCGAGCGCCTCGGCGAGATGAGGAGACTCGCCCTTGAGCCGGGACCAGTTGGAGACGATCTGCACGAACCCCTGGCGGCCTCCTTTCTTTCCCATGAAGCGGGCCTTGATTTCGGGGAGCCCGGGCAGGACACCGACCGCCGCTAAGAGACCCGCCACCTTCTTCTTGTCGGGCGGGGCGAAGAAGAAGATCTCCTGGAACTCGGCCAGGGGGCCCGTGAGGACCGTTAGGAACGGCTGGCCCGCGGGGCCCGCGAAGAAGTTGTCGATGGGGGCGAGATCGGAGAGGAAGGGGAGCTCTCCGGCGAGCTCGTCGGCCTCTTCCCCGGCTTCCTCCTCCTCGCCCATGGCGTGGAGGAGGAGGGCCCGCACGGTCCGGGTGTCTCGATCGGCCGGATCGATCGCGAGGGCCTCGCCGACTCGCGCGAGCCCGCCGGCGAGATCCCCCTGGTGGGCGAGGTAGAGCCCCAGGGCCCGCAGTTCCTTCTTCCGCGGGTGCCCCCGCACGAGGCTCCGGCAAACCGCTTCCTCGGCGAAGTGGCGCGCGTCGTCCAGACGTCCCTGCGCGTAGAGGATCTCCGCGAGCTCGTGGGGAGGATCGGACCATCCCGGCGCGTACCGGCAGACGAACCGGAGGTCCTGCTCCGCGCCCGCGGCGTCCCCGAGCTCGTAGCGAACGAGCCCCAGGTTCATCCGCGCGAGAAAGTCGAGCGGGTCTTCACGCGACAGCCATTCGAACTCGGCCTTGGCGAGCTCGAGGTCGTGGGCGACCGCGGTCGCGGCCCCGAACTTCACGCCGAGCGGATGGTAGAGGAACCCGTGGAGGCCCGCGAGCAGGAGCCGGCCAAAGGGGACTCCCTGGTCCCGTGCGATTCCCTCTATCTCCCGCGCCATGTCGCGAGCACGCGCCTCGTCCCGCTGTTCGGGAGAGAGGGAGACGTAGATGCGGCCGAGACGGATGTGGGGATCGTCGGGGAACTCGCGCTCGATCTCCTCGAATTGGAGGGCGATCTTCTTTGCGCCCTCGAAGTCCCCTGTCTCGTCCGCGATGAAGGTGTCGAGGAGGAGGAGGCGCAAGTGCGCGGGAGTGAATCGGGGATCGCAGAGAAGAGCCCGTTCGTAGTTCGCTCTCGCCTCCTCGATCTCGCCCGTCCCCTCGCAGACGGCGCCGAGCCGGTAATAGGCGTTCGTGAATCCCGGATCGAGCGCGACCGCCTCCCGGAGGAGCGCCTTCTGCGTCTCGGCGCCCTCAAGATCGAGGACGTGGGCCGCGTTCGTCGAAAGGACGTAGTCTCGCTCGGCCCGGGCCCTCCGGTCCTCTTCCTCGGCCCTCCGCCGTTCTTCTTCGGCCTCCTCTTTCTTCTCCCGGGCCTCTTCCTGCCGCGCGCGCGCGAGCACGCCTTCCGCCTCGGCGAGCTCTTCGCGTTCCCCGAGGCTCCTCCATTTGCGGAAACCCAGGGCGGCCCCGAGGACGGCGGCGAGCGCGAGACAGGCCGCGGCGGACGCGAGCCTGTGGCGTCGCACCCACTTCGCCCCGCGCTGGAGGAGCGAGTAGCGGGCCGCGGCGAGCGTGCGCCCCGCAAGGAAGGCCTCGATGTCGGCGCGCAGCGCCTCCACGTTCGGGTACCGGAGCTCCGGGTCCTTCGCCATGGCCGTGAGCACGGCGGACTCGAGCTCCCGGGGGATCTCCCGCTCTGGGGCTCGCCGGGAAGGAGGCGCCAGGCTCCCCTCGGCCACCCGGGCCAGAACGACCGCCGGCATCCCGGTGAAGGGCGGGACGAGTGCGAGCATCTCGTAGAGGATCGCGCCCAGAGAGTAGATGTCCGAACGTTCGTCCAGCCGTTGGGTCTCCCCCCTCGCCTGTTCCGGCGGCATGTAGGCCGGAGTGCCGAGAATGTCTCCCTCGCGCGTCACGTCGGGAGCCGTGGGCCGGCCGCGGTCGTCTTGCTCTTGTTCTCGTTGTTCCTGACCACTGACCACTGGCCACTGACCCCTGACTTTCGCCAGTCCCCAGTCCATCACGAGGACTTCCCCGAACTCGCCGACCATGACGTTAGCGGGCTTGAGGTCGCGGTGAATGACCCCGCGACTGTGGGCGAAGGCGACCGCGTCGCAGATCTTGAGGAAGATATCGAGCCGCCGGAGGAGCCCGGGAGCCCACGGTTCTTCGCCCGACACGCCGGCCAGGACCTTCGCGAGATCCCGGCCGCGCACCTGTTTCATCGTGAAGAAGACCCGCCTGCCGGGAGCGACGCCCATGTCGTGGACGGGAACGATGTTGGGATGTTCCAGCTGCCCCGTCACCTGCGCCTCGAGCAGGAACTTCCCCACTCTCCTCTCGTCCCCGCCGGCCGAGGTGGGGAGGATCTTCGCCGCGAGCTCGCGCCCGATCTCGGGGTCTCGAACGCGGAGCACCTCGCCCATCCCTCCCCGCCCGAGGGTGCCCAGAATCTCATAGCGGCCGAGGGTGGCTGCCGGTGCCGCGACCCCCGAGGGGCAAGGCCCCCCGCCCGGCGCCCCGCCCAGGAGCTGCCAGACCGAGAGCAGGGTCGGGGCCGCCTGCGGGCCCGGCGCCTCCGTGACGCGGGTGACGGGCACCTCCGTGACCTGAGCGACGGGCGCCTGCTCGACCTGAGCGAGGGGAAGCGTGGGGGTGGGCACGAGAACCTCCCGGCGGCACCGGGGGCAAGAGCGCCGTTCTCCCTGGGTCGATTCCGGGACACTGAGATGCTCGCCGCACGCGCATTCGAACTCGATCATGCCGGCCACCTCCAGACCCGCGCCAACGATGACGAGGGGTGGCTATTCTAGCCCGGGATCTCCCAGCGTCTTCCCGCCCGCCGGACACGCCTTCCGGCGCGATTGCAGCTCGGCCCTCCAGGTGCGGGACCTCTCGGCGGACGACTGGGATCGCGTCCGAGCGGGTTGTCCGTAGCGATCGAAGTCCTCTTCGGCGCGACTGCACCGGCTTGATCGGGCGGGCCGCTTCCCGTAGCCTGACGCCCATCGCGGTGGTGTCCGTGGTGGGGCGAGGGAGATGCTCAAGGGTCCGGAGTCGGTCGCGGGTGTGATCGCCCTCATCGAGGCGACCGATGCGATTGCCATGCGCCTGGAGGCAAAGCTCCCCGGCCGGGCGGGGGAGGAGATGCGCCGCAGCCTCGTGGCCTTGAGGTCCCGGGTGGACGAGCTCCAGCGCATCGTGGGCCGGCCGGGCCGCGGAGGAGCGGGCAGCGAGCCATGTCGGGCGGAAGTCGAGCCGGGGATTCTCTTGCCCTCCCTGGTCGAGTCGCTCGACGGGCTTGTGGAGATCCGCCGCCTCGCTCGCTCGGCGAGCCACCCGGACGTGGCGGAGATCGACCTTGCGATCACCAAGGTGCTGGAGGCGAACCAGGACCTGGGCCGGTCGATAGAGGAAGCCGAGACCCTGCGCCTGGGAAAGGAGCGGCGAGGAGCGGCGGCGCTCGTTTGTGTCGTGAAGGGGAACGCGAACCGGGAGGTTCTTCCGCTTGGCGAGGGAGAGGAAGTCCTGGTGGGTTCGGGCCGGGACTGCCACCTCCGGTTCGCCCACGAATCGGCCGGCGACCGCCGGTGCCGGATCGTCTCGCGCCGTGGTTCGGTCCGCCTCGAAGTGCTCGACCCGGCGCGGCCGGTCGTTGTGAACGGAGAGAAGAGGGGCGAGGCGCTGCTCCGGAACTCGGACGTCGCCTGTCTCTCGTCCGAATGCTGGATCCAGGTTGTCCTCCCGGGGAGGGACAGGGAGGGGCGCGAGGCTTCGGACCGGATCCGGCGCCGGCAGGCGCTCGAGGACTCTCAGGCGGACCTCGTTCCGTTCCGGTCCTGCGCCGGAGGGTGCGGGAAGAGCCTCGGGCCGGCCGAGGTGAAGGAGGAAAGCGCGGTTGCGCTGGAGGGGGCGACCTACTGCGTCCCGTGCGTCGCCGAGGGGAAGGGCGATTTCGATTGGATCGACGACTACGCGCTTCTCCACCGGATCGCTCAGGGAGGGATGGGCGAGGTCTTCCTCGCGGTTCGCAGGAGCCCGCAGACCCTCGTGGCCCTCAAGATCCTGAAGGGGGTGCACGGCAAGGATGCCGAGTCGATCGTCCGGTTTTTCCGGGAGGCGAGGGTCGGCGGAAAACTGCGACACCCGAACTTGATCGCGTTCCTCGGCAGCGGGCGGTACGAGGACGCTCCGTACCTTGTCATGGAGTATGCCCGGGGCCGGACGATCGGGGAGAGAATCCGGAGGAAGGGACCGCTGGAGATTGCCCTCGCGGTCCAGGTCGCCTACCAGGTGACGAAGGCTCTCGCCTATGCGCACTCGATGGATGTGGTCCACCGGGACATCAAGCCGGAGAACATCATCCTGGACGCCGGTGGCCATGTCCGCGTCCTGGACATGGGGCTCGCCAAGCACATGAGCTCCGCGGGCGAGTCGGGCGTGACGGGGAAAGGCACAGCCATGGGGACGCTCCACTACATGCCGCCCGAGCAGATCGAGGACGCCCGCTCGGCCGACCACCGCGCCGACATCTACTCCCTGGGCGCGACCCTCTACGAGATGGTTTCCGGCACGAGGCCTTTCGCCGGAAGCGGCCACGCCTCGATGGCAGCGAAGATCCTGTCCGGGAATTTCCCGCCCCTCCAGGATCTCGTCCCCGGCGTGCCAGAGGAGCTGGAGAAGATCGTGCGGCGCGCGATGGCGCGCGATCCGGACGCGCGCTATCCGTCGGCGGCCGAAATGGGCGCGGATCTCAAGGCGCTCCACTCGCTCGTCCGGGAGCGCTGACGAGGACGGATCATGATCGAGACATCGGGGCTCCCGGCGAACGCCGCGAACGCGCTCCTGGAAGCGATGCTGGAGCTCGCTCCGGAGCCGAGCCTCGAGGCGCTGAGCCAGAGGGCCATGGACCTCGTGATCCGGCTCTCCGGGGCGAGTCGGGGCCTCTTCATTCTCCGCCGCGGGGACACGCTCCAGGTTGTGGTGGCGCGCAACATGGAGTCGCAGAACCTGGAGAACCCGGAGCTCGAGCATTCGACGAGCGTCGTCAGGAAGGTCCTCGAGGAGGGCTGCCCCTGCATCACCGAGAGCCTCCTGGACGATCCCGGCTTTCGGGATTCCGAGAGCGTCCAGAGGCTGAAGCTTCTCTCGGTCCTCGCCCTTCCCGTTCGCGGCCCGAGGAACGGCGATGTCCTGGGCGCCTTCTATCTCGACAACCCGAAGGAGGCGGGGGTGTTTCGGGAATCGGACCTCCCTCTCTACGAGCTCTTCTGCGACTTCCTGGGCATCGCTGTCGCGAAGGCGCGCCGGCAGGAGGACACGGACCGGCGGCTCGCGGAAGCCCGACGGGACCTGCAACACGGGTACGAGGAGATCGTCGGTCGCGGGCCGGCGATGACGCGCGTGCTAGCCGCGGTCGATCGGGCGGCCCGGACGGAGCTCCCGGTCCTCATCCACGGCGAGACGGGAACGGGGAAGGAACTCGTCGCGCGCGCGATTCACGACAACGGCCAGCGAGGGAGAGCCGGGAAGACCTTCCTTCCCCTGAACTGCGCGTCGATGCCCGACCACCTCCTGGAGAGCGAGCTCTTCGGCCACACCCGGAACGCCTTCACGGGCGCGGTCGCCGACCGCGTCGGGGCGTTCGGCGAGGCGGACGGCGGGACGCTCTTCCTCGATGAGATCGAGGCGATGAGCCCGAAGCTCCAGCAGAGCCTTCTACGGGTCCTCGACAACGGCGAGGTCAAGCGGCTGGGCGAGGACCGCCCGAACCGCGTGGACGTCCGGATCATCTGCGCGACGAACCAGCCGCTGGAGGATCTCGTGGCTCGGGAGGCGTTTCGCCAGGACCTCTACCACCGGGTAAACGTTTTCCCCCTCCATCTGCCCCCCCTGCGGGAGCGCCGGGAGGACATCCCCGAGCTCGTCGCGTACTTTCTCGACGACGTGGCCCGGCGGCGCGGCGTGGCGAGGAAGGGGATCGGAAAACGGGCGCGACGGGTTCTGGAGCAGTTCGGCTGGCCCGGGAACGTCCGGCAGCTTCGCGCGGCGATTGAGCGCGCCTACGCCCTCGCGGAGGGGCCGGAGCTCGGCGACGAGGACTTCCCGGATCTCGCGCCCCCGGCTTCCGCCTCGACGGGAACCGCCGGGTTCCCCTGGGGCGAAGCGAAAGCCCTGGACCGATACCTGGAGAAGGTTGCGGTCGAGAAGGTCCAGGAGGCCCTGGCGCGCTCCGCCGGAAACGTTTCTTCTGCCGCCCGCGAACTTGGAATCACGCGCGAGCGGGTGCGGAGCCTCCGCGACCGGAATCGAGACGCTGACGTCCCTAGGTCCTGAGTTCTCGTGAGGGAAGAGTTCCTGGGCCAGCCTGGCTGACCGGCGGGGCGCCAGGCGGGCGGGCGGCCTGGCGGGCCGCCCGCCACCCACGTGGGTGGGTGCTCTCTGGATCGAGACTCGACCAGGATGGAAGGCACTCCGAGACACAGACTTACGGAGATAGCCGGCACGCTGGCTCCGGCGGCAAGGCGCTTGCGAAGTCTCCTCCCGTCGCGAGGGCGACGAGGGGATGTTCGGCCGTGACGCTGGAGGAGCCCGCCATGATCCGATTCCGCTGCTCGAACTGCGACAGCAAGCTCTCCGCTCCGCCCGCCCGCGCGGGGAAGCGGGCAAAGTGCCCATCCTGTGGAACGAAAATCCTTGTTCCCGCCGGCGAGTCTCGCGCCGCCCTCCGTCCCCATGCGGGGCGGCGGTCGCGCCGTCCTTTGTCGCGCGCGTTCCCGCGCTTCGGGCGCGAGCAGAAGATCCTGGTGGCGCTTTCGTCCGGCGTGGCGGTGTTCGTGGCCGTTCTCCTCGGCGCGCTCGCGTTCGTCTCCTCGTCCGGGGACGCGGCGCCCGTGGTCGTCTCCGGGACGACCGGGAACGAGGAGGCGATGTCGCGGGAGCGGGAGGAGGCTGCCCGGGTCGCGAGGGAGAAGGAGGAAAAGGAAGCGGAGCGACTCGCCCGAGAACGCGAAGAGTCCGTCCGGCTCGCGCGCGAGAAGGAAGAGGCCGAGGCTCGGGCTCGCGCTCTCGACGAAAGGGCCGCCTCCGAGAGGAAGGACCTCCTTGCCGGCGAGGCGCTTCGCGAGTCGCCGCAGTTCCGTGTCGTCTACGACGTCGAGCCCGACGGAGACGCGCAGATGGGCGTCTTCCTGGCGCTGGACGCTTCGGTCTACGCGATCCTCCGGGCGGACCCGTCCGGGACGGCCCGGCTCTTCCGGGGGGTTGCGTCGAGCCCGGTGGACTACAAGATGGACGAGGTTGGGAACGTCCGGTTCGACGACCCGCGGTCCTTCGTCGAGGCAAGGTATCTCGCCCGGGGCCTGGGACGGCGGTCTCGGGGGAACGAGTGGCTGTTTCCCGTCGAGGAGGGCACCGTCCTCTCCCGGAGCCGGCGCGCGTGCGACGGGAGGCTCGAGTTCCACTTCGATTCCTCTACGGGTTCCGGGGCCCAGGCCGCGCTCCGCGGGAGTTTCCTGTACGTCCTGCCGCGAGAGGCCGTTGACGCTCGCTGGGACGAGGAGGAGCATGCGCTCCGCTACGAGCTCTGCGTGCTCTGGGGCCGGGAACCCGCGAGGCTCGAGGTCGAGATCGAAACCCGCGGGCGCGTCATGGCGACGCTTCAGAAGGTCTACGCCCGGGCCGACGACTTCCCCGACCAATGGATCGCCCGGACGGTGGTCAAGAGCTCCGGAGGGGGGCCGGCGCGCGGCGTGAGGATCCGCACCCGCGTCGCGGGGTTCTCCGAGTGGTCCGACTGGAAAGAGCACCCCGAGCTCGTCCCCGGACAGACCGTCGTGGAAGCCTGCTACCCCCTCCTGTCCGAGCGGGTCGGTCGCATCCGGACGAGCACTCCCGTCGAGGTCGAGGTCGAGTGGAGCTTCGAGGAAACCGAGGGGGTGGTGCGGACCGGCCGGCGGACGGCGAAGCTCGACATCCTGGGGATGAACGAGATCCTCTTCGCCGATCACGAAGCGGCCGTCCCCGGAGCGGACTGGAAGGAGACGTTCGCCAACGCCCCCTTCCTCGCGGCCTGGGTTAGCCGGAACGACCCGGTGGTGAAGGAGTACGCCGCGATCGCGAGCCAGCTCTCGGGAGGCGTCGCGGCCCACCAGGACGATAGCAGCGCACGCCGCGCCCTCCAGGCCGCCTACGAGCTCCTCGCGCGTTCGGGGATCGTCTACCAGACAGCCACGGCCATCCAGGTCGCGACGTCGGGTCGCGATCCGTCGGTGGCGCAAAGCGTGAAGTTTCCTCGCGACACGATCCGCGACCGGAGCGGGAGCTGCATCGATCTTGCGATCCTCTACGCCTCGGTCGTGAACGAGATCGGGCTTCCCCCCTACCTCGCCGTCGTCCCGGGCCACTGCTTTGCCGCCGTGAGGCTGCCGGGCGGCGATCTGGCCGCGGTCGAGGTGACGGGGGTCTCGAAGGGCGCCGCGAGCTTCGACGAGATGCTCCAGGCCGGAAACCTGGAGCTCCAGGAAGCCCTTGCCGACGGCCGGATCCACCTCCTCGATCTCCGGGACCTGTGGGGGCAGGGCGTCGCCGGTCCGGACCTGGAGAGCCTTCCCGCCGACATCCTGGCGCGCTGGGGGATCGACCGGAGCGCGATCATCGGGCGTCCCCTGGAGGCGGACCACCCGCGCGAGAAGTCGAAGGAAGCGGCCGCTCCGCAAGTGGAGCGGGTCGCCGGGACGCTCGAGCGGGGGGACGACCAGCTGGCGTCCAAGGAGTATTTCGACGCCTATCCGCTCGACCTCGAGCAAGGACAGGTGGTCGAGCTCGCGCTCGGTTCCGCCGACTTCGACGCCTACCTCATCGTCCGCTCGCCGGACGGGGCGCTGCTACAGAACGACGACAGCCGGCCGGGCTCGCTCGACGCCGGGATCCGGGTGCGCGCCGAGGTCGCGGGCATGTATGTGGTGGCCGTGACGAGCGCCCGGCCCGGCGAGCGTGGAAAGTACGAGCTCGTGGTGAGGCGCTGAGACGGCTCCTCCAAGTCGTCTGCGGCTCGCGCGCCGAGTTCCGCCTGGCCATCGCCTCCGCAGACCGTTCTCGCTGTTGCACCTGGCGGTGCAACGGCGAGAACTTCGGACGATCCGGTGAGAAATGCGGGCTGGTGGCGCCGACCGGGCGCCATAGCACTCTCGGGTTGATGATCCTCCAACACCGGGGCAAGATCCGCCGACTCAAGCGTCCGTCACCCTGAAGCCCATCCCCAAAAACCTCTCGTAGGCGGGCGGGCGGTGGCGGGCTCCCTTCGCTGCCCCTCGCTCTGCTCGGGGCAAGCTGGCTCAGGGCAAGCTGGGCCCGGGTTTGTGGATGGGCTCCTACTTCGCCGCGCCTGCTCCCGCCGCCCTGGCCGCGTTGAGTTTCCGCGCGCACTGCGACTTCAGTCGCGCTGCCTTGTTGGGGTGCAGGACCTTCGTCTTGGCGGCCTTGTCGTAGAGCTTGTAGAGGAGGTCCAGCTGCTTCGCGGCGGCGTCGAACTTCTTCTCCTCCAGCGCCTGGAGGTGCTTCTTCGTCTCGGTCTTGAGGCGAGTCTTCTTCGCCTTGTTGCGCAGCCGCCGCTTCTCGTTCTGGCGGACGCGTTTCTTGGCGGATACGGAATGCGGCATCTCGGTTCTCTCCGGGTGGCTCTCTGAAACGAGGCGGAGGCAGCGTTCCTCCCCCTGTCGGGTTCTATTGCTTGGCCCCGGACTGTCCCCCTTTGACCTGTCTGATCCGCTCGCGGACGTCCTTGTAGCGGACGTCCGCCTCCAGGATCATCTGGAACTGGTCGAGGGCGTGGGCGGAGTCGTTCGCGGACTGGTAGGCCTTCCCGAGGTTGTAGCGGAGGAGCTTCGCCTTCTCGCCCATCCCCGTGACGTCCTCCAGGGCCCGCTGGAACTGCTTGATCGCTAGCTCCGGGTCCCCCTGTTGCAAAAACGCCTGCCCCATGTGGTTGAACGACTCCATCTTGTAGCGGGGGTCCTTGCAGCTCTTTTGGAACTCGGCGATCGCGTCTTCGAGCTGGTTCGCGTCGTAGAGCGCCTTTCCGTAGAAGTAGCGGAGCTCGAGGTCGGTGGGGTGCTCGGTCACGCGCGCCTTGTACTCCTCGATCTCGAACTTGCTCTTCTTCGCCTGGAGGTCATCGAGCTTCTTTTGCACGGCCGCGTCGGCGGGGCTCTTCTCCAGTTCCTTCCTGGTCTGGCGAACCGGGATCTCGAGCTTGGCGATCTTGCAGTCCCCGATCAGCTTCCTGATGTCGAACGAGGTTGGGTCGACCGCGATCCCCTTCTCGAACCACTCGATCGCCTTGTCGTACTCCTCCATCCGCATGTGGAGCTCGCCCAGCCGGCGTAGCACCTTCTTGTTCTTGTTGTCCACCGCGTAGTCGGCCTTCGTCCGCTCGATCGCCGCGCGAATCTCCTCCGGCGTGCGCAGGATGTGGTGCTCCGCTTCCATCTTGTCGGCGGCCGACTGGTCCCTAATGACGTCGCGGGAGCTCTTGGCCTGCCCGTAGTCCCGGCCGGTCCGCATGGCCGCGAGATCCTTCACGGCCTTCTTCGCCTCGTTGTCGGTCGGGTCGAGCTTCGAGGCCTTCTGGAAGTAGCCTTGCGCCTTCTCGAAGTCCTCTTTCTCCCGGTAGAGGTGGCCCAGGAGCTTCAGCGACTTCTTGTGCTCCGGGTCGATCTGGACCGCGTTCTCCAGCATCGCGATCGCCGTCTCGGCATGGCCGCCCTGCTTCGAGCACTCCGCGAGAGAGAAGAGGATCGCCACGTCCTTGGGCGCGAGCAAGAGGCACTTCTCGCACTCCTCCATCGCCTTGTCCCACTGCTTGGTCATCTTGTGCTTCTCGAGCATCGCGCGAGCGCCGGCGGCCTTCATCTGCGCCAGCTTGCCGGGGTAGCCGTTCTCGTCGTATTTCTTGATGACAGTCCCACGAAGCAGCTTCCGAGCCTTCACGTCGTTCGGGTAGATCGGGAGGATCTGCTTCATCAGGATGTCGACGGCGTAATCGTAGTTCTTCCGCTTGATCGCTTCTTCGGCCTTCTCGTAGAGCTTCGAGACGTCCATTCGGCAAGCCCCCGGCTGATGCAGGTTCAAACGACGAAATGCGAGTGTAGCACTGGCTGGAAGCGCGTGTCAACGCGAAGGAGATGCTGGGCACGGTCCGAGCAAAGTGGGGAGCCGGGGGACCAAGAGCCCGCCAAGTCGCCTTGAAGGCGTCCGCGCGCGGGGCTAGAATCACCTCTTCGAACCCGATGCGATGAAGATCGTCCTCTATCCCGACCCCAACCTCCTCCAGGAGGCGGCCCCTGTCGAGGAGTTCGACAGCGAGCTGCGCGAGAAGGTCGAGGAGATGTTTCCCCTCATGTACGAGGCCAAGGGCTGCGGGCTGGCGGCTCCGCAGGTCGCCTGGCTTCTTCGAGTCTTCATCGTCAACCTCGCGGGCGAAGCCGGGAAGGGGGAGGAGAAAGCCTACGTGAACCCGCGCATCGTCGAGAAGCGGGGCACGGTCGTGGCGGAGGAGGGGTGCCTCTCCATCCCGGGCGTCACGGGACCGGTCCGCCGTGCGTCCTGGGTCCGGATCGAGGCGAGCGACCTCGCGGGGAAGACCTTCCAGGAGGAATCGACGAGCGAACTGCACGCCCGGGTCCTTCAGCACGAGCTCGATCACCTGAACGGAATCCTCTTCGTGTCCAAGGTGGTCCCGTCCCAGCAGAAGCTCATCCTCAAGAAACTGCGCGAGATGCGAGAGGGCGTGCCTGCCGGCAGGGCGTAGCGGGCGTGGAACTCTACCGGAGCTTCGACCGAGTGGATCCCCCGGACGCCCGCGGGCGGGTTGTCACGCTCGGGGTCTTCGATGGCGTCCACCTGGGGCATCGCGAGGTCCTGGCGAGGACGATCACCTGGGCGCGGGAGATCGGGGCGCGGTCCGCCGCGATCACCTTCGACCCGCACCCGGCCGTGGTCCTGGGACGGTCCGCGCCCCTCCGGATCCTGCCCGCCGAGAGTCGCGTCGAGCTGTTCGGAGAGCTCGGCATCGAGGAGGTCTTCCTGGTGGAGTTCGACACCAGGCTTGCCGACACCCCGGCGGAGGAGTTCGTCCAGCAGGTCCTCCTGGAGCGACTCGGTGTCCGCGGGGTCGTCCTGGGCTACGACACGCGGCTCGGCAAGGGGGCGGCCGGCGACGGAGAGTTCCTGCGCCGCCTGGGCGAGCGGATGGGGTTCGGGGTGCGGATCGTCGAACCCGTCCTCGTGGGGGGAAAGCCCGTCAAGAGCACGCGAGTTCGGGATGCGATCCGTTCCGGGGACCTTGCCCTCGCGACCGAGCTCCTCGGCCGGCCTCCCGCCGCGATCGGCCGCGTCGTGGCCGGGGCGGGTCGGGGGCGCCGCATCGGCCACCCTACCGCGAACGTGGATCTCGAGCACGACTGCCTGCCGCCGGTCGGCGTCTACGCCACGCGCGTCCGGCTGGGCACGTTCTCGGGTCGTCCGCGAGAGGCAGTGACCAACGTGGGACGGCGCCCGACGTTCGACGGCGAAGACTCTCCCGTCAGCGTGGAGTGCCACTTGCTCGACTTCGCCGGGGATCTGTACGGAGAGCGACTCGTCGTAGAGTTCCTGGATCGTATCCGGGGCGAAAGGAAGTTCTCTGGACCGGAGGAACTCGCGGCCCAGATTGCCCGGGACGCGGCCTGGTGGTCGTCTCGCCGGCGTTCGCGTGACGGTTGACAGGACCACGTTCTCCGGCCTAAAATTCATCGTTTCCGGGCCAGAAGCGCCCGGCGCGTCCCCTCCGGGGGCCGCCGGCGTGGCTCCGGCCGGGCAGGTAGCTCAGCTGGTAGAGCACAGGACTGAAAATCCTGGTGTCGGCGGTTCAACTCCGCCCCTGCCCACTCCTCCGCGAGTCCCCTGTCCGGGGACCCTCTCCCGCCCCTATCCGTGGAGCGACCCGAGAGATGGGCAAGCGATTCTTCGTTCTCTTTGTTTCCCCCCTTCTCGTCGTTACGCTTTTCGTCTTCTACGACAAGAAAGTCTCGGGGCAGAACGGTCTCTCCCGGGAAGGGCAGACGATCGCCCAGGTTCGCAACATCATCGCGACCCAGTACGTCGAGGAAGTGGACGACGAGACCCTCTTCGAGGGGGCGCTCCGCGGGATGGTCGACACGCTCGACCCCTACAGCGCCTACCTCGACCCGGAAAGCCTCGAGGAGATGAAGGTCGAGACGGAAGGGAAGTTCGGAGGGCTCGGGATCGAGGTCTCGCTCGAGGACGGCTGGATCACGGTCATCACGCCGATCGAGGACACTCCCGCCTACGAGGCGGGGATCCTCGCTGGCGACCGGATCGTCGAGGTGGAAGGTGAATCGACCGAGGACATGACGCTCCAGGAAGCCGTCCGCAGGCTCCGCGGCAAGCCCGGAACCCAGGTGACGATCGGCGTGCTCTCGCTCGGCGAGGCCGAGCCCCACGAGGTCGTGATCACGCGTGCGCTCATTCGCGTGAAGAGCGTGAAGCGGGTCGGGATCGTGGACGCCGAGGCGAAGATCGGCTACCTCGCGCTCGTGAGCTTCCAGGACGACACGACGAAGGAGCTCGAGGAAGCTATCGGGCGCATGGAGGAGCAAGGCGCGCGCGCCTTCGTCATCGACCTGCGCAACAACCCCGGCGGGCTCTTCCACGAGTCGATCTATTCGGCCGACCTCTTCCTCGAGGACGGTGTCATCGTCTCCACCCGGGGCCGGGACTCAAGGGCGAACGAGGAATTCCTCGCCCAGGCCAAGGGCACCCTCCCTCCCTATCCCCTCGTCGTCCTGGTGAACCGCGGCACGGCGAGCGCATCCGAGATCCTGGCCGGTGCGCTCCAGGACCATCGAAGGGCCTTGGTCATCGGGTCGCGGACCTGGGGCAAGGGCTCGGTGCAGTCGATCTTTGAGCTCGACGGCGGGAAGCGGGCTATGAAACTCACGACCGCCCGCTACTACACCCCCTCCGGGCGGAGCATACAC
>JACQVV010000095.1 GCA_016209595.1 Planctomycetota bacterium
CGCCCGGCTCGTGCCAGCGGCCCCCTCCCCGTCCCTGGGAGGGGAACCACTCCCTCCCACGTGATGATCGGGGTGCTCGCGGCGGGCGCCGAGCGCGAGTGCGCTCGCGAAGCGGTCGGCGAGCGAGAGGCGGCGGTCGACCTCCCGCGCGGCGTCGAAGGGACGGATCCGGGCGGTGGCGAGAGAGAAAATCGCGACCGCGAGCGCGAGGAAGGGAAGGGCGAGGGCGAGAAACGCCGTCTGATCACGTGCGGCCGAAAGGAGAGAGGGAGCGCCGCCCGTCACGAGGCTCGCGGCGACGAGGCCCGCGGCCGCGAGGAAAGTGAGCGCGGCGAGGACGAGGGCGGCCGTTCCGAGCCAGGATAGGAAGAGAGCGAGGTTCGCCCGGCGTGCGGTCCGCGCGGCGAGAGTCCGCAGGTGTGCGAGGTCGCCCTTCGCTCCGCCTTTCACTCCCCACCGCCCTCCTCGAGCGCGCGCGCATCGCGAACCGTGTCCCGCGCGTTGCGGAGGAGCTCCCGGAACTCGCTCTCGGGCACCTGCCGGACATCACCCGAAAGGAAGAGGACGATTCTTCTCGAGTCCTCGGTCTTGTGGTTCCTGTCGCGATCCCAGAGCACCGGAAAGTCGCTTCCGCTCCTCGTGAGGACCCCGCGCGGCAAGGGCTTCTCGTCCTCGAAACACACGTAGCCCTGGTTCGCGTTCGGCCGGGCCGGGCACCTCAGCCGGTCGGTCGAATCGAGGAAGGTTCCGAGCTTGGACAGAAACTCGTCCGACTTGAGCGGTGGCAGGTCTCCTCCATTCGCCTTGCGGTACTCCTTCAGCGCCTGGGCGAGGCGGCCGACGTTCTCCGCGCACAGGATGAGGTTCGCCTCCTCGTTGGACGCGGCGACCGACTGGAAGATGTAGTAGGGGAAGAGGAGAGGAACGAACACGAGTCCGGCGACCGACATGGCCGCGATCGCGCTCCAGCGCTCCTGGCCCTCATCCTTGTAGGCGCGGTAGCCCACCCAGAAGCCGCGGCCCGCCAGGATGAGAGCCAGGCACCAGGTCATGACCTGCCACGCCAGGCCGCCGAGCTCCGAGCGCGGGGACAGGAAAAGCACCGCAAGGGTCAGCGACATGAACCCGAGCACCCAGCCGGCCACCGCCTGCGAAAGCCCCTCGCGCCCCATCCGCTGCATCGCCCGGGCGGTCCCCATCTTGAGTCCGACGGCCTGGGCAGAGGGAGCCGCGGGCCAGACCGCCTTCTCTTTCTTCATCGGCTTGCCGCACGCGTAGCAGAGATCCACCTTCTCGGCCGGCAGCGCATTGCAGTGGGGACAGACGAAGGGGCGTTCCTTGCGGGTCCAGTTCTTGTTCTGGGTCGGCCGCCGGAAAAACGGCGCCTTGCAGTGCGGGCAGTGGGCGTGCCCGATCTTGATCTCGCCCTGGCAGCGCCTGCAGTAGAAGGTCTGGCACTCCGCGCAGGCCTGGGCGTCCTTGCGGATGATCGCGTGGCACCGCGGGCAGTACCGCTCCTGTTCCGTGGGCGCGATCTCGACCTGGTCCGTCGGCTGCTCCATCGCGGCGAGCTTCTGGACCTCGCTGATCGGCTTGTCGAAGATCGTCTCCTCCTCCTGGAACTCCTCCTCGCCGATGAACTCGCGTTCGTCCCCGGTGCCCTTGAGCGCGGGAATGTCCTTCCCCTCCACTCCCACGATCGGCACGTGGATCATCCGGTCGCACCCCGGGCACTTGGCCTCCATCCCCGCCATCTCGAGCGGGACCTCGAACAGGCGGCCGCAGTGGCACCGGAGCTGGATGTCTTTCGTGGTCATTCGCGGGTTTCTCCGCCCGTCCGGGCGTGGAGTGCCACGATTCTAGCGGGACGCGCGTGGAGGAGCAACGGTCACGGCGCGTCCCGGGTTAGCCCGTGAAACCCCAGTTCAGCGCGCGGGCTCTGGCGGCCGGGAGGCAGCCAGCGCTCGCAGGCGCTCCAGGAGGTCGTCCGGGCGGAAGGGTTTCTGGAGGAACCCGGCGAGCCCGCGGCCGGCGGGAGGATCGTCCGATTGTACCGCAGCTAGAGGAGCGTCTCCACGCTCGCCCCATCGGCCGGCCGGCAGGGATGGATCCAGGCGGTCTTCCCCGTCCGGCGGGCGTACTCGCGCGCGAGTTCCTCCTTGAACTTCATGGCCCCGGACTCCTGGACGAGCGCGACGGCGCATCCGCCGAAGCCGGCGCCGGTGAGCCGGGCGCCGTGGCATCCAGAAATCGCGAGCGCGGCCGACACCAGGGCGTCGAGCTCAAGGGAGCTCACCTCGTAGAGATCCCGCAGGCTCGCGTGCGACGCCGTCATGGCCCGCCCGAAGGCGGCGGCGTCGCCCCGGCGCGCGCTCGCGTCCCGCACCCGCTCGATCTCGCCGGCGACGTGCCGCGCGCGCGAAAGCAGGGGCTCGGGGAGCGCCCCGGCATTCCGCTCGACATCCGCGGGCGAGACGTCCCGAAGGGACTGTACGCCCGGCTTCCGGGCCGCAAGATTCCGTACCGCCTCCTCGCACTCGCGGCGGCGGGCGTTGTAGCTCGAGCCTGCAAGCTCGCGCCGGACGCCGGAGTCCGCGATCGCGACGACCGTGCCCGAGGGAAGCGGAACAGGTTCCCACTCGAGCGTCCGGCAATCGAGGAGGAGAGCCGAGCCCTCGCGGCCGAAGAGGACCGCGAACGGATCCATGAGACCGCAGGAGACGCCGGCGTACTCGTTCTCCGCGCCCTGGCACACTCGGGCGAGGTCAATCGCCGGGAGCCCGAGCGAGGCGAGTTCGTTCCAGGCGAGAACAAAGGCGACGCTGACGGCGGCGGAGGAGGAGAGGCCCGCCCCGATCGGCACGTCGGAGGCGAGCGCGGCATCGAGACCCGGGAGACCCTGTGAGGGGGAGGGGAAAGGCCCC
>JACQVV010000096.1 GCA_016209595.1 Planctomycetota bacterium
GTGGATAAAGTGCTTCGGAGGCGAGCGCGAGCGATTTCGGCCGAGATCGAGGAGCGAACCGCAGTCGTATTAGGAGGATACGACGAGGATTCGCGACGAAGAGATCGGCCGAAAGCGCCGCGCGTAGCCAGAGTGACTTTATCCACGGGCTGCTAGCCACGAGGAGGGATTCTGTGATGAAGATCGGGCTCGCGCGGATCGGGGCGGCTGTGGTCGCCACGGGCGCGCTCGTCGGGAGCGGACTGTTCGCGCAGGAGGGCGCCGGGGCGGGACCGGAGTCGAAGCTCGAGCGCGTCGTCCTGTACAAGCATGGCCTGGGGTATTTCGAGCGGACCGCGAGCGTTCGCGGGGACGCGGAGATCAAACTCAACTTCAAGCACGACCAGATGAAGGACATCCTGAAGTCCTTCTACGCGGTCGACCTCGACGGCGGACGGATCGCCAACATCTCTTACGACTCCGCGGCGCCGCTGGAGAAGCAGATGGAGGAGATCCTCGTGCGCGTGCCCGCCGAGCAGAGCCTGACCGGCCTTCTCTCGCGGCTCCAGGGTGCCCGCGTCCGGCTCATCCTTCCCGGCGAGACGCTGGAGGGGCAAGTCCTGGGACTCGAAGAGGAGAAGCGGCAGGTGGAGGGCGGGACGGTCCTCACCGTCCGGTTCCTCGCGCTCGCGACGGCCGACGGGTCGTTCCGCACGGTCCCCTTGGCGGACGTCGCCGGCTTCTCGATCCTGGACGAGGCCCTCCAGGCCGACGTGAAGCGGTATCTCGAGCTCACGCTCCAGGGGAAGTACAAGGACCGGAAGGCCGTGAAGATCTACGCGACGGGGGGCGGGGAGCGCTCCGTGCTCATGGGGTATCTCCTGGAGACGCCGGTCTGGAAGACCTCCTACCGGCTTCTCGTGCAGCCGGAAGGCGCGCCGATCCTCCAGGGATGGGCGATGATCGAGAACCCGACCGACGAGGACTGGGACAAGGTGGACGTATCGCTCGTGGCGGGGAACCCCATCTCCTTCGTCATGGATCTCTACCAGCCCTACTACCCGACCCGCTCCGTCGTCCCCCTGGAGGTCCTCTTCCCCGGCGTGGACGTGCGAGCTGGCGTGGCGATCCCCCAGGACAAGGCGGGAGATGCCGACGACGAGGCTCCCGGCGCGGAGATGAGCCGGGCCCGGAAGAGCATGCGCGATGCGGCCGAGGCCGAGGAGTACGCGGACCGCGCGGGCGGCGGCGCCGGCGGAGGGCGCGAGCTTCGTCGCGCAGCGGAGCGCGGCCTCGAGTCGCTCGCCGAGATCGAATCGGCGGCAAAAGGCGCCTCGCTCGGCGAGATGTTCGAGTACTCGATCGACGAGCCGGTCTCCGTCCCGCGTGGGCAGTCGGCGCTCGTCCCGGTCCTCTCCTCGAAGATCGACGCCGAGAGGCTCCTCTACTTCCAGGAACGGATCGCGGCCAATCCCTTGAACGCCTTCCTCCTCACCAACTCCACCGGCCTCACGCTAGACAACGGGCCGGTCACGGTCTTCCAGGGCTCGGCGTCCTTGGGCGAGGGGCTCCTCCACCAGACCCTCCAGCCGGGAATGCGGGCCATTCTCACCTACGCCGTCGAGACCGGCGTGGACGTCGAGAAGACCGTCGCGCAGAACCAGCGCCCCATCCACAAGATGACGCTTGCCGACGGAGTCCTCACCTACCGGATGCACCGCGTCCAGGAGACGAAGTACCACGTGAACAACAAGACCGAGCGCGCCGCACAGCTCCTCCTCGACCACTTCCGCGCCCAGGGCTACGCGCTCGTCAAGCCGGAAAAGCCCGAGGACGAGCAGCCGGGGACCTATCGCTTCCGGGTCGCGCTGGAACCGAAGAAGACGCTCGACTTCACGGTCGAGGAGAAGATCGAGGTCTCCCAGGCGGTCTACGTCGACCGGAACCAGGTCGGTCAGCTCCGCCTCTTCGTGGAGCAGCCCGCGGCCAGCGAGGAGATGAGGAAGTTCCTCGCGAGCATCCTCTCCACGATGGAGGAGATCGCGAAGGTCGAGGCGGACTGGAACGGCGCGAACACCCGGAGAACGACCCTCGAAGCCGACCAGGCCCGATACCGGGAGAACATGACCCGGCTCGGCGACACGCCTCGGGAGCGGGAACTCCGCGCGCAGTATGTCGAACGCCTCGCGGGGAGCGAGGAGGATATCGGAAAGATCCGCATCGAGATGGACGATCTCGCCGAGAAGAAGCGGACGCTGGAAGCCGACCTCGCGAAGGAGATCCGCTCGGCGCGGTTCGACTAGCAGCCGCAAACGGCTTTCTCGGGGGAGAGGGGCGGGCCTCCCTGCCCCTTTCCGCCGTTCCCCTACCCGGCTATGCTTGTTGCGAAACATGGGTAGGGGAGGAGAGACATGGATCCTCTGGAGAGAGTCCCCATCGAGGAGCGCCCGCTCGTCCAGACGGCGCTCACGATTCATGTCCTTTCGCCCGAGAACCTTCCGGATGTCCTGGGCGCGCTGGAGGCCGCCCGGGCGCAGGGGATCGTGTTCACTTCTTCGAGGTCGCGATGGAGAAGGGACTCCTCTCCGGACAGACGCTCGCGTCGCTCGCGGAGGTGAACCAGTACCGCGAGTACCTCCGCCATCCGTCCGGCGGTTGGTTCCGGGATCCGCGGCGGGTGACCGGCGTCCTGCACCGGGACCCCGGCGGCGTGGAGGTCGAGATCCCCCGCGGACTCGCGATCCGCTTCACGCTGCTCGCCCCTCCCAACCCGAGCGCGCCCGGGACGTTCCGCGAGCTGAAGAACGCCCGCTATACCTGCAACCTCGACTCTTTCACGGTCGACGGACCCATGGCCGTGAAGGTCGACCCTTCTCTCTACGTGCGCGAGCCCAGCGCCTACCGCCAGGCCGTCTATGCCGACAGCGGCGCGCGCATCCCCGAGTGGATCGAGAACAACATCGGCAACTGGCCGCGGATCGAGTTCCAGGAGAAATCCTCGCTCGGCAAGTGAAAAGCCCCAGGAAGCGCAACAACCGGAGGAGTCCATGATCGCCAGGTTTCTCGTCCTCCTGCTCTTCTTTGCCCCGGCCGCGTGGGCGAGGTACGCCCGTCCCGATCTGGAGGAGGTTCCATTCGAGAGGTTGGTCGCGAACCTCGAAAAGAAGCTCGCGGCCGATCCGGCGAACGCCGGTCTCGTCCTCGCGCTCGCCCGCGTCCACGCCATGGCCTGGGCCGTGAAGGCGGACACGGTCGAGGCGCGCCGCGGCGGCGACGAACCCTGGTACGGCTACGAGCCCGACGCGGTCCCCTTCGAACCCGTGCCGGCGGACGACCCCGAACGGCTGAAGGCCGCGAAAGAGCACCTCGCCAAGGCGATTGAGGGATACGCGCGGGGCGTCGAGCTCGCGCCCGACGACCTCGCGGCCCGGCTCGGCCTCGCCTGGTGCCGCGATCAGGCCGGCGAGAAGGAGGCGGCGATCCAGGGCTACCGTGACGTCTTCGCGGCGGCCTGGGAGAAGGAGAAGGACAGGAAAAGCCTCGATCTGCGCGAGCGGCCTGTCGCCCAGGAAGCGGCGGAGTACCTCATCCCACTCCTCGACCCGGCCAAGGACGCCGAGGAGATCGCGCGACTTCAGGAGGCCTCGCGCAAGCTCGAGTCGCTCCCCCGCCCGATCACGCCGATCCTCGTCCCGCTCCAAGATGGGCTCGCCCTCGATGACCTCGTGGACCCCGCGGCCCGCGTCTCCTTCGATCTCGACGGGAGCGGCCTCGCGCGAGAGTGGGGCTGGATCACGCCCTCCGCGGCCTGGCTCGTCCACGACCCGCGGGGGCAGGGCGACATCCGTTCCGGTCTACAGCTCATCGGAAGCGTCACCTTCTGGATCTTCTGGACGGACGGCTACCAGGCTCTCGCGGCCCTCGACGACGACGGCGACGGCGAACTCCGCGGGAGCGAGCTCGCCGGCCTCGCCCTCTGGCACGATGCCGACTCGTCCGGAACGAGCGATCCCGGCGAGGTGCGCTCCCTCGGCGAGCACGGGATCGTCGCCCTCTCCTGCCGTGGAGCGCGTCACCCTTCCGGGATCCTCTCGAATCTCTCGGGCGTCACGCTTGACGACGGACACAGCCGCGAGACGTACGATTGGATCCCGATGGGCACCGCCATGAGAGAGGCCGCTCACCCAGGACGATGAGTCCATTCGCGCCACTGTCATGTCGATCCCGAGGACTGGCATGTCGATCCGCACGACTGTCATGTCGATCCCGAGGACTGGCATGTCGATCCGCTCGACTGTCTTGTCCATCTGCGCCGCCTGCCCTGCCCGGTCGCGGGAGCTGCCTGCCCAGGTGCGACAGCCCATCCTGACGAACGCGCGGGCGTCATGTCCCACATTGCCACGGGATGGACGAACGTCCCGAACCACCCGGCCGTTCGCGCCAACCGGCATGGCCGAAGCGCGCCCCGTCGTTTCCAGTTGCGGCAGCCTCTCGGCCAGCAGCGCCAGGATCTCGACCCACGCGCGCCATCCGCCCGGCCAACCCCGGGGACGCCGTGACCAACCCCGGGGACGTCGCGACCAACCCCGGGGACGTCGCGACCGACCCCGGGAACCGCTTGGCGAACCCCCGGGACCCCGTGCCCAGCCGCGGGGACGCCGCAGCCAACCCCGGGAACCGTCTGACGAACCTCGAGGACCCCGTGACCAGCCGCGGGGACGCCGCAGCTAACCCCGGGGACCGCTCGACGAACCCCCGGGACCCCGTGACCAACCGCGGGGACGCCGCAGCTAACCCCGGCTGTGCTCGACCGAGGCCGGGGCTTCCCGGACGACTGGAAGCCCCGACCCGGCCGCTGGAGGAAATGACCTACGGAGAGTTCGGCTGCGCTTCGCCAGTCGAGGGCGCCTCTCCCGCCGCCGGCGCCTCGCCCTTCGCCTTCCGTCCCCTACGGTAGAGGATAGTGAGGCTGAAGCGCTTCGCCATCGCACGGTTACCCGCGAAGGCCGCACGTCCGGCCTCCATGACGATCCGCAGAATCGCCAGGAGCCTCCCCTTCGCGACGTAGTACCTCCGGACCGCTTCCGGGAGCTCGGCGATCCTCTTGGCCTCCTGCGTCGCATCGACCGATGCCAGGCGGGTCGCGATGCTCTCGCCCTCGGACACGACCTGCTCGTACAGCGGGAACCGCTTCAGAGTCTCGGCGTTTTCCTTCAGGAGCCCAAGATTCCGGGCGAACGCTTCGAGCGACGTGGAGACCCTCTTCCACGACGGCCCGACCTTCGTCAGGACCTCCGGCACCAAGACACCCGCGGCCAGGGCCATCCGCACGAGCGCGACTACCCTCCGCGCCCACTCGCGTGCGAACTTGAGCGTCGTGTCCTGAAGGCGCTTGGCGTCCTTCGACTCCTCCGCCACGTTTTCCCGGCGCTTGATCCCATTCTCCACCACGCTCCGGGCCGCTTCTCCCTCCTCGATCGTCCCGGGCGGGAGGATCTTCTCGATCGAGTCCCGGTGCAGGCGCGCGACCTCGAACGTCGCTCCCGCCTGCTCGAGCAGGTTCCCGCCGCGCACCCGGCTGCCCCGCTCGATCAGATCCCGTTCGTCCACGTCGCTGAGAATCGAACCGCTTGGCGTACTCATGGCTTGCCTCCTTGGTTGAATTCCCAAAGGTTTCTTGACCGCGACACCAACCTGAACGGCTCCGGATAAGGCAAGCCAAGGGCCCGATCCTCGGCGGCGAACGGATTCTCCCTAACGTCGCGCGCTTTCAGCGATTCCGCCTTCCTGCCCGTTTCCGGCACGCGTGCCCGACCGCGCGCTTTCCGCGCGTCTTGCCGCGCGGATCCGCACCATGTGCTCGCGTTTCCGCCCAACGGCGGCGCTCGCTTCGAGCTTCTCAGCTGATTTCCTCTGACCCTGGACGAACCGGTGGCCAAGTTGACCGCCCGGCTCCTTCCTGGTTCCATGGAAGACGCATGGACGCGAAGCGGCTGAAGGAGACGAGAAAGCGCGCGAGAGGATTCTTCGTCGAGAGGAGCGGCGAGAAGGACCTTCCCGCCCTGGACCGACTCCTGGATGAGTGCGAGGAGAACGGGCTCGCGTTCTTCGAGCGACTGAAGCAGGACCTCGAACGCGCCCGGGAGCTTCTCGATATCACGCGACGGCTCAACCAGGAGCGGGATCTCGGGGCGCTCCTCTCGGCGATCGTCGACGCCGGGATCCATCTCACGACGGCCGAGCGCGGATTCTTGATCCATCAGCCTTCGGGCGAGGAGGAGAGGTTCGAGGTTGCGCGAAACTTCAACCGCGACGACATCGAGAACCCGGAGGTGAAGATCTCCAGGACGGTGGCCGCCGAGGTCTTCCGCAGCGCTCGCCCGGTCGCCTGTTCCAACGCGCTCGAGGACCCGCGCTTCGCGGCCATCCCCTCGGTGAAGGCTCTCGTCCTCCGCTCGATCCTCTGCGTCCCGTTTCGGGCCGGGGACCGAACGCTCGGAGTCCTCTACCTGGACAATCGCCTGGCCCAGGGCGCGTTCGGCGACGGCGACCTCCCGCTCCTCGAGGCCCTGGCCGCCCAGGCCGCGGTGGCGATCGAGGGGGCCCGCCTGCTCGAGGAGAACCGGCAAAAGACGATCGAGATCGAGTCCGCGCGCCAGGAGCTCGCGAGCCGATGCGAGACCCAGTCGATTCGCCTCGACCGGACCCTCCGGCTCCTCGCCGCGAAGCAACTCGCTCTCGCCGACCGATCGCGCTACCGGGACATCGTCGGCGCAAGCCCTCGGATGCGAGAGCTCTACGCCCTTCTCGACCAGATTGTCGGGACGGAGCTCCCGGTTCTCATCCGCGGCGAATCCGGCACGGGCAAGGACCTCGTCGCGCGCGTTCTCCACTTCGAGGGACCGCGCCGGGACCGCGAGTTCCTCACCGAGAACTGCGCGGCGTTTCCGCCCTCGCTCCTGGCGAGCGAACTCTTCGGTCACGTCGCGGGGGCCTTCACCGGCGCCTCCCGCGACAAGCCCGGTCTCTTCGAGCTCGCGAACGGCGGCACGCTCTTTCTCGACGAGATCGGCGAGATGCCCCTCGAGATGCAGGCAACGCTCCTGCGCGTCCTGGAGGAGCGCTCGATCCGCAGGGTCGGCGGCGAGGAGCGGACCCCGGTCGACGTCCGCATCCTCACGGCGACGAATCGCGATCTCGAGCGCATGGTGGAGGAGGGATCCTTCCGCGACGACCTCTACTACCGCTTGAAGGTCCTCTCGGTCGATCTGCCGCCGCTCCGGGAGCGCCTCGGCGACGTGCGGCTCCTCGTCTCGCATTTTCTTGAAAGCCTCGCCACCGGGGGGAAAGAGCCAGGCCGGAATGAGCCAGGCCGGAAGGAGCCAGGCCGGAAAGCGCCGGCCCGATCGGTCGACGAGGAGGCCCTCCGCTACCTCGCTGCCTATCCCTGGCCCGGCAACGTCCGCGAGCTCGCCAACGAGCTCTCGCGCCTCGACGCCGTGGTCGAAGGAACGATCACCGCCAGCCATCTCTCCCGCCACATTCTGGAGGCGGTGGCGGAGGGAGCGCGCGGCGCGAACCCCGCCACCGGCCCACGTCTACCCCTCGACACCAGGCTGGCGGAGCTGGAAAAGGAGGAGATCCTCAAAGCCCTCGCCCTCGCCGGCAACAACAAGACCAAGGCCGCCGAGCACCTCGGCATCAGCCGCCATTCGCTCGCCCGCCGATCGGAGCGCCTGGGCATCAGGCACTGAAAGCGTGGACGCGAGCGCGTCCAGCGCCCGAGTTGGAATGTCGCTCCCCTCGAACGGACCACCTCTCCGGCCGAGACGGATTTGCTAGACCTGATTACTCGCGAACCTCAGCCGTGGTTACGTCGAAATCTGATCGCGCAAACTCCATGTGCGAAATGGGTTGCAGGACTGGAGGCTGCCGGTTGGAGCCACGAGAACGGTCTCTCGTGTCTTTCCTCGGGTCTCCAGTCTCCGGTCTCCAGCCTGAACCCCGTTCCGTGGGGATTTGGGGGAGAACGCCATCGCAAGTCTGGCTGAGGATTTCGAGTAATCAGGTCAGGTAAACATATTAGAGAAGGTTTTGTTGTAAAGCCGTTGCTTCAATGGGGCCACGTCCCGGAGGACGTGGAGAGCGCGTCTGCCACGAGCCCTCGTACCAGTGACGCCCGTTGCTTCAATGGGGCCACGTCCCGGAGGACGTGGAGAGGATGGGAAGAACGGGCGCTGCTACCAGTTCGTCGAGCTTCAA
>JACQVV010000084.1 GCA_016209595.1 Planctomycetota bacterium
GGACAGAGGGGGTCGGTTCCTCGAGCGGGGGACCCTCGGCCGAGGCGGGATGGGCGAGGTCGCGCTGGCCTTCGATCGGGCGCTCGAACGAGAAGTCGCGATCAAGAGGCTGGTCGATCCCGCCCATCGGGGCCTCGTTCCGCGGTTCCTGGCGGAAGCGAAGATCACGGGGCAGCTCGAGCACCCCCACGTCGTTCCCGTCCACGAGATGGGCTTCGACCGCAAGACGGGCGCACCGTACATGGTCATGAAGCGCGTGCGAGGGCAGAGCCTGGCCGAGGTCCTCGGGCGCATTCGCAAGGGCGAGCCGACGCGGGTGTCGGACCTCGACGGCCAGGACGACGGCGGGCCCGGTTCGGTGCTCATGCGCCTCCTCGTCGTCTTCCTCAAGGTCTGCGACGCAGTCGCCTTCGCCCATTCGAGAGGGATCCTCCACCGGGATCTCAAGCCGGCGAACGTGATGGTGGGGGAGTTCGGCGAAGTCCTCGTCATGGACTGGGGTCTCGCCAAGTCCCTCGCGGGACCCGGATCCTCCGGCGGAGGCGTGACCCTGGACCTCCATGAGGGAAGAGTTGCCGCCGGCGCGCGCGCTCGCGAGGGGGATCCGCTCCAGACCCTCGACGGTTCGGTGCTGGGAACTCCTGCCTACATGTCGCCGGAGCAGGCTCGCGGCGAGGTCGGCCGGCTCGACGAGCGTTCGGACATCTACTCGCTGGGCGCCATCCTGTACGAGATCCTCACGCTCTCTCCGCCGTTCGTCGGAAAGACCTCTCGGGATCTTCTGGAGAAGGCCCGTCGGGGACGACCGGCTCCGCCCTCGGAACGGGCCCCCCATCGAAACGTGCCCCGCGAGCTCGACGCAGTCGTTGCCACGGCGATGAACCCCCGTCCCGTCCGGAGGTATCCCGCGGTCGCCGAGCTGCGCGCGGACATCGAAGCGTATCTGATGGGTCGAACGCTCGCCGCGGCTCATTACAGCTCGGTCGAACGGGTCGCCAAGTGGGTCGCCCGGCACAAGGCGCCCAGCGCGGTGGCGGGAGTGTCCGCGGTCCTCCTGGCCTTCTTCGTCGTGTGGCTCGTCCTGGCCCTGGCGAGCGCGAAGGAGAATGCGGAGATCGCCCGGTCGAACGAGACGACGGCGTGCCGGAATCAGGTCATCGCCGAGGAAAGCGTCCGCTCCGAGGCGGAGGCCCGACGACAGGCCGACGAGGAATCGCGGCTCGCGCGTACGATCGCGCTCGCCCAGGCGTCCCAGGCTGCGCTCCGCGGCGGGAGGACGCTCGTGGCCCTGCTGCTCGCCCGGGAATCGGGAAGGCTGGAGGACCACCCCGCAGCGTGTCAGGTGCTCCACGACGCGCTCAACGCGCCATGGATGGAGATGGGCGTGCTCGGAGACATGTACTCCCCTCGCCACGCGATGTTCTCCCCGGAAGGGACCCAACTCCTCCTGTGGGGTTTCGGCGTGCCCATCCTCCGGGACGAGACCGGCCCGACCGTGCGGGTCGGGTCGAAGCACAAGGCGGGCGGCATTCTCTGGGCGGCGCTGTCGCCGGACGGGGACCGGATCGTGACGGCTTCCGACGACCGTACCGCACGGATCTGGGACTCCGCCGGGCGACCGCTCGCGGTCCTCTCGGGGCACGGCGAGCGCGTCCAGTTCGTGGAGTTCTCGCCCGATGGAAGCCGCGTCCTCACCGCCTCGGCCGACAAGACAGTCCGCCTGTGGAATGGGGAGGGCGGTGAACTCAGCTCGCTCTTGCACGAAGATTGGATCCAGTCGGCGAACTTCGCTCCGGACGGGACCCGCGTGGTCACGTCCTCGAGGGACGGGACGGCCCGCATATGGGATCCGGAGCTCCCCAGTACCGTGTTCCTGAGGGGGCACCGGGGAGTCGTCACCCGGGCTGTTTTCTCTCCGGACAGCAAACTCGTCGCGACGACATCGGGGGATGGAACGGTACGCCTCTGGGATGGGACGGGACGACTTCTCTCGATCCTCCGGGGCCACGAAGGGGTCGTCCTGGATGCGGCCTTCTCCCCGGATGGACGGACTCTCCTCACCGGCTCCCAGGACGGCACCGCGAGGCTCTGGCGCGTCCGTCTCCCCGACCTCCTCGCCGAGGCCGACCAGCGCCTCTGGCGGGACTTCACCCCAGCAGAAGTCGAGGAATACGGCGACATCCTGCCTCGGGAGCCGATCGATCGGGTCGCCCGACAGGGGCGCTAAGTGAGAGGGCGCGAGTGTGCACAACGCCTCGGCCGGGTGCGCCGCCGCTGGCGGCGCTCTCGGCCCCTCCATGTAGCCGCGCCACGGTGTTCGGGGCCGCGCCTTGCCAGCGCCGGCGATCATCCGCCGATTCGTGGTGCCGATTCGCGCCCTTTCATTTAGACTCGCCGCTCTCCCTCGCAACCCTAGACAATCGACTGGAGGCGGGAACGGTGACGACGGCCAAGGAACGCTCGGGACTCGTGACCCTCAAGGGCAACCCCATGACGCTGCTCGGACCCGAGGTCCGGGTCGGGGACCCTGCCCCGGACTTCAAACTCCTGGACGGCTCTCTCGCCGTCGTGACCCTCGCCTCCTCGTCCGGCAAGGTCCGCGTCCTTTCCGTGGTCCCTTCGCTCGACACGCCTGTCTGCGACCAGCAGACGAAGATGCTGGAGGAGAAGGCGGCGGGACTGCCGCTGTCCGTGGCGATCTACTCCGTGAGCGTCGACCTTCCGTTCGCTCAGAAGCGGTGGTGCGCCGCGGCGGAGTCCAAGAGGATCGTGTTCCTCTCCGACCACCGCGAGGCCTCGTTCGGCGCTGCCTACGGGGTTCTCATGAAGGAGAACCGTCTGCTCGCCCGCGCTGTTTTCGTCGTGGGGAAGGACGACCGGGTGAAGCACGTCGAGATCGTGAAGGAGGTCGCGACCCTTCCCGACCTCGACGCCGCCGTCCGGGCGGCCGGGGCAGCGGCGAAGGGGTAGACGGGGAGCCCCTCTCGTGGCCCGCTGCGACAGCGGCTACTTCTGCGAGACCTGCGGCCTCTACGTCGAGTCGGTGATCGAGAGCGAGCTCTACCTGCGATACGTGATGGGGGAGATCCCGACCGAGGGCCTCCTCACGCTGCCGGACCGGCACATCCGCTGCAACGCCGCCCTCGCCCAGTACATTGTCCACGAGGACTTCCCCCCGATCGTCGAGGATCGTCCCGAGCACGACAAGCGACGTCTCGATCCGGCGTGGGTTCGCGACCGGGAGGATCTCGTCACCCGGGCCTGGGTCCGCCTGCGGTCCCTCCCTGCCTCGGGGCTCGACGTGCGGGACTACCCTCTCCCCGACGTCAAGCCTCCGGACGCCGCTGCTTTCTTCGCGGCGCCCGCGGAGGCGCTGCCGGCGAAGACGCCCGATCCGGAAGGCCGGATCTTCTTCTAATCAGGCTCCGTGCGCCTCACCGCATTGTGCGCGGTGGGCCATCGCGTGGTCCACGAGCACGAGGGCCACCATTGCCTCGCAGATCGGCACGGCGCGCGGGACGACGCACGGGTCGTGGCGCCCGCGCCCGGAGATCGTCGCCGGGCGGCCGTGGACGTCCACCGTCTCCTGCTCGGCGAGGATCGTCGCGGTCGGCTTGAAGGCGGCGCGGACGAGGATCGGCTCGCCGTTTGAGATGCCGCCCTGAATACCGCCAGAATGATTCGTGCGCGTGCGGATCCGTCCCTCCCCGTCGAGGACATACGGATCGTTGTTCTGGCTCCCCAAGAGCCGCGTCCCGGCGAACCCGGAACCGTTCTCGAATCCCTTGCAGGCCGGGATGGAGAGAAGAGCGCGGGCGAGGTCCGCCTCTAGCTTGTCGAAGACGGGGTCGCCGAGGCCCGGCGGGATCCCCCGCGCGACGACCTCGACGACGCCACCGAGCGAGTCGCCGGCCTTGCGGATCTCCTCGATTCGCGCCTCCATGCGCGCCGAGGCCGCCGGATCGGGGCAGCGGACAGGGCTAGCCTCGACCTCGTCCGCGCGCACGGTCGTGGGATCCACCTGGGCGTCGGTCTCCCCGATCCGGGAGCACCATCCGACGATCTCGGCGCCGAACCAGAGGGAGAGTACCTTTCGGGCGATCGCGCCGGCAGCCACGCGCCCGACGGTCTCGCGCGCGCTCGCCCGCCCCCCCCCCTCCAGTCCCGGATCCCGTACTTGGCGTGGGTCGTGTAGTCCGCGTGGGAGGGGCGATACTTCTCCCGCACCTCCTCGTAGTCCTGCGGCCGGGCGTCGCGGTTTTCGACGAGGATCGCGATCGGGCTCCCGAGCGTCCTCCCCTCGAAGACGCCGGAGAGGATCCTCGCCTCGTCCGCTTCCCGTCTCTGGCTCACCAGGCGCGACTGGCCCGGTCGCCGCCGGTCGAGCTCGCGCTGGATCTCCGCGAGCGAGAGCTCGATCCCCGGCGGGCAACCGTCCACGACGACCCCGAGGGCGGGACCGTGGCTCTCGCCGAAGGTGGCGATCCGGAAGTGTCGACCGAGGACGCTGCCCATGGTCTCATGAAACTCGCGCGGCGGCGGGGACCGTTCGGTCCGGGACCCCGGAACGCCGCGGAAAGGTCACGTACCAGTCTACCGCGCAGCCGCAGCGGGGGCAGTCCCGGCGGACGACCGTCGCGGGTTCGGAGCGTGGCCAGCGCCCGGCTTCCTCCGTGGACGTGGGCTCCTCGCCCCTTTCCAGCCCCGCGATGAGCGCGGGAGTGTCGAGGATCTCGGGTTCGGCAACCACGCGTGCCACCAGCCAGGCTCCGTGTACGGCGCAGGCAGGGCCCTCGGCCTCGCGTGCGGGACCCCCTTGCGCCGCGATGGCGAGAAGGACGAGGTCGCAGGCGAGCACCGTCACGAGGGTCGGGAGCCGCCCGGAGAGTTCGAATCCCGCCGGCCCTCCGCGCGAGATGTAGTCGGCGAGGGACCCGGGGCCACCGGGAAACCGGGCGGCGAGGACGTAGGCGCCCAGGAGCATCGAAGAGAGACAGAGGGCCGACGCGGCGAGGAGAAGGGAACGCGCGACGGCCGGCGAACGAACGCCCGACGCGCGGACCGCGCGGCGCCCGATCGCCGACAGCCAGGCTCCCATCGCGATGGGGAAGAGGACGGGAAGGTAGACGCCCCTCTCCCACGCGGGGGCGAAGGCTGCGCCCACCGCGCCGCCGCCCGCCGCCGCGAGGAGGACAAGGAGCGCCGATCGTGCCGCGCCGACCGGAGCTTTTCGAGGACCGTCCGGCGGCGCAGTCCGGAAGAGAGCGCCGGCAGGGTGCTCGGCCCAGACCAGAAACTCCCGGTACGATTCGAAGGGGAGCCCCGCCTTTTCCGAGATCTCCTCCAGGAGCCACCCGTCGGCATGGGGGTCCCAGGAGACGTGACGGGAGAAAAACTCGGCGAGCTCCTTCCGGGAGGAGCCTTCGGGCGCGGCCGGATCCTCCCCCGCCTCCTCCGCGGGTGGAGCCCGGAGCGCGTTTCGATCGAAGGCGACGTCCAGGCGCGCGAGCGACCGCGCCGCCTCGTGGCGGACCGGCTGGAGGGGGTCGGCAAGGCACCGCTCGAGCGCCCGGATGGCGAGGGAGGACCGTGTCGCGCCGAGGAGCCGCGCCCACCTCGCTCGGTGAGCCCAGCCAAGCCGGAAGAGACGGGCCTCCATCCACGCGAGGAGCGCGGGACCCGCACCCGGAACGCGGGCGAGGATCGCGAGCAGGCTCTCGCCCAGCCGTTCGAAGACCCTTCCCTTCCAGGCGGGGAGCGTGACTCCCCACAGGACGCAGTAGGCGAGGCCCACGCTCAAGGACGCGCCCACGGAAAGACGCGTCGGGAACCACGTCGCTCCGAGGAAGGCAACGGTCCCGGCGGCGAAGAGCGCGGCGCGCTCCGCGTGGACCTCCCGCCTCGGGTCGCGGACCGGGCCCGCGAGGAGCGTCCGGAGCGCCACCGCGGCGCCGAGAAGAAGGTAGGCGCCCGTCCACAACGCTGCGATTGCAGGGCTCATCGGATGGAGTTCGTGGTGAGGGAGTAGGCCTCGATTACGGGCCTGGTCGCCTTCTCAGTCGCCGCAGTTTCTCCGCAAGGCGAGCCCTCTCGCTCTTGAGGCGATCAAGTTCCCGCGCAGCATGTTCCGCGCCCTGTCGCACCTGTTCGGCGGCGATGGCCGACAGCGTTCGGGACAACAGAGCTTCATCGCGCAGGATCCGGTGACACCTCTCCACTTCCGCCAGTGGGGCGAACCATCGTTGCAGCTTCCGGTAGGCCGCCATGAACTCCGGCGAGAGAGGGACTCGCATTTGCCTGGCAACCGTGCGAACTCTCCTCCAGAACCCCCGGATCATGCGGCGGACTTCGCGCGGCGTGGCGACGGGGTCCGCGTCGCCCAGGTCCGGCATCGAGGGACTATCGCTCACCCTCGAAGCACTCGCGCGACGGATCGCAGGCCGACTCGGAAGCGATCTCCTTGTCGGGGCCGAGCACGTCCATCGTCCGGGCGCACCAGTAGTAGTGATCGAGGTGGTCGTCCATCGGGTCGCGCGGGGCGAGGGCGCGGTGCTTCTCGCCGGCGAACTTCTTCTTGCAGAGGAGGTGCGTGCAGCAGGGGGTGGTCTTCCGGATGGGGACTGGGGTGGTGGCCGCTGGCGCGGCATTGGCCCCGCAAATGCCGTCGCCGGCGGTGGGAAGGGGGAGGGGACTGTTCCCCTCCCCCTGAATGGTTCGGGTATCGGTTTGCGCGTCCATCGCTATCCTCCGATCTTCACGAGGAGGTCGGTCACGAGGGCCTTCCCGACCTTGACCTTGTGGCCGTTTTTCGAGAGAGGCGTGGCGGCGGCGAAGGCGGCCTCGGCGGCCTTCGCGGCGAGCTCGGGGGTGATTCGCGTACCCTTGACGGCGGCCTCGGCCTCGGTCGCGCGGCGGGGGACGGGCGCGACCGCGCCGAGAGCGATCCGGATCTCGCCGCCGGGGGTTCCGGCGACGGCGCACGAGACGAGGGGCCAGTCGAACGACTGCTTCTCGCGGATCTCTCCGTAGGCGCTCGTCCCCTCCGGCGCCGCGAGGCGTATCGAGGTCACGATCTCGTCGGGAGCGAGACAGGTCTCGCGCAGGACGTCCGTCTCTGGAGAGATGAAGAACTCCTCGATGGGAACGTGCCGCGAGCCCTGCTTTCCGTGGACGTGGACGGTCGTCCCGAGCGCGAGGAGGGCGACGGCGAGGTTCGACGGGTGGACCATGGGACAGGGGCGAACGCCGAAGATCGCGTGGTACTGGTTCTCCCCTTCGAGAGCGGGGCAAGCGGAGCCGCCCTTCTTGAGGCAGGGGAGGTGTTCGTTCCGGAAGTACCAGCAGCGCGGGCGCTGGCAGAGGTTTCCGCCGAGGGTGGCGCGGCTCCGGATCTGCGGGGTCGCCGCCTCGGCGGCGGCCTGGGCGAGAGCGGGGTATTCGCGGCGTATCCTCTCGTCGGTCGCCAGGCGGGCGAGAGTGAGGCCCGCGCCGAGCGTCGTGCCGGAGCGATCGAAGTCGACCGCGCCAAGGTCCTCGATCCGGGAGAGGTCGACCAGCCGCGACGGCGAAACGATCCCCTCCTTCGCGAGGTCGAGGATGTCGATCCCGCCGGCCTTCGCCACACGCCGCTCCTCGGCGGTCGATCCGAGGTGCTCGGTCGCGCTCGCCACGGAGGTCGCTCGGACGTATTCGAACGCTTTCATCGCTCGCCCTCCAGTGCCGCGAGGACCGTATCGGGGGTCATGGGGAGGCGGCGGACCCGTTTTCCGGTGGCGTTGAAAACGGCGTTGGCGATCGCCGCTGGAGTGGGGATCACCGGGGGCTCGCCCAGGCCGACCACGCTCGCCGAGTTGTAGCCGTTGGCGACGTCGAAGGGGATGGCGACGATCTCCGGGAGATCGAGCGTGCCAGGGAGCTTGTACGTTTCCATGTTCGGATTGAGCTGGTGTCCGGTCGATCGGTCGAGGATCCGGTCCTCGAAGAGGGCGAAGGCGATTCCCTGGATCACGCCGCCCTGGATCTGGCTCTCGACGGTCGCGCGGTTGACGACGTGGCCGCAGTCCTGGACGGCGACGACCTTGCGGACCCGGACGACCCCCGTCCAGGTGTCCACCTCGACCTCGGCGAACTGGCAGCCCGCGACGCCCTGCTTGAAGCCGGCATCGTAGTCGCGGCGGCGGGCCGTCGCGGTGATGCGCTCGCCGGACATGAGCCGGCAAGCGTCCGCCCACTCGATCGGGCCCTTCGCCCAGTTCTGGATGGCGACCTTGCCGCCCTCGAACCCCACGTCTCCCTCGGGAACGCCGAGCTCCCGGGCGATCTCGCCCGCGAGCTCGCGCCGCGCCCGGAAGGCGGCCTCGCGGACGGCCGGGAGGACCGAGGCCGCGGTGTTCGAGCCTCCGGAGGGCGGTCCGTCGGGCCAGTCGGTGATCCCGATTCTCGCCAGAACCCGCTCGGGCGGGAGGCCGAGCTCCTCCGCGGCCACGACGGCCATCGCCGATCTCGTCCCGGTGCCGATGTCCTGGGCCCCATTGAACACCTCGATGCCGCCGTCCTTGTGGACGACGACCATCGCCTCGGCGACCCGCCCCATCCCGCCCCACTGGGCGCTTGCCATCCCGATCCCGGTCTTCACTCGTTCGGAGCCGGCTCCGGCGGGCTTCCGCCGCCCGCCCCAGCCGATCTCCTTCGCCCCGATCTCGTACTCGGCGAGCCGGACCGGATCCCTGTCGTTCCGCTTCCTGAACTCCAGTGGGTCCATCTCGATCGCGCAGGCGAGCTCGTCCACCATCTGGTCGAGGGCGAACACGCCTTGAGGGTGCCCCGGCGCGCGTTGCGCTGCCGAGGGTCCGGCGTGGATCTGGACGCTCGACTCGCTCTTCCGGAACGCCTGGAAGTCGTAGATGATCGGGTTCGCGCAGCGCGCGTTTCCGGCGATGCCGACGACGCCGGATGTACGCAGGATCACGGCCGTGAGGCGCCCGTCCTTCATCGCCCCCGCCTTCATGTGCTGGACCGACGAGGGGCGGTTCCCCATGGCGACGTGCTCGGTCTTCCGGTCGGCCATGAGCTTCACGGGACGTCCGGTCCGTTGCGCCATCCGGCAGGCGGCGACCTCGAAAGGCTTCGCCCCGAACTTCGAGCCGAAGCCGCCCCCCACGTGCTCGGCGATCACTCTCACGTTCTCGTGGCGGATTCCGAGCGCCCGGGCGAGATTGTCCCGGACGAGGAAGGTGCCCTGAGTGGAGCACCAGACCGTCAGGTGATCCGCGGTGTCCCATCGGGCCACGATCCCGTGCGGCTCCAGCGGGACGTGGGTCTGGACCTGCGTCTCGTAGGTCGCCTCGACCACCGCATCGGAGCTGGCGAGCAGTGCGTCCACGTCGCCGCGCTCCTGGTCGCGCTCGTCGCGGACGTTCGAGCCGCGGGTGACGGGCGGGGCATCCGCTTTCGAGGCGTCCTCGAGCGTCACCACGAACGGCCGCGGCCTGTACTCGACCACGATCAGCCGGATCGCGTCCTCGGCCTGTTCCTCGGTGTCGGCGGCGACGGCCGCGACCGGCTGGCCGGCGAAATGGACCTCGCTGTCCTCCAGGATCTCGACCGCCCGCACGCCGGGCGCGCGCTCGGCCGCAGACGTGTCGATCCCGGCGATCCGCGCCGCGGGGTGGGCCGAGCCCAGGAGCCTCCCGTGGAGCATCCCGGGGAGGTTGACGTCGAAGGTGAACTTCGCGCGGCCGGTGACCTTGTCGGCGCCTTCCTGTCTCGGGACCCGGGTCCCGAGGACCGCGTGGCGGCTCGATAGGTCCCAGGGGACCGGGTCGCCGTCCTCGATCTCCGCCCGCCGGAGGACCTCGTGTCCCGGGAAACCCAGCCGGAGTTCCACGTCGCGTCCCATCGGATCACCTCCTCCTTTTCGCGGCGGCCATCGCGGCGGCGAGGACCCCCGAGTACGCCCCGCAGCGGCAGATGTTCCCCGCGCAGGCCGCGCGGACCTCGGCCTCGGTCGGGTCCGGGTTCCGGGAGAGGAGCGCGTGGCAGCTCATCACGAAGCCAGGGGTGCAGAAACCGCACTGGAGGGCGTCGTGGCGCACGAACTCCTCCTGGAGCGGGGTGAGCGCTCCGTCGGCGGCGAGTCCCTCGACGGTCCGGACCTCGCGGCCGTCGGCGTCGATCGCGAGCACGAGGCACGAGTTAACCGGCTCTCCGTCGAGGAGGACCGTGCATCCGCCGCAGGCCCCGCGGTCGCAGATCTTCTTCGCCCCGGTGAGGTCGAGGCTCGAACGAAGAAGGTCGAGAAGCGTGACGCGAGGCTCGACGTCGAGCGTCCGGTTCTCGCCGTTCAGGGCGATCGTGATCCGGACCGCCTCCGGTCCGAGCACGCGGTCGCTCTCGGCGACCGGGGGTCCGTCGCCCTCGTCCGCCCGCGCTCCACCGGAGAGCGCGGCGCCCGCGGCGACCGTCCCGCCCATCCCGACCAGGAATTCGCGTCTTGTTACACCGGTCCTCGACCGACCCGCCATGACGCCGCCTCCTCAGGGAGTTTCCGTCCAAGAGGAATGCTACCAGCCGCCGCGGGGTCGCGCGAGGGGGCCTCTAGTAGCAGCCTGTCGCGGAAAGCCATTCGGGCTGCGCGGGGGGGGCACCCGTCGCTGCGAAGCAGCGATGGGTCCGGCCGATATCTTCGTTGCTCGGGCGCGGCGTAGCAGGGCTACGCCTGGGGGGCACCCGCGAAGCGGGTCCGCGCCTCGATCTCGGCCGAAATCGCTCCCGCTCGCCC
>JACQVV010000121.1 GCA_016209595.1 Planctomycetota bacterium
GATCGAGCGCGAGCGGATCCCCTTGGCCATGTTCGCGTTCAAGACCCGGAGGATCCCGCTCGCCGCGCGTTCGAGATCGAGTGAGAGCGGCTACGCGTCGTGGCGGCGGTTCGAGCTCGCCGCGAGCTCGGGGTGGAGCCTCATCTCGCCGCCCAGGAAGTAGTCGGGCGCGATCCGCCCGAGGACGAGGTTCGCGTCGGTCACCGTCGGGAGCTCGCCGCCGCGGCCGTAGCAGGCGGGTCCGGGCTCGGCCGCGGCGCTCCGCGGGCCGACGCAGAGGGCCCCGCCGCGGTCGATCCAGGCGATCGAGCCGCCGCCCGCGCCGATCGCGTGGACATCGACCTGCTGGACGCGGACGGGATATCCCTCGAACTTGCCGTCCGAGGTGATGCGCGGCTTCCCGTCGTCCACGAGGCCGATGTCGAAGCTCGTGCCTCCCATGTCGATCGTGATGAGCCGCTCCTCGCCGGCGAGGCGCCCGAAGAAACAGCTCCCGACCGCTCCGCCGGCCGGACCCGAGTTCACCGTGGCGACGGCGCGGGAGCGCGCCATCTCGGCGCTGACCGCGCCCCCGGAGGCCTGCATGATCCGGATCTCGACCTCCCCGTAGGTCTCTGCCAGGAGGCGCTGGAGCGTTCCGAGGTATCGCTCGACGATCGGCGCGAGGTAGGCGTTGATCACCGTGGTCGAGGTCCGCTCGAACTCGCGGAACTCCGGGGCGATCTCGGAGGAGAGGGAGACGAGCGCCTCGGGGTGCTCCTCGCGGAAGATCTCGCGGATCCGGCGCTCGTGGACGGGGTTCTTGAACGAGAAGAGGGTCGAAACGGCTACCGTCCGGATCCCGTTCTCGCGGAAGAGTCGCGCCGCGCGGCGGGCGTCCTCCTCGACGAGGGGGGTCACGATCTCGCCCTTGGCTCCGATCCGCTCGCGGACTCCGAGCCGCAGGCTCCGCGGCACGAGGGGCGCCGGCGTGTCCACGTTGAAGTCGTAGAGCCCCTCGTCGGGGCGCTCGATCCGGGCGATCTCCAGGACGTCGCGAAAACCCTCCGTGGTGACGAGCCCCGTCGGCGCTCCCTTCCTCTCGATCAGCGCGTTCGTTCCGATCGTCGTCCCGTGGCCGTGGACGACGTAGTCGAGGTGGGCCATCGTAACGCCCGCGATCTCGAGGATCCGGGCGATCCCGCGCATCACACCCTCGGCGGGGTTCGCGGGGGTGGTGAGGACCTTCGCGTACAGGGTCCGGCCGCCGGAAACGTCGATCAAGACGACGTCGGTGAAGGTGCCCCCCACGTCGATCCCGACTCTCATCCCACCCATCAGACGATCCTCCTTTCCCTGAGCTCCGCGAGCTCCCTCTCCTCCACTCCGATCTCGCCGTAGACCTTCGCGTTGTGCTCCCCGAGCCGCGGAGGGAAGGAGAGCCGCCGTCCGCTCGCGGCGAGGAACTCGCTCTCGACGGGCGGCCCGGGAATCGCGACCGCGGTCCCCGTGACCGGGTCGGTCGAGCGAACCAGACGGTCGCGGACCGCGGGGTCGGCCGCGACCTCGGGTACCGTGTTCACGCGGGCGGCCGGAATACCGGCCTCGCGGAAGGCAGCGAGCGCCTCCTGGGTCGAGAGACGGCGGGTGGCTGCCCCGAGCGACTCGTGGAGGCGCGCCCCGGCGGCGATGCGGCCGGCGTTCGTCGCGAGTCCCGGGCCGGCGAGCTCGCCGAAACCCGGGAGCCGGACCAGCGCCTCCCACTGGCGGTCATTCCCCACGGAGATATAGACGTGGCCGTCGCGGGTCGGGTAGACCGAGCAGGGGGAGAAGAAAGGGTGCGTGTTCCCTCGCCGCGTGATCGTCTCGCCGAACGATTCCGAGAGGAGGATCGGGTTCGCGAGCCAGCTCGCCGCGCTCGCGAGCATCGAGAGATCGATCCGCGAACCCTCGCCCGTCGCCGCTCGCCGGTAGAGGGCCTTCATCACTAGGCCGTAGGCGTGCTCGGCGGTCCCCAGGTCCGCCATCGGGAGCCCGAAGACGAGCGGCGGCCCGCCCGGCTCGCCGGTGAGCTCCATCCACCCCGCTCGCGCCTGGAGGATCGGGTCGTAGGCCGCCTCGTCGGAGTCCGGCCCGAACCCGGTGATTCCGAGCCAGACGAGGCCGGGACGGATCGCGGAGAGAGTCTCGTAGCCCACCCCGAGTTTCCTGTACGAGCGGGGGCGGAGGTTCGTGGCGAAGACGTCGACAGGGAGCTTCCGGACGAGGCCGGCGAGGAGACTCTGCCCTTTCTCGGTGGCGAGGTCGAGCGTGATTCCTTCCTTCCCGAGGTTGTTGGGGAGGAAGTAGGTTCCCATCCCCTCCTCGCCCAGCGCGGGGCTCCCCACGTAGCGGTTCGGGTCGCCCTTCCCCGGGGTCTCCACGCGGATCACCCTCATCCCCTCCATCGCCAGCCGCTGAGTAAGGAAGGGAAGGACCGTCGCCTGCTCGATCGAGAGAACCGTCAACTCTCGGAATCGTTCACCCTCGGTCATCGTCTCTTGCTCGTACTCGTCATCGTCCTCGTGACCGTGACCGTGACCGTGATCGTGTTTGTGACCGTGACCGTGTTCGTGTTCGTGACCGTGACCGTGACCGTGTTCGTGACCGTGACCGTGTTCGTGACCGTGTTCGACTACACCCCCACCGGCTCCCTCCACCTCCCGAACACCTCCTCGAGCGTCCTCGTGATCTCCCCGAGCGTCGCGTAGGCCTGGACCGCCTCGAGCATCGCCGGCATGAGGTTCGCGCCCGAGATGGCGTCGGCTCGCACCCGATCGATCGCGCGGGCGACCGTGCCCCCGTCGCGCCGCGCGCGGACCTCCGCCAGGCGGCGGCGTTGCTCCTCGGCGGCCTCGGGCCGGCACTTGTGGAGCAGGACCTCTTCGGAAAGGGCCCCCGCGGCCGTCGGATGCCGGTTCACGCCGACTTTCGCGATCTCTCCCGACTGGATCCCCCGCTCGTACCGGTAGGCCTGGCGCGCTACCTCGCGCTGGAGGTAGCCGCGAGCGATCGCGTTCACGATCCCGCCCCACTCACTCTCCACGCGGGCGATCTCGGCGGCGATCCTCCTCTCCATCTCGGAGGTCAGCCACTCGACGTAGTAGCTCCCGGCGAGAGGATCGACCGTGTCGCAGAGCCCCGTCTCCTCGGCGAGGATCTGCATCGTCCGGAGCGAGAGAAGGCTCGCCTTCTCGCTCGGGATCGTGTAGGCCTCGTCGTAGCAGCAGAGCGCCATCGTCTGCGCGCCGCCGAGCGCGCTTGCGAGCGCATAGGTCGTTCCGCGGACGATGTTGTTCTCGGGCTCCTCGATCGTGAGGCCGCCGCCGCCGCCGCCGGCGATCATCTTGAGCTGCATCGTCGCGGCCTCCTTCGCTCCCATGCCGGCGAGCATGCGGGCCCAGAGCCGCCTCCCGGCGCGGAACTTCGCCACCTGCTCCCAGAGGTTGCCGAAGACGTCGAAGTTGAACGAGATCCGGTGCGCGAACTCGTCGATCGCGAGTCCCCGCTCCACGCCCAGGCCGACGTAGGCTCTCGCGATCGAGAGCGCGTAGGCCATCTCCTGGACGGGGGTCGCACCGCTCTCGCGGATGTGGTAGCCGCAGACGGAGACGGGGTAGTAGTGGGGGACCTCGCGGGCGCAAAACTCGATCGTGTCGGCGACCAGGCGGAGCGACGGCTCGACGGGGAAGATCCACGCGCCCCGTCCGACGTATTCCTTGAGGATGTCGTTCTGCGTCGTCCCGCGGACGGCGGATCTGGGCACGCCCTGGCGCTCGGCCACCACGACGTACATCGCGAGGAGTACCGGCGTCACGGCGTTCACGGTGAGCGAGACGCTCACCCGGTCGAGGGGAACGCCCTCGAAGGCGACCTCCATGTCCGCGAGCGTGTCCACGGCCATCCCCACCCGGCCGACCTCCCCCTCGGCGCGTGGGTCGTCGGAGTCGAGTCCGAGCTGCGTCGGGAGGTCGAAGGCGACGTTGAGCGCGTCCTGGCCGTGCTCGATCAGGAAGCGGAAACGCGCGTTGGTCTCCCCCGGCGTGCCGAAGCCGGCGTACTGGCGCATCGTCCAGGGGCGCTTGCGGTACATCTCTCGATGGATGCCCCGGGTGAAGGGGAATTCGCCGGGCCGCCCGATGTCGTTGGCGGGATCGATCCCCGCGAGGTCCTCGGGACCGTAGACGGGCTTCACCTCGATCCCGGACTCCAGGACCACCGGACGCGCGGCGCTCTTCGCGCTCGGCTGGGCCGCCGGAGCGTTCGGCCTCGGGAGGGCTCCTTCCCCGGAAAAATACTCCACGATCTCCTCGAAGCGCGTTCCGGTCGGAAAGACGGCGGCGACCCCCATCGAGAGGAGGGTCGCGCGGTCTCGCGGCGGGATGTTCCCGCCGACCACGACCCGGGTGCCCGCGAGGCCCGCCGCGGTCAGACGCTCGAGGAGCCGCCGGCAGATCGGAAGGTGCGCTCCGGAGAGGATGGAGAGGGCGATCGCGTCGGGGTCCTCCTGGAGCGCGGCTTCCACGATCTCGTCCACCGTCCGGCGAAGCCCGGTATAGATCGCCTCGACGCCGGCCTCCCGGAGCGCCTGGAGGACAACCTTCGCCCCCCGGTCGTGGCCGTCGAGGCCGGGTTTCGCGACGAGGACTCGCTTCACTTGACGGCCACCCGGACGACCAAGGCGGCGGCGGAGTCCCCCCCCGCGCAGCCGGAGAAGAGTCCGTAGCCGCCGCCCTTGATCGCGAGCTCCTCGATGAGCTCGATCGTGGCGCGCATCCCGGTCGGGGCCTGGGGGTGCCCCCAGACGAGCGGGCTCCCGTAGCGGTTGACGGCCTCCGGCGCGAGCTCGAACGAGCGGCAGAAGTAAACGTCGTTCACGGCGAAGGGGTTGTGCGTCTTCACGGCCGTCATGTCCTCTATCCTGAGTCCCGCCCTTTCGAGCGCCCGCCGCGCCGCGGGGACGGTCGCCTTGGGCATGAGACCCTTCTCGACGCGCGCCTGACCGAAGGAGAGAAGCCGGACCTCGATTCGCGGGTCGCGGGAGAGCGCGAGCGCCCGCTCCCGGCTCGCCAGCACGAGACCGGCGTTTCCGTCCGCGGGGTAGGTCATCGTCCCGACCGTGATCGTTCCCCCGGGGACCCGGACCTCCAGGGCCGCGAGGCTCTCCGCGGTCGTCGGGTAGACGCCAAAGTCTCCCTCGAGACGGCCGGCGCCGTTCGCGAGCTCGATCGGCGCCACCATGTAGCGGCGCTGGAAAGAGCGGCCGTCCGCGAGGGCGTCCGCGTACTGCCGGTAACGGACGAGCGTGATCTCCTCCTGCTCCCTGCGCCCGATTCCTTCCGCCCGGGCGACGTTCTCCGCGGTCGAGATCATCGAGATGCCGGAATAGGGGTCGCGCTCGAAATTGGCCCGCATCCAGTTCTCGGCGGGTGTCTCCCGCTCGGGTTCGCGGGGGTCGGGATACCAGATCCGGGGGCCCGCGCTCGTCCGGTCGGCGCAGACGGCGAGGATCGCATCGGCCGCGCCGGTCTCGATCTCGAACCCGGCGCTCGCGATCGCCCGCACGCTCGTGGCGCAGGCCTGGGCGAGGGTGGGGCCCGTGATCTCGGGAGCCCCCATCCTCGCCGCGAGCCAGGGCGCCCCGTAGAACGCTCCCGGCTGGGGGACGGTGAGCCCGAGGAAGAGAGAGTCGAAGGCGTCCGGCGCGATCCCCCGTTCCGAAAGAGCTCTCGCCGCCACATCGGCCGCGAACTCGATCGCGTTCGCGCCGGCGAGCTTCTTCTCCCAGCGCGAGAAGGGGGACGACCAGTAAGCGCCATAGGGGATGAAAACATTCTCAAACCGCATCGGATCACGCCTCCCTGGAGAGTTCCCTCGCGATAACGTTCCGGAGGATCTCCGATGTTCCACCTCCGTAGAGGAGAAAGCGCGCGTCGCGGAAATGCCGCTGGGCGCCGAACTCCATGGCGAAGCCGTAGCTCCCCAGGACCCGGGTCGCTGCGTCGGCGGCCCGGTTGGCCATTTCCGAGGCGAAGAGCTTCGCCATGGCGGCGAGCTTCGCGTCCGGCTTCCCCTGGTCGAGCGACCAGGCGGCGCGGTAGGCGAGTCCGCGCGCCGCCTCGAGTTCGGTCGCGGCGTCGGCGAGCCGATGGGCGACGGCCTGGAACTCGCGGATCGGCTTCCCGAACTGGACCCGCTCGCCGGAGTACGCGAGAGCGGCGTCGAGCGCCGCCCGGCCGACGCCGAGCGCGAGCGAGGCCGTCATGACCCGGATCTCGGAGAGGAGGGCCCCCAGGTGGCGATGTCCGGAGCCCGGCCCTCCCAGGAGGTTTTCCCGCGGGACTCGCACGTCCTCCAGGAGGAGCTCGGAGGCGGGGCACCCCCTCGTGCCGAGCTTCGCGATCTCCCGGCCCACGGAGAGGCCAGGGGTCTTCCGCTCCACGAGGAAGAGGTCGATCCCCTGGAAGCCCGCCGCCGGGTCGGTCTTGGCTGCGACGGTGAAGAAGTCCGCGACGGGGGCGTTCGTGACCCAGACCTTGCGGCCCGAGAGCCGCCAGGAGTCGCCGTCCCGGACGGCCACCGTCTTCATCGCCCCCAGGTCGGACCCCGCGCCGGGTTCGGTCATGGCGATGGAGCCGATCGCCTCTCCCGCGAGCGCCGGCGCGAGGAGCCTCGTCTTGTGGTCCGGGGTCCCGAGGGCGGCCAGGAAGTGCGTCCCCATGAGCGACTGCATCGCCGCCGCCGCGGCGAGCGAGAGCGATCCCCGGGCGAGCTCCTCGACCAAGAGGTTGAAGGCGAGGTGCCCGGCTCCTGTCCCGCCGAGCTCCGGCGGGTAGCGCGCTCCGAAGTACCCGAGAGCGCCGAGCCTCCGGAAGAGATCCGCGGGGAACTCGCCCGATTCGTCGATCGCCGCGGCCCGGGGGAGGACCTCACGTGCGACGAACTGCGCGACGCTCTTCCTGAGGAGTTCCTGTTCTTCGGTCAGGCGGAAGTCCATCGACGTGCTGCCCCTCCTCTACCCCTTGGCGGGGCGTTTCTCGGCCAGGTGCAGCAGCACGCCGAAGGAGTGGCGCGGATGGACGAACGCCTCCCTCCAGACGCACCCCTCGAAGGTCACCCCCGGCGCGTACTCGTGCCGCGCGTGGATGGGAACGTCCGCCCGCTCGAGCTCCTCGATCGCCTGGTCGAGGTCTTCCACCTCCAGCGTGACGTGGTGGACTCCCTGCCCGCGCGAGGCGAGGAACCGCGCGACCGGGCTGTCCTCGCGGGTCGCCTGGAGGAGCTCCATGCGCGAGGTCCCCAGGTCGAACGGCAGATACCGGATCCCCATGTCCTCGATCACTTCTTCGGGGTGGAACCGGGCGCCGAGCTTCTCGAAGAAGACCCGGGCGGCCGCGAGGTCCTTCACGGCGAGAGCGACCCGCTCGATCCGCTTGACGACGTTCACTCTTTCTTCGCTCCTTCCTCGAGAGCTCGGACGACTTTCTCCGGCGAAAGCGGCAGGCTCGTGAGGCGCACCCCTATCGCGTCAAAGACCGCGTTGGCGACCGCAGCGGCCACGGGATTCGTTCCCATCTCGCCCACGCCCTTGGCGCCGAAGGGCCCCTCGGGGTCGATCGTTTCCACGAGGACCGTCTCGATCCGGGGCATGTCGAGCGCGGTCGGCATCCGGTAGTCGAGGAAGCTCGGGTTGGCGATCCGCCCCTCGCGCACCAGGAGTTCCTCGGTCGTCGCGTAGCCCAGGCCCATGTGGATCCCGCCCTCGATCTGCCCCTCCACGGTCATCGGGTTGATGGCGCGGCCGATGTCGTGCGCGGCGACGATCCTGAGCACGCGGACCTTCCCGGTCTCCACGTCGACCTCGACCTCGGCCGCGTGCGTGCCGAACCCGTACGTCGCCGAGATGTTTCCGTGGAGGTCCGGCCCCACCATCTGGTTCTTGGGGTCGTACCAGCCCGTCCCGATCACGGGCCTCCCCTGGTCGCGGAAGTGGCGCGATCGGATGGCTTTTGCTACCGGCATGGGGGGCGCGTCGTCCCCCCGCACGCGGATCTCCCCAGCGCGGATCTCCAGGCTATCCGGCGGGACGCCCAGGACGTCGCTCGCGGTCTCGATGATCTGCCGCCGGGCGTCGCGCGCGGCGAGGAGGGCCGCGCTCCCGGCGATGAAGGTCGTCCGACTGGCGTGGACCCCCACGTCCCAGAGGGCGACCGCGGTGTCACCGCGCGATACGACGACATCGGCCACATCGACCCCGAGCTCCTCCGCGACGATCTGCGCCAGGGAGACGTCGAGCCCCTGCCCGATCTCGGTCGCGCCGGTCGTGAGCGTCGCGCGGCCGAAGTCGTCCACCTTGACGATCGCGCCGCAGCCGTCGGAGCGGTAGATCCGCGCCCCTCCGCCGACGTTCATGGTGGAGGCGAAACCGATCCCACGCCGGAGGATGCTCGCCGGGGGAGACGCGCGCCCCGCCTCGCCGGGGCCCCGCCAGCCGATCCTCGTCGCGGCTTCCCCGATGCACTCCGAGAGGCCGCAGCTCGTGACCCGCAGGCCCTGCGGCGTCTCCTCGAAGGGCCGGTTGGCGTTGGCGAGCCGGAACTCGACCGGGTCGATCCCGAGCTCCCGAGCGAGCTGGTCCATCTGGGTCTCGACCACAAACGTCGCCTGGGGGTTTCCGAATCCGCGCACGGCGCCCGTCACCGGGTTGTTCGTGTAGGCCATCCGGGCCGCGAAGCGGACGTGGCCGACCCGGTAGAGAGAGCCGAAGGTCTCCATCATGACGAGGGGGGTCACGGCGCCCCACGACACGTAGGCTCCGATGTCGAGGAGCGCCTTCACGTCTCGCACGAGGAGCGTCCCGTCCCGCCGCGCGCCCGAGCGGGCCTCGAAGAGGACCGGCTGGCGGACCGGAGCGGCCGCGAACTCCTCCGCCCGGTCGAAGGCGATCCGGACCGGCCGCCCGGCGCGGCGAGCCAGGTGGACCACCACGAGCTCGAAGGCATACATGTCGAGCCCACGCCCGAAGCTCCCGCCGATCTGGGCCTGCACGATGCGGATCCGGTTCCCGGGGATCCCGACCGCTTTGGAGAGATCGTTCTGGAGGAGGAAGGGGATCTGCGTCGTGGAGTAGAGCGTGAGGCTCCCGTCGGCCTCGAAGGCCGCCGCGCAGAACGAGGGTTCGAGTGCCCCCCCCAGGACGTACGGGAGCTCGAAGCGGTCCTCGACGACGACGTCGGCCTCGGCGAGGGCCCGGTCCGGGTCGCCGTGGGCGTACTCCTGGCTTTGAAAGAGGTTCGACTCGCGGCCCTCGTGGATGAGGGGGGCGCCGGGAGCGAGCGCGCTCTCTGGATCGAAGACGCCTGGGAGCGGCTCGTAGTCCACGCGGATCGCGTCCAGCGCCTCGAGCGCCGTGTCCTCGCCCGCCGCCGCGACCGCGGCGACCTCGTCCCCCACGCGGCGGACCTTCCCGGCGGCGAGCGGGAGCCTGTCGTTGCCGAATCCGAACGTCTGCGACGGGAGGTCGGCCGCGACAAGGATCGCCTTCACGCCCGGGATCTTCGACGCGCGCGAGACGTCGATCGAGCGGATCCGGGCGTGGGGGAGCGGGCTCCGGAGGATCTTCCCCTCAAGCATCCGTGGCAGGACGAGGTCGTGGCCGTAGACGGTGCGGCCGGTCGTCTTGTCCGCGGCATCCGGCCGCGGGTGGCGCCTGCCGACGTACGAGTAGCTACTCACGTACCACCGCCAGGACCGCCTCGACGATCTTCGTGTAGCCGGTGCAGCGGCAGAGGTTCCCGCAGAGCGCCTCGCGGACCTCGGCCTCGGTGGGGGAGGGGTTCGCGACAAGGAGCGCATGGGCGGCGAGGATGATCCCCGGCGTGCAGTAGCCGCACTGGACAGCGCCCCTGGCGACGAAAGATTCCTGGATCGGGTGGAGCTTCCCCGGGCCGGAGAAGGGGGACGAGGACAGCCCCTCGACCGTGAGGATCTCGGTCCCGTCCGCGTCCGGGGCGAGGACGAGGCACGACGGAACGGGCCTCCCGTCGAGGAGGACGGTGCAGGTGCCGCAGTCGCCCGAGTCGCAACCCCGGTGGACGCCGCGGAGCTCGAGTGCGTCGTGCAGGATCTCGGCGAGCGTCCGGTGCGAGTCCACCGCGAGCTCGTGCGCTTCGCCGTTCACGGTGAAGCGGATCGGGACCTTCATGCCGGATCCCCGGAAACGAGGTTCCCGGAAGCAAGCCCGGCGAGGACGCGGCGGGAGAGGACCTCGACGAGGTGCCTCCGGTACCAGGCCGGGCCCCGGACGTCGTCGATCGGACGGCTCTCCCCCGCGGCCGCCCGCGCCGCTCGCGCGATCCGTTCCGGGGAGAGCTCCTGCCCGGCGAGGATCTCCTCCGCCTCGAGCGCCCGCATGGGAGTCGGCGCGACGGCGCCGAGCGCGATCCTCGCCTCCCCGCACGCGGGCGGCGAGCCCTCCTTGCCGGGGAGAAGCCGGACGGCCGCCGCCACTCCCGCGACGGCGATGTCCATCGCCTCCCGGCGCTCGAACTTGACGTAGGACGCCCGCAGATCGGACAGGACGGGCACGGCGAACCCGGTCAGGATCTCGCCCGCGGCGAGTTTGGTCCGGCCGGGGCCGGCGAAGAAGCCGTCGAGCGGTGTTCGGCGCTCGTCGGCCGGACCGGCGACTCCCACCTCCGCTCCCAGGACGAGAAGCGGCGGGGCCATGTCCGCGGCAGGAGAGGCGTTCGCGATGTTCCCGCCGATCGTGGCGAGGTTCCTCACCTGGAGGCTCGCGACCCTCGCGGCGGCGCGCGCGAGGACCGGAGCGAGCGAAAGGACGAGCGGAGACCGGGCGACCTGAGCGAGCGTCGAAAGCGCGCCGATCCAGAGCTCGCCTCCGCGGTGCTCGATCCCTCGAAGTCCCGGGATCCTCTTCAAGTTGACGACGAGACTCGGCCGCCAGTCTCCCCGCCTCATGCGGGGGACGAGGTCGGTCCCTCCCGCGAGCGCGCGGGCCTGGTCCCCCGCGCCGGCGAGCAGCCGGCTCGCCTCGGCGAGAGTCGTGGGGAAGGCGTGGTCGAAGGGGCGCAAGATCGCTCTTATTCTATTCCCGTCCGGGTCCGCTCGGGCTCTTGGCAGGCGAGTCCCGCGGCGAGACCCCGTTCGAGCGCCTCGCGGTTGGCGGGGGCGAAGCGGGGCGGGCTCGCGGAGAGAATCGCCGCGCGCACGGAGTCGGGGCGGAACGGGAAGCGCGGGTGCGAGAGGGCCGACCCGAGGAGGACCACGTTCGCGAGGCGAGGCGAACCGAGATCCATCGCGATCCCGTCGGCGTCGGTGGCCCGGACGTCGGTCCCGAGGAGGACGAGGCGCCCGAGGACGGGGCACCCGGCGAGGGCGTCCGGGCGGGCGTTCACCACCACGAGGGATCCGGCACGGGGGAATGCGGCGTTGCGGAGCGCTTCCTGGAGGGAGAGCCCCAGGAGGCAGTCGGCAGTGCCGGCCCGGACGAGTGGACTCGCGAACGGTCCGACCCGGAAGTGGGTCGTGACCGACCCGCCGCGCTGGCTCATCCCGTGCGTCTCCGCCCCCAGGACGGGGAGGTTGGATGCCAGGGCGACCCTTTCGAGCAGTCGAGTGACGAAGAGCACTCCCTGCCCACCGATGCCGGCCACCACGAGGCTCCACCTCATGAGTCGCTCGGACGGCGCGGAACCACCTCCGGCTCGGCGGGGCCCGGCACGGGGAGGATGGCTCCCTTGGGGCAGGAGTCGATGCACTCGCCGCAGTCGATGCAGGTCCGGCGGTCGATCTCGACCCGGCGCGCCGCCGCGTCGTAGAGGAGCGCGGGGCACTCGAAGGCGGCAACACAGTACCGGCAGCCGTCGCAGTCGGGGGTGACCTCGACCCGGACGGGCGCGGCGCGGACCCGGCTCGCGTCGTGGAGAACGCAGGGCCGGCTGGCCAGGATCACGGCGACCCCGCCGTCAGGCGCCTGGGCGTGCGACTCCGCCTCGGCGAGGATCTCCGAAAGCCGCGGGCCGTCGTACGGGTCCACCTCCCGCACGAAACGGACGCCGCAGGCTTCGACGAGCCGCCGGATCGAGAGGCGCGCACCCGCGCCGCCGCCGGCGAGGTCGCCCGAGGCATGGGTCGGCTGGAAGCCCGTCATCGCCGTGACCTCGTTGTCGAGGATGACGAGCGTGAACCGCGCCCCGGTGTGCACGGCATTGGCGAGCGCCGAGATTCCGGAATGGAAGAAGGTCGAGTCGCCGATCGTGGCCACGACCTGGCGCCGCTCGCCGCCGAGCCGGTGGGCGTGGTCGAATCCGGCGGCCATGTTGATCGAGGCCCCCATGTCGAGCACGGTGTCCACCGCGCGGAGGTTCGTGCCCAGCGTGTAGCACCCGATGTCGCCCGGGTAGATCGCCTGACTCGTCGCGCTCCGGATGGCGAAGAAGGTGGATCGGTGGCCGCAGCCCGGGCAGAGCGTCGGGCGCCGCACGGGAAGTTCCAGGGACGCGATCGCCCGCACGAGCTCCGGGTCGCCGGAAGAAGGGAACTCGCCGAGGTCGAGCCGGCCGGCGACCCTCTCCAGGACCTGGGCGACGACCTCCGGCGTGAGCTCCCCGGCGGCGGGGACCGTCCCGTCGAGCCGGCCCATCACGCGCTCCCGGTTTCCGATCTGGAGCTCGATCGCCTCGGCGGGTTCCTCCAGGACGAGGACCGCCCGAGAGCGTGCGAGGAACTCCTCCACCCGCCGCCTCGGAAGGGGGTAGGGGGTGCCGATCGAGAGGACGCCGACTCGGTCGGAGAGCGCCCATTCGTCGAGGAGGTCGCGCGCCACGCCGGCGGCCACGCCTCCGGCGAGGATCCCGAGGGGGAGGGATCCCGCGGGCCCGGTGGCGCGGTTGAACCCGGAACCCTCGAACTCCTCCTCGATCCTCTGGAGCTTGGCTACGAGCTCCCGGTGGAGGACGTTCCGGTGGCGCGGCGTCGCCGCCCAGCGGTCGCGGTCCTTGCCGAAGCGGACGGCCGGGTGCGCGAGGGGAGGGGGCCGCTGGCGCTCCCCTTGCTGCGCGAGAGGAGTGCCGGCGGTAGGAAGGGGGAGGGGGCTGTTCCCCTCCCCCTGACATGAAGGTTTGCCGCGCGCAACGGTCTCTCTCGCGTGGCAGACGCGCGTCGTGGGGCGCAGGATCACGGGAATGCGGTGGCGGCACGAGAGATCGAGGGCATAGCGCGCCATTTCCCGCGCCTCGGCGGGACAGGACGGGTCGAGGACCGGCACGCGCGCGAAGAGGGCGAAGAGTCGCGTGTCCTGCTCGGTCTGGGACGAGTGGGGGCCCGGGTCGTCCGCCACGACCAGGACGAGCCCCCCGACGACGCCCGTGTAGGCGACCGAGAGAAGAGGGTCGGCCGCGACGTTGAGTCCAACCTGCTTCATCGCGACCGCGGAGGGGAGCCCGGACCAGGAAGCGGCTATCGCGACCTCGAGCGCCGCCTTCTCGTGGATCGACCACTCCACGTAGCCCTCGATGCCGAACTCCCGCTGGTATTTCTCGATCGCCGGCAGGACCTCGGTGCTCGGTGTGCCGGGATAGGCGCAGGCGACCCGACAGCCGCCCTCGGCGAGGCCCAGCCCGATAGCCTCGTTTCCGAGAAGCACGTCCTGCGGATCCATGTGGGGTCCTGGTGGCAAAGGTCCCGGGCGAGTCGCCTCGGACGATCCCTTCGCTTCCGCAACTCCCGGACCATGCCACGGCGCGGCCGGCGCGGGTCCGGTGGGGCCTCGCCGGGCGCAACTGCTGCCCGGACGGGGAGATTTTCCCCGCGCAGGGTCTTTTCGCCTATTCGGTCTCTTCCGTCAGGGCTACCCGCGGGCCCGTCAGGGCGAGCGTCCGGAGCGCGGATCCCGTGCAGAAGGTCCGGCTCGTCAGGCAGCCGTTTCCCGTCCAGCTGCCGTCGGAGTTGGCGAGGCCCGCGAGCGTGGAGCGCGTCTGGACGAGCCATGGCTCCCGGCTCGGGTCCCAGGACTCGACCGTGGCGGTCGTCGCGTTCATCAGGGCCAGGTAGTGCTCGCCCGCGAGGGGGCCCGTGGGAATCGCCATGCCCCAGAGGGCGAGGGAATCCGCCTCGAGACGGCGCACATTCTCCTCGACCCCGGATTCGAGCGTGACCCCCGCGGCGGCGGCTTCCAGGAGCGACCGCCAGCCCAGAACTCCAGCCGACGGGGCCCGCGGGCTTTCGAGCAGGTCCTGGACGGCCTTCGCGGATGCTTCCAGGGTCGGGAGGATCTTCCGCTTCCGGTCCTCGTCCGCGAGAGCGCACTCACGGGCAAGGAAGAGGACGGCGAGGAAGCGGGGGACGCCGGCACCGACCTCGCTCTCGAGCCTCGCGTCTCGCCCGCGGGAGTCGGCCGACCGCAGGCGTGCCAGGACGAAGTCGACCGCCCGACGGCAGGCGCTGTCGGCGGGGGAGCGGCCCGGTTTCCTGCCGATCGCGAGCCGAGCTTCCCGGAGGGCGAGGCCTGCCATGGCGGTGGTCCCGAGGTCGCCGGTCCCCCCGTCATCGAGGGGCCAGGAACCGTCCGGGCGCTGCGTGCGAAGGAGCCAGCTCGCGGCTCGATCCATCCGCTGCAAGGTCGAGGCGTCGAAGGCGGGAAGACTCGGCCGGCTCGCCTTCTCGCTGGAGGCGGTCTCCTCTTCCTTTTCTTCTTCCTTCGCGGGTTCCTCGGGCTCTTCGGCTCCGGGACGATCCCCCTTCTCGTTCTCCCGCGCCGCGAGAACTCCCACGAGTCGCTCGTTCTGCGTCCTCGCCTCCTCGAGCTGGGCGGCCGTGCGGTCGCGTTCGGTCTGGAGCTTCTCGATCTCCTCTTCGAGAGCGCGCGTACGTTCGGCCATGCCCTCCGCGGCGGAGCGCCGCGCCTCGTCGATCTCGCCCAGATGCGCGGACTCGCGGGCCGCGAGCTCCCGCTCGCCGGCCTCGACCCTCTCCTGGAGTCGAGCCAGACGCTCGCGGAGTTCGACCTCTCCGGCAGACGGGCCGGCCGCCGGAGGCTCGGCCTCGGGAGGAGTCGCAAGTTCGAGGGCGGGCGCGCTCGCGGCCTCTTCCGACTCCTCGTCCGGCGCGCGGCTCGCCGCGGCCCAGGCCGCGAGCGCGAGGGCGATCACGAGGAGGCCCGTGCCGAGGAGCGCGGGGAACGATGACCGGGGCCGCGAGGACGCGCGGCGCGGAGCGGGCGGGGTGCTCACCGCCGCCGGCCTCTGCGCCGCGGGCTCGGTCGTTGAAGCGACGAGGATCGGGGCGGAGAGGGCGCCGGACGGGGAGGGGATCCGCTCCGCTCTGCCTGAATGGAAGACGGCCGAGTGGCGCCCCAGCGTGAGGATGTCGCCGTCCCCGAGGATCTTCCCATCCCCCGCCTTCTCCTCTCCCACGCGGCAGCCGTTGTCGGAGGCGGCGTCGAAGAGGCGGACCTCGTCGCCATTACGCGCGAAGAAGCAGTGGAACCGGGAGACCGACCGATCCGGCAGGCAGAGGTCGTTGCGGGGGGACCGGCCCACACGTGCGATGCCTTCCGGAAGGGGAAAGACGCGCTCTTCGCGTTCGTCTCTCAGGACCAGGTGGGGAAGAGCGCGTTCGGACATGGTGGCCTCGCTTCTCGGTGTCGCGTGGATGGGACTCGGTATTCGCCGATCTCCCATTTGGCAAGGCCCATGCCGGATGGGGCTCCCTTTCCGGCAGATGGGGCCCGATCCGCCAAGGCCTTGCGCAGAAAGGAGTTGGCCGTGGATTCATGCCGCGGCGTCGGCCGTTCGATCGCTCGAGCGACAACCCAGTTTCCGCGCGATTGTAAATGGGCTTTACCCGCGGCGGCGCCATCCAGGATTCCCTCCCCGCCGGCGAAAGGAACTTGAGTCCCCGGCATAGATGGGATCGCGAGACGGTTCGGGAGACGGAGCCGTAGTCCCGCAGGATCCCGGGGACCCCGGCCGGGGCGAGGATGGCGCGGGCTTCTCCGAAGCTCGCGCCTGCATCGCCGAGGCGGCCGGCCGGCACGATAGATCCGGCGTTGTCCGGACCGGGAAGGCGCTCGCGGTTCTCTCCGGACAGCCCGGATAGCGCCGGTAGACGGGGAGGCAGAAGAGCGAGTAGAGCGGGGTCTGGGGCCGGGCGCGGCGGGCGGAGAGCACGAAGCGAGCGATATCGGGGAGGCGGTCGTGGTTGGCCGCGAGGATGGCGGTGTTGGTGAAGACGGCGGGGAAGTGGCGGAACAGGTTCTCGAGGCCCGCCGAGAGGTCCTCGAAACGGGTCCGCGATCGCGAGATCGCACGATGGAGGTCTCCGTCGGGCGCGTGGACCGAGACGTGCGCCTTGGTGAAGAGCGCACCGAGCGCGCGGGCGAGCTCGGGATCGGCGAAGGGGACCCCCATCGTGTCGAGGACGAGGCTGGTCCAGCGGATCCGCCTGGTACGCAGGTACTGGGCGAGCTCGACCGCGTCCGTTCGCAGGGCGAACTCCCCGCCCGAGATGTCGAGCTCGACGCGGCAGCCCGCGAAGCGGGCCTCGATCCAGTCGAAAACCTCGCGGACTCGCGCCGTCGAGAGGTACGTCTCGCGCCTGGGCGTCCCGAGGACGTGGCAGAAACCGCACCGGTGGGGACAGGAGTAGAGCGGCTTGAAAACGATGTGGACGGTCTTCACTCTCCAAGTCTACCGTGGGCCCGGTGCAACGAGGCGGGGGCGACGCACCGAGACAGGGTCGGATCGGTTCACGACGGTCCCGTCCGGTGGTAGGCTGGACGGCCATCCCGGGAGAGTTTCAAGGAGCGACCCCATGCGTCCGATCCTCCTCGCGTCCCTATTCGTCCTCGTTCCCTCGACCGTTCTCGCCGATGACTCCCTCGTGGGGCAGCCGGCCCCCGATTTCGCAGGAGCGCGGATCTTCCACGAGGACGGGAAGCGGAAGCTCTCCGATTACAAGGGCGAGGTCGTGCTCGTCGTCTTCTTCTGCACGATCTGCAAGACGCAGTGGATCGAGGGACCGGTCGAAGGACTCATGGAGAAGTACGGCGCGCGGGGCCTGGCCGTCCTGGGCTACCTGGGCGGCGAGACCGAGATCAACGACCAGACGGCGGGGAAGGCGCGCGAATACGTCCGGGAGATGGACTTCGCCGTCTTCTTCGGCGCCGACCTCTCGGCTCCGGGCACCGTCGAGCCATTCCAGGCCTACCGGGCGGGGAAGCGCCCGCACTGCTTCCTTATCAATGCGGACGGAAACGTCGCGTGGTCCGGGACGCCCGGAACGGTCTCGATTCCGGAACCGGAGATCGAGAAACTGCTCGCCGCCCGCGCCGCGGGGATCGCCTCGCGGCATCCGGACGCGCCCGGGGCGCTCCTGGAGGCGCTGCGCGCTGGGCGGACGGCGAAAGCGTACGAGCTCGCGATGAGGGCCGGGCTCGAGCCGCTCGCGGCGGAGCTCGGCGGCGGGGCGCGGAAGCGCCTCGCGCGCGCGAACGCCCTTCACGAGGCGCGCGACTACGCGGCGGCCCTCGCGATCTACCAGACCCTCGCGTCCTCCTGGAGGGACA
>JACQVV010000089.1 GCA_016209595.1 Planctomycetota bacterium
CCTCGAAGAGGCCCGCCCGCGCGGCGTGGGCCCCGGTGAACGCCCCCTTCTCGTGGCCGAAGAGCTCGCTCTCCAGGATCTCGCGGGGGAGGGCGGCGCAGTTGACGGGCACGAAGGGGTGGCCGCGGCGACGGCTGTTCTCGTGGATCGTGCGGGCGACGAGGTCCTTCCCGGTCCCGGTCTCGCCGCGCACCAGGATCGGCACGTCCACGGCGGCGATCTTTTCGATCTGCCGGTAGATCTCCTTCATCTTCTCGTCCTGTCCCACGAGGCCCCCGGCGAGCGGCCCGCGCGCCATCGTCACGCGCGCGGCGAGGTCCTCGAACTCGATCCGCTCGCGCGTGGAGAGGAGCTCCGAGGGAGAGACCTTCGCCCGGAACGTGAAGAAGAAGACTGTCTCCCCGATCCGGATCTCGTCCCCCTGCTCCAGGAGCTTCTCTGAGACCGGGAGCCCGTTGACCGAGGTCCCGTTTTTCGAGAGGAGGTCGCGGAGCAAGAACCCGCCCTCGTTCCTGCGGACCTCACAGTGGTGGCGGGAGGCCTGCGGGTCGGCAAGGCGGACGTGCGCGTCCTCGCCCCGCCCCAGTACCGACGCCTCCCGGTCGAGCGTGTATCGCTCGCCCCGGTGGATTCCGCTCGCGCCGAAGAGATACGCCTCGGCGGGGGCCGCGCCGCCCGTCACTCCTCGTATAGAACTCCGTAGCTGCCGTACCCGCCGTGGCTCGCGTTCAGGTGGCGGTATTCGTGCTCGTGGCCGTAGTGGTCCTGGTAATAATTGAACTCGGGGTGCGGGGTGGGTTCGTACTCGTACTCGACCGAGTAGGTCGAGTCGACCTTGTAAGCCTGGTCGTAGGGGTCGTGCTCGTGGTTCTGGCAGGCGGAGAGGAGGAACGTGCTTGCCAGGACAAGAGTTGTGATCGCTCGGAGCATCGGACGCGTCTCCTCGGGGCTGTTCTGGGAAGGCGAATTCTAGCAAAGAGCATAGAGGCATGGGAATAGGGCGCCCGGGGCGACTGTCGAAGAGGCGATGGCTGCGGAGCTCGCCCCCCTCATGACAGCAAGGACCCCCGATCGAATGCGGGCCCTGGAGGAGATCTACCTTCGCTTCAAGGACCGGGTCTACGGGCTCGCCTGGAAGATGACGGGGGACTCCCAGGAGGCCGAGGATCTGACACACGACGTGTTCCTGCGCATCCACGACCACCTCGACTCGTTCGAGGGGCGAAGCGAGCTCGGGACCTGGATCTACCGGGTCGCGACCAACCTCTGCCTGAACCACCTGCGACGGCGGAAGCGCGCGAGCTTCTTCGAAGCGATCGAGGAGCGCTTCGGTCTCACCGACCGGTCGCGATCACAGGAGAGCGCCGCGATCCAAGCCGAGGCGACCGAGATGCTCCAGGGCGCGATCCGGACCCTCCCGCCGGTCTACCGCGCCTGCGTCGTGCTGCGCGACCTGGAGGGCCTCTCGTACCAGGAGATGGCCGAGGTCCTCGGCGTCCCCGAGGGCACGGTGATGTCCCGGCTCGCCCGGGGGCGAGACCGCCTCCGGCAGGCGCTCGCCCGGGCGAACCAGGGGAAGGGCACTTTTTTCTAGGTTTCTTGCGAAAGAAAGTCGATTCGATGTCCTGCAAGCGCGTGAAGAAATGGCTCGGCCCCTTCATGGACGGGGCCCTGGGAAAGGACGCCCGCTGGAGGATCCGCCAGCACCTCAAGGAGTGCCCGGGCTGCCGGGCCGAACTCCAGACGCTCAAGAACCTTCACGAAGAGCTCGGGAAGATCGCGGCTCCGCCCGCTCCCGGACCCCTCTGGGGGAGGATCGCCTCGACGCTCGCCGTGCCGCGGCCGGCGCTCCCCGCGCAGGGGACCCTCCGGTTCCTCGGTTCCGCGGCCGCCGGGTTCCTCATCACGGCGGCGATCCTCTTCCCCATCTCGCGGTCGCCGGAACAGGACATCCACGGCGCTCCGCCGCCGACACCCGAGGAGCGCGTCATCGACGAGATCGACTACGACGCGTGGTACCTCGACCCGGACATCGTGGTCCGCGATGCGGTGCCGCTCCTCGACGGCCGGGTCGCCGACCCGGTCGAGGAGCTCGAAAAAGAGAGACGCGAGAGAGAGATCGAGAAAGACGAAGGGAAGGACCCATGAACCGACCCAGCTCCCTGCACCTCTTTCTGATCGGGGCGCTCGTCGCTAGCCTGGCAGGCCACCTGTACCGGTATCTGGCATCGCACCCGCCGCGGATCTACAAGATCGTCGCGAGTACCGCCCTCCCGGGCCCCGAGGATGATGTTCCGCAGGACCTCGCCGACGAGCTCGGTCTCTCCGATGAGCAGCGCACGCAGGTCCTCGACCGGGTGAAGGATCTCGAGACCGAGCGGGAAAGCCTCGAGGGGGAGCTCGCCGGCGCGGTAGGGGAGCTCCGCGGCGAGGTCTTCAGGCCCGAGCCCGATGCCGCCCGGATCGAGGCCCTGAACGCCAGGATCGGCGAGCTCCGGGCGAAGATTTTCGGGATCCGGGTCGAGGCGCTCCGCCGGTTCGGCGACGTCCTCACGCCCGAGCAGCGCGAGGCACTCGCGGAGCGCGCTCTGGAAAGGTGACGGCCCGGGCGCGCCCCTCCGTCGCGATCTTGCGATACCGCGAGGCGCGGCGTAGCCTCATGTGATGTCACGAGTTCTCCCCGCCGTGTTCTCGCTGTGCGCCCTGGCGGCGCCCTGGGCTTTGGGCGACGACGAGGCCGCTTCCGAGGCCGCCCGACGACAGATCGAGAACCGGAAGGGGAAGATCCGGGCCTACCTCGAGGTCCTCAAGGAGGAGCCCGACTCGACCCAGCTCCGGCTCGACGTCGCGCGGGCTTGCCTGGAACTCGCCGAGCTCGGCGCCGTGGAGGTGGACGGGGAGAGCGTGGTTCACCTGGCAAAGGACCAGGCCTGGCTGATACTGACAAAGGAGCCGGAACACCAGGTCGCGAGGGGGCTTGTCGTCCTCCTGGAGAACCACAAGCTGCCGCCGCTGGTCGGTCCCGAGGAGGAAGCGCCCGAGGCGCTCCTCGCCGCCCAGGCGGCGTTCGAGGCGGGGGATCCCGCGGCCGCGCAAGCGGAACTGGACGCGCTCCCGACGCCGCCGGCCGCCGCGCTCCTCTACCGCGGGGCCTGCCGGCTCCTCCTCTGGGATCTGGCCGGTGCCCGCGAGGCGCTGGCCGCTATCCTTGAAAAGAGGCCCCGCGATCCTCACGCGCTCCGCTATTTCGCCAAGTGCGACGAGCGGGAAGGGAAGTTCGAGGGCGCGAGGGACGGCTACCTCCGTGCGATCGTCGAGGCGCCCGATCTCGAGAGCGCGTGGCAGGATCTCGCCTGGGTCGCGCGCCACGCGGGGCAGGAAGTCCGCCGCACGCGGCTGGCGAAGCTCGCGACCGTCCGGGAGGGCGAGGGCGGCAGGCTCTCGATCGTGCTCGCTACGAGTGAGAAGAACCCGGTCACGGACTCCTGGCTCGTCTACGCCGCGACGAGGGCGAAGTGGCGGAAGGAGACTTTCGCCGCACGCTTTCCGGCCGCGAAGGAGTACGTCCACACCTTCGCCGAAGAGCGCGAGGCCTGGGAGAAGGCGCTCGGCGCGTGGCGGCACTTCCAGTCGAAGGCGAACGGCCTCACCGATCCCGACCTCGACCGGCTGGGAGTCCTTGCGGCGGGGGGGCACCTCGCGGCCTTCGTCTACGTGGAAGAACACGACCCCGCCTTCCGGGAGGCGCTGGGAGCCGAGGGGGGTGTCTCGCGGGACGCCGTGAGACTCTATTTGCAAGACGTCGTTCTCGTTCCGCGCGGGCAGTGAACCAGGCTCTCCGCTCCTCCGAGCTCGTCCCTCTCCTGGAAGGAATAGAGAGGGACCTGGGGGCGCTCCGGTTCCTCGACGGGACCTCGTACCACGGCGAGGCCCAGGCGAACCTCGAGGAGTGTCGCCGTCTCGTCTCCGGGAAGCTCACCCACGAGGCGCGGCGGGAGCTGGCCGCCCCGCTCGTGGTCGCGGTAGCCGGCGGGACAAACGTCGGGAAGTCCACCTGTTTCAACCACCTCGCCGGCCGGGCGGTCTCGCCCGTCGACGAGACGGCGGGAGCGACGAAGGCGCCGGCTTTTTACCTGCACGAGCGACACGAGGACGTCCTCCGCGCCGGAACCCTGCTCCCGGGCTACGCTGTCCGACCGCTGGGCGACCCGGCGGAGCTCCTGGCTTCCCTTCCCGAGCGCCGCGCTTTCTTCGCGCTCCACGGCGAGGATCGTCTCGCCGGCATCCTGCTCGTCGATTCTCCCGACGTGGACAGCACCGTGACGGAGAACGCCCGGGTCGGACTCGACCTTCTCTACGCGGCCGATCTGCTCGTCCTCGTGACGACCGATCAGAAATACCTCGACCGGAGGCCGCTGGAGTACCTGTCGCTCGCCCTGGACCTCGACCGCGAGGTGCTCGTGGTCTTCAACAAGATGCAGGGGGACGAGGCGTACCAGACGATCCTGGACGACTTCAACCGAGAGATGCGCGATCGCCGCCCGGGGGCCCCCGACCTCCCGGCGTTCCGAGTTCCGCACTACGGGCGCGGCGGCCCGGCGCCCGACGCGCGGCGAGGGCCGTTCGCCCCGGTCCTCGAGCGCCTGGCGCGGGGTCCGGACCTCGCGTCCCTCCAGCGCCGGGGCTTCGCGGGGACCGCGCGATATCTCGTGCGACAGGCGCGCCGGGTCCTCGATGTCCACGCGCGGGAGCGGGA
>JACQVV010000090.1 GCA_016209595.1 Planctomycetota bacterium
GAGCGATTTCGGCCGAGATCGAGGCGCGAGGGCGCCAGGCGTAGCCCTGCTACGCCGCGCCCGAGCAACGAAGAGATCGGCCGAAAGCGCCCCGCGCAGCCCGAATGGCTTTCCGCGACAGGCTCCTAGGCCCTTTGCTCGAGAGGGTCGAGGGGGGCGAGCAGATCGTCGTCACGCGCCGCGGGAAGCCGATCGCGAGGATCGTCCCCGAACTGCCGGCTCCCGCCGATCGGAGCTCGCGCCATCCTCTCCGAGGATCCGTGGTATCCGTGGCCGAGGACTTCGACGAGCCGCTCGTCGATCTCTGGGACGACGCCGTTCCGTGATCGTCCTGGACACCCAGGCATGGGTTTTGTGGGTCGCCGAGCAGTCTGTTCGCGGAAAGGCGCTTCGAGGCGCCTGCCGGGCGGACCCAGCTTGCCCTGAGCGGAGCGAAGGGTCAGACTTCGCCCAGCTTGCGCCTGAGATCCTGGATCAAGCGCTCCTTCTCCGCGAGCGCCTGGTCCTTCTGGCGAAGCGCCTGAGCGTTCTGCACGAGCGCCTGGTCCTTCTGGCGAAGCGCCTGGTCCTTCTGGCGAAGCGCCTGGTCCTTCTGGCGAAGCGCCTGAGCGTTCTCTTCGAGCGCCTCTCGCGTGCTCTTCGCGATCTCCTCGGTGGTGGGCAGCCGCTCTCCCGTCGTCGGGTCCACGAAGCGGAGGCGGTAGTAGAGCACCTTGTCCTCGCGGTAGGACTCTGCCTCCAGGAGGAGACCCAGCTTCTCGCTCGAGAAGCGCTCCCCTTCCGGTTCGATCGGCTGGTACCCCTCGGGGGCCCAGCTGTATCCAGCGAGGACCTGGGGGTGGAATTCCCCGGTCGGGTCGAACAGGAAGACCTCGCGGACTCCCAGGGCATGATAGACGGTGAGCTTGTCCGTCCTGTCTCGCTCCGCGGTCGAGCTTGAGGCCACCTCGAGCGCCCAGTCCGGCGGCTTCCCCTCCGTCCAGGGGAGATACCTCTCCCGGATCCGGCTCGGGACCCCGAGGACGACGAAGACATCGGGTGTGATTGCATGCCGGAGGTCCCGGCGGTCGTAGCAGACCGGTTCTTCTCTGGTGGCCTCGTTCGCCCCCAGGTCGAAGTGCCGCCGGAGCACGTCCTCTACCTGCTTCGATTCCCTCCCCTGAAGTCCGCTCAACGGTTCCTCCCACTCGGCGAAGTACGGGAGCTCCCGGGTCGGAGCAATTGCCTTGCCGTCGGTCATCGGCGATTTCCTCCTCAACTTTTCTCCCAGAGAGTAACCCCGCGCCGCCGCAACGGCAACGACACCGCTCCCGGCGCCGGAAGTTGGCCGGCTCCGGAGTACGCCTGGAGCACCGGAGAATCCGCGGCGTCGCCCGATTCGCCAAGTTTGTCGTCCGAGTTGTCGCCCGGATCGAGATGCCCCGGCCATACTTCCGCGAGGTCCGGGTCGCATCGCGTGCCGGGAGAAAGGGAAGAAAGGGGGAGGGGCATGCGGACAGCGAGAGAACTCGAGGAAGCGCAGGCGAGGACTGAGAAGACGCTCGGCGAGCTGGCGGAGGGCCAGCGGGAGATGCAGCTCGGCCACGCCCAGTTCGAGCGCGACATGCGCGAGGCGGTGACCCGGCTCTGCGACGGGCAGGTGGCCCTCCAGAAGCCTCCCAGGTAGGTCGACCATACGATGCTCGCGCCGATCGTGGGGAGCCTCGTGGCGGAGATCGTCTACCCCTGGCTGGCGAAGGAGGAGCCCATGCAGCCGGCCGCGCAGAGCGACTCTCCGCGCGGGTATCTACCCGTTCTACGCGGTGACGGGCTTTCCTCTCCGTCTCAGTCGGGGTTTGGGGCGAGACCCTGGACGACTGCGAAGCCCAGGGGACCGACGGCCGTCCCCGCTCCGGCCGGGGCGATCGAGCCCGACCTGTCGGCGGAGGAGTCCAGCGACGGTCACCGTCCCCTCGCGCATGTATCACCTGACCCGGCTCGGATCGGCGAGGGAACCGAGTCTTGCGATCAGTACCTGATGGGCACGTAGATCGCGTGCAGGAAACAATCGCGCACGTCCTCCTTGGTGTCACTTGTGGACGACCCGAGGGCGTAGAACGTGTAGGTGCCTGCCGCGGCGATCTGGTAGACCCACGAGAGGCTGAAGCTCTCATCCTCCACAGCACCGCCGTTGGTGGGGCCTACCAGTAGCACGTCCCTGTCCATGGTGACCGCGTCGTCGCCGATACCGAGAGCCACGGTCGATCCCAAACTCTGCCAGACCAAAGCCCCATCGAAGTAGACGATGACGTAGCCGGGAGCGCCCAGCGTCAGCGAGATCGACGCCAGGTTCTCAACGGCCGCTGTGAGATTGAAGTTCAAGAATTCCGCCGCGACGAACTCGCACCCAGAGCTGTTCTCTGCCGTGAGGCTTCCGGTCAAGTAGAGGTTTCGCCAGCGCAGCGTCGATGTGCCAAGGTCGTAGAGATCGTCCGCCCCCGGGACGAGCTCGCCTGTCGCCTGGATCCGCATGCGCTCGGTGAGGGCTCCTCCCGCGCTCCGGGTCTGGAAAGTGAGGGCGCTCGCCTCGCTCCCGTCCGTCACGGTGGTCAGGAGGCCTGAGATCCGGGCCGCCTGCTCGATTACCCCAAAGTCGTCCGAGGTCCGGAAGAGGAGAGCCGTGCCGATCCCCGCGGCGGCAAATCCTCCTGTCGGCTGCCGGTCCAGGACGACCGTGTCGAGGACGGTCGATGTTCCGCCCCCCGTGACCACGAAGCGCCCCCCCCAGTTCGTGGTGGCACCCGAGGCGGCCCCCTCGATGCCGATGTTCGTCGTCGACGCCCCGCCCCCCGTACACCCGGAATAGACTCCATGGCGTACGACGCTCCCGCCGGCCCCGGAGTTGGAGGCGTAGATCGCCTGCCCTCCGCCCGAGCCCGATGTCGTGACCCAGAGCTGCTGAGCCTCCGTGCCGGTGACATAGACCGTTCCAAAGAAGTAGCCGGCCCAGTTCGTCCCGCCGTTCACGGCCCTTCCGTAGACACCGTAGTTCGTCCCGGTCGTGGCTCCGGTCGCGTATCCGTAGACTCCGTAGTTGTTCGAACTCCCCCCGCCCACAGCCTCCCCGTAAACCGCGAAGTTCAGCGTTGTTCCGTCCGTCCCCGTACCCGCGGAGTAGCCATACAGGCCGTAGTTCCGGGTCGTCGTGCCGGCGACCGAGCTGGCGCCGCTAGCTCTTCCAGTGACTCCCAGGTTGTAGAGCGCTGCCGCATCCAGGGAGTCGTCGGAGCGGTTCGACTCCCCATAGAGGCCATAGTGCGTGCCGTTCGAGAAGCTCCCCCCGGAAAGGGACCCGCGGAGAGCCCCACTCCCCGAGGTGCCGTTCGTATTGCTCAGGTTGTAGAGGAAGCCCGCGAAGGATGCAGAGCTCGTGTCGGCGGCGTTCCGCGCCAGGTAGTTCGACGAGCCGTACGTCTTGGACGCGACGGCCTGCCAAGCGGCCCCGTCGTAGTAGCGAACCTCGGTCGCCCCGCTGTCCCACCGCAGGTCGCCGGCGGCCGCCGTGCCCAGCGGCGCGGTCGAGGAGAGGCGGAGGAGCCCGTTCTCCACGCGAATCGAGGCGTGCTGCCCCGCCGTGCTCGTCGTCACGACGAGACGCGGCTGCTGGGCCGCGCCGTCGTAGGTCTTGATCTGGACCGAGTCGGTCTGCGCCGGGAGCACCGCCGGCCAGGCGAGGGCAGCGAGCGCCGTGAGGCAGATCATTCGTGGAACCGCGGTTGAGGCGAACACGGCCGTCTCCTTTGTCATCTAATTTGTCATCTAACGAATAGTGGCTTGCGGGCGTCTCGCGGCTGAAGAAGCGGCCGCCGGTGACGGTAGTTCCGAAGAACCCCCGGGCGCGCGGAGCCCCGTCGAAAGGTCTGTCAGGGGCATCACACGGCCGCCGGAGGCCGCAAGAAGGCGGGATCGCGACCTTCCGCGTCCGCGCGCAGGCGTGAAAGGTCCCGATCCCGCCATTCCGCGGCCGCGGAGAGGCGCGAAAACGGATTCTGCCCGACCCTCGTGGCGCGCGAGGGCCGAAGGAAGGGTGTCGTTCGGGGTCGCGCGCTTGCCGGGATCGCGGACACGGGACAAAGCCGCCGTTCCGCGCTCCCGCAAGGACGCAGACCGGGAGAGCCACGGCCTTCCGCGGTCGCGCGGGGGCAGGGAACGTCCTTCCCGCGCTTCTCCGCGTCCGCTCGGAGCCCTTCGCGGGCCCGCAACCGGGTCGGGCGCCCTTCGCGGGGGGAGAGGCGGCTCCCCCCCGCCGCTCTCGTCGTGCTATTTCTCCTCCTCCCGGCGAGTCTCGTCCTTCTCCACGTCCGCCTCGGCCTCTTCCTTGTCCTTTTCCACGTCCGCCTCGGCCTCTTCCTTTTCCTTGTCCTCTTCCTCTTCCTCGCGGACCGTGGATTGGGCCCGCAGGGAGGGGAAGATCCGCTCCGCGGTTGCCCGGCCTAGATTTGCGCGGGTGTCGTGGTAGTTCGCCTCGTACTGGCGGCGCAGATCGCTCTTGTAGAAGTCCTCGTTGTCCTCGCCCGCCTTGCGCGCGCTTTGCGCTTCGCGCCACTTGCGGGCGGCCTGCCTCGACGCTTCGGCCAGCTGCCGGAGCCGCGCCGCGTTCGGGAATAGAGGGTGCTCTTTCCCGAGCCGTTCGATGCGGGTCGCAAGCTGGTCGACGAGGTCGGGCTCCTTCGTCTCGCGGTGAGCCCGGGTGATCGGCGTGAAGGTGCCATCGGGGAAGAGAGCCGCCTGAACGCGCTCGCCAGGGTGTTCTCGATCGTACTGCCCCGCCTGCTCGAACGTAGTCTTCACGTCGCCGTCGAGATCCTTGTCGGCCAGGATGAAGTCGTCGTTTGCGTCCTCTTCCTTCTCCAGGAGATCCGCGGTTCGCGCCCTCGCCTGCGCGAGCGACTGCTTCGGGGCCTCGATCCGATCGGCGTACACGCCACACCCCTTCACCCTGCGAGCCAACCTCTGGTGGCGGCGGGCAGCGCCCTGGTGCTTCCGCGAAGACTCTCCCCTGCGCAGCATCTCTGCCATCGTTTGTTCTCCTTCCTTTGGGGAGTGACGCACAGAGCCACACGGGCGACGAAGAAAGCCGCCGTCCCGGCACGCAACAAACGCGGATCTTCTATGTCGCAACAACCGTGCCAAGGACTTGCGCACGGACGCCCCAGGGCGTAATCCGCCAAGCCGTAGTACGTTACGATCCAAGGGCTGCGCCTCGCGGTGCCTTCGCAAGATGCGTTCAATCTGTGCACTTTTGTCTAGCCCCGGGTCTAGCCCCTGGGGCCGTCAGGCGACTACGACGAGGAGGAGTGGGGCGACAAGAGGAAGCCCCGGCGCTGCCGGTGGCCCGACGAGGTTCGGGACGTGGTCCTCGCGCGGCTCCTCGAAAAGAACGCCGAGCGAACGCGTGCGGAGGCCGCCGCCGCCGCCGCGGGTAGGACGCGCGGCCGGAAAGGCGGGGCGAGATCCCGGACAGCCCTCGCGTTACGAAGGACCTTGAGTGAAAATACTCAACGCAATGAGCAAATCGTCAAGGCCCTTCCAGCGCCCCCACGCCGCCGAACTCGCCCGCCGGCTTGCCGAGCCGCGACGGTTCATCCAGGTCGTCGCGGGCGCCCGGCAGGTGGGGAAGACGACCGTCGTGCAGCAGGTCATCGAGAGCGTCAAGGTTCCGGTACGCTTCGCCAGCGCCGACGAGCCGACGCTGCGCGGGCCCGAGTGGAACGCGGCACAGTGGGAGGCGGCGCGCCTTGCCGCGGGGCGAAAGGCGGCCATCCTGGCGCTCGACGAGGTGCAGAAGGCCGCAGGCTGGTCCGAGGCCGTCAAGCGCCTCTGGGACGAGGACACGCGGGCCAGGCGAAGGGTAAAGGTGGTGCTGCTCGGTTCCTCCCCGCTCCTCGTCGAGCAGGGCCTTACGGAGAGCCTCGCAGGCCGCTTCGAGATTCTCCACCTCCCGCACTGGTCCCTCGCGGAGATGCGCGCCGCGTTCGGCTTCACGCTCGACCAGTACCTTTACTTCGGAGGCTATCCGGGCGCCGCCCCGCTCGCGCGCGACCCGGCCCGCTGGCGGCGCTATGTCCTCGACGCTCTAAATGAAAGGGCGCGATTCCGCACAACGCCTCGGCGGCCCTCGCCGCCGCTGGCGGCGTTGCGGCCCCTCCATGTAGCTGCGCTACGGTGTTCGGGGCCGCGCCTTGCCAGCGCCGGCGATCATCCGCCGATTCATGGTGCCGATTCGCGCCCTTTCATTTGGTGGAAACGACGATCGCCCGCGACGTCCTCCTGCTCAGCCGTGTGGACAAGCCGGCACTCCTCCGCCGCCTCTTCGAGCTGGGCTGCCGGTACTCCGGACAGGTGCTCTCGTACAACAAGATGCTCGGCCAGCTTGTGGACGCCGGCAACACCACGACGCTCGCGCATTACCTCGAGCTTCTGGGAGGCGCCGGACTTCTGATCGGGCTCGCCAAGTTCGCCGGTCAGGCCGTGCGGCAGCGGGGCTGGAGCCCCAAGCTCCAGGTGCTGAACACCGCGCTCCTCGCGTCGCAGTCCGGCTATTCGCTCAAGGAGGCACGCGAGGATCGGGAGTTCTGGGGACGCCTGGTGGAGTCGGCTGTCGGCGCCCACCTCGCCAACGCTGCCGCCGCGCGGGAATGCGAACTCTTCTACTGGCGCGACCGAAATCTCGAGGTCGACTTCGTGGTGCGGGCCGGTCGCGCCGTCGCCGCGCTCGAGGTGAAGAGCGGCCGGAGCCGCGACACCCTGCCCGGACTCGCGGCCTTTGCGGCGGCGTTCAAGCCGAAACGGTTGTTTCTCGTGGGCGGGGACGGAATCCCGGTCGAGGAGTTCCTCTTCCGGCCCGTCGCGCACTGGTTCCGGGGATGATGCCCAAAACCCCGCCCTTGCCGAGGCAAAGAAACAGTTGTTCGAGGAGGTCTCGCCCGCTCACACCGGCAGGCCCATCTCGCGGGCCGCGTGGTTTTGGACCGCGTCGAGGCTGACGAATCTCGTCAGAGGGTCCCTCGCGTGGATCGCGACGGCTGTTCGCAGATGGGCGAGGTCGAGGGAGCGAGGGGTGGTGACGACGGGCATCGTGCGTTGCCGGCAGAGGCCAAGGGTGAGATCGTGGAAGAGAAACACGGACAGGTCGGCATCAAGTCGGTCGAGCGCGAGCTGGAGATCGCTCGCAGAAAGGAACCGGTCTCGCGCCAGGCGAACGAGCGTACGATGCGCCTCCAAGACGAGCAGACAGCTCGAGAGTATCGAGGAGCCTGCCAGTTCGCGGGCGAGTGGATCGTGCCCCGTCTCGCCGAGAAGGATGCACAGGTACGCCGACGTGTCGACGTAGAAACGGCGGGCAGGCACGATCGGCTACTCGCCTTCCCTTCCCCTCCGGTCCTGCTCGAGGACCTCGAGGTACTTCCCCTTCGTCGCGCGCCGGAAGAGCGGCGCGAGGCTCCCTTGTCCGAACCGCACGCCCTGGTGCTCGTGTTCTCCGTGAGCTGGCGAGAGAGCGGCAATGGGCCGCTTGTGGCGCGTGATGATGATCCTCTCGCCCCGCGCCGCCTCGGCAAGGACGGCTGACAGGTTCCGTTTCAGCTCGTCGACTGATACCGTTTTCATGAGAAAACAGTACCGATTCCAGATCCGAATCGCAAGAGATCCCGGATCTTGAGCGTCAAGTAGACGTACCGGTCCTCAAAGTCGAGACCGCGAGTAACCGCTACCCGGTCTTCCCGACATCGCGAGCGCCGGTGACGGTAGTTGCGAGGCAAGTACCGCGGTGGCGGTCCTCTGCCCGCTCCAATTCGCCTTGCTGGGCTGGCTGACCCCACGGATCCGGACGGGGCGCGGTTTCGGGATCCTCTCTGTCTCAGAGCGTGAGCAGAAACCCCTCCCGTCGCCAGACGGCCGATACGGCCCCGTCTGCGGCGTTGCCGCTCCTCCGAATACGACGAGTATGCGTCGTCGCGGCGCCTTGCATCCGGGGCCGTCTCGACCGCCTGGCTCGGTCCGGGATTCCTGCTCACGCTCTCAGTCGGGGTTGGGGGCGAGGCCGTAGACGATTAGGAAGCCCAGGACGCCGGCCACCTGGGAGGCGGCCCCCGTGGCGGTGTTGATGGTGAGGAGCCTGTCGGTAGTGATGTCCACACCGTAGAGGATGTTCGTGTTGGGGTCGAAGGCGAGGCCCTCGACGCCCGTGAAACCCAGGGGACCGATGGCCGTCCCCGCGCCCGTGGCGGTGTTGATCCGGATGAGCTGATCGGTCGAGTTGTTCGAACCGTAGAGCGTGTTCGTGTTGGGGTCGAAGGCGAGGCCCGAGACATCGGTGAAGCCCAGGGGACCGATGGCCGTCCCGACTCCGGTCCCCGTGTTGATCCGGATGAGCTGATCGGTCGAGGTGTCCGTCCCGTAGAGCGTGTTCGTGTTGGGGTCGTAATCGAGGCCGTCGACGGAAGCGAAACCCGTGGCTCCGACGGGCATGCTCGCCCCGGTCGACTTGTTGATGATGATGATCCGGTTGCCGGGCACGTCCGATCCGTAGAGGACGCCCGTGTTCCGGTTGTAGGCGAGGCCCTCGACCCGGGCGTACCCGAGGGCGCCGACGGAGGTTCCGACGCCCGTGTTACGGTCGATGGTGATGAGCTCGTCGAGGCCCGTATCCGATGCGTAGAGGGGCGGGGGAGGGGCCGGCACGGGCGTGGAGGCAACAGCGAGGCCGGCGACTTGGCCGTAGCCCAGGGTGGCGCCCAGCTGGGAGGCGGCCCCGGTGGCCGTGTTGATGGTGACTATCTTGTCGATGCCGAGGTCCGTGCCGTAGAGGGTGTTGGTGTTCGGGTCGAAGGCGAGACCCTCGACACTGGCCAAGCCCAGGGGACCGACGGCCGTCCCCGCGCCCGTGGCGGTGTTGATCCGGATGAGCTGATCGGTCGAGATGTCCGAACCGTAGAGCGTGTTGGTGTTGGGGTCGAAGGCGAGGCCTTCCACGATAGTGAAACCCAGGTTTCCGACGTTCGTGGTCGCCCCCGTCGACTTCTCGATGATGAGGAAATCGTCGCCAGTGGACGCTACTCCGTAGAGGACGCCGGTGTTCCGGTTGTAGGCGAGGCCCACGACGGCGGAGGTTCCGCTGCCAACGAGGGTTGCGATGCCCGTTGTGCGGTCGATGGTGATGATCTGCAAGCCGCCCGCGCCCCCGTTCGCTCCGTAGATGGTCGGCGTCTGTCCCGCCGACGGCGCGACGGTGGTCAGGGCCACCCAGTTGGCTCCGTCGTAGACGTTGAGCTCGTCGGACGTCGTGTCGTAGACGATCATGCCGCGCTTGGGAGCCACGATGGAGTCCCGCTGGCCCTGGGTCATCCGAGGAGGGAGGAAGGCCCGGGTCGTGGACACGATCTCGAGGGCGGCCGAGCCGTCCGGCGCCGCCGTCCCGATCCCGACCCGGTCGGTCGCGGTGAGGAGGCGAACGATGGCGCCGTCGTCCGACCAGCCCCCGCCCGTGGGCTGGACGACGAGGTCGTTCCACGTCCCGTTCTCGAACACCCGGAACTTGTTCGAGTTCGCGTTGTAGTAGACCATCCCGTTCGAACCGGCGGGGTCGCCGGCCGTTGACTTCCTGGGGAAGAGGACCGTTTGCCCGTCGCCGGCGATATCGAGGCGCGCCCCCGGAGCCGTCACACCGATGCCGACGTTGCCGTCGTCGTCGACCGTGACGCGCGGCGTGCCGCCGTCGTCCTGGATGTCGAGGCGGTACTCGTCGGGCGTGGCGTTGTCGGTCACGTTCTGGAGCTGCATGGCCTTGGGGGTATTCGCCGAGTCGTTGCCGACCATGCGGAGGCGGGCGGAATCGTCGCCGGCCCCGCCAGGGAAGGGGTTGGGCCAGATCTCGAAGTCGGCGGACTTGACCCGCACGGCCGCAAGCGTCACCAGGGCGGCGAGGAGCACGAGCGCCGACGTGGCCCAGGCCCTCGCTCTCCGCTGTCGCCGTTCCAGGTGAGCGACTCTCTCGAGGAGGCGCTCGACGACGTCCGCGTTCTTCTCCTCGGATCCGGCTCCGGTGCTGGAATCAGCCATGACCCTATCCCTTAGGGAGTGAAGCAAAGAACCACACCGGCGACGAACAAAGCCGCCATCCCGGCACGCAACAAGCACGAATCTTCTACCTTGCAACAACCGTGCCCCGGATTTGCGGACGGGGGCCCCAAGGCGTAATCCTCCAAACTGTCGTACGTTATGCTCCAGGGGCCGCGTCTCGCGGCGCCTTCGCAAGATGCGTTCAATCTGTGCACTTTTGTCTTGCCCGATCCGCGAGCCTCCACCCCCACGGCTGCGGAACAGGTTCCCTGACGGAGATGGTCCGGGCGTGGCTTTGCAAGCGCGCCGCCGTGATCGCCGGCCGTGACCGACCCCGGTTGGACAAACTCTTACAGGAAGATCGGGCTGGGCACGTCCAGGTCGTAGGGGACGCCGGGGAACCGGTCGTCGAGGAACTCCCGGTGGACGTCCCTCGTCTTCTGCGAGAGGAGCTCCTGGATCGCGAGCACGCACGTCTCGCAGAGAAGGAAGACACCGTCGCGGACGAGCCAGCGGCCGACGAAGGCACCGATCAGGTTCATCTCGCCCGTGTCCCCCCGCGGGGCGGAGCAGAGATCGCAGCGCACGAACGAGTGCTTCGACTGCCCCATCCTCTGCCGGCCGAAGGCCTCCAGGCGCTCCCGGCTCTCCTCGCTGAACTCCCCCTGCATCTTCAGCATGCAGGGGACGCAGATCGCCGCCTCCAGGATCACCTCCCGGCCGCGGAAGACTTTTTCCACGAAGTACTGCCGGAACGGCGCGCGGAGAGACTCCGAGCAGACGAGGCATTCCTCGAAGGGTCCCTCGCGGTAGACGGAGTGGAAGAGGCGCGGCACCGGCAGGAGCCCGGGCGTCCCCCGGCGTTCCCCCGCCGCGGCGGAGGCGCGGGCGAGGTCAACGTTCTCCGCGTAGAGGAGGACCGCATCTCCCGCGACAAAGAGGTCGCCGTCCACGAGGCGCCTGTCGCAGAACTTGAGGTGGTTGACCAGCACTCCCCGGCCGGTGAGGTCTTCCACGACCACCCGGCTCGAGTCCTCGGACACCGCCACCCGGACGACGGGCCCAACCTCGGCAGCGAGGACCTTCTCGTCCGAGCCTTCGCCGCCCAACGTGCGCTCCGCCCCGGGAGCGAGGACGATGACCCGCCCCGCTTCCTCGCCCTCGAGCACGCGCAGGACCGGTCCCCGTGCCCCCGTCTCGTTCTCCCCGCCCTCCGGCCGCTCGTTCGTCACCCGCCCCCTCCCTCGATGAGGACCTCGACGATCATCCCGGGCCAGAGCCGGGCGTCCTCCGAACCTGGATCGCCGGAACGGGCCGGAGTTTCCAGAACCACGCGGTACTTGTGCGTCCGAGGCTCCGCCCGCGGGGCGACCTCGACGACCGTCCCTCCGAAGCGGACGCCCGGGAAGGACTCCGCCGAGACCGCGATCCGCGTCCCGGCGAGGATCCCGGGCCGTTTCCGCTGCGAGACGAAGAACTCCACGCGGACCGTCTCGGCATCCACGACCTCGAAGAGGGGAGCTCCCGGCGCCACCTCCTCGCCGGCCTCGACGTGGCGCTCGGCCACGATCCCGGCGAAGGGCGGTCGGATCCGGTAGTCCGTGGAGTCTTTCATCGCCTTCGCGCGGTCGTTCTCCAGAAGCGCCCGCTTCCCGTCGAGGATCTCGAGCTCGACCTCCAGCCCCTCGCGCTCCTTGTCGCTCGCGGTTTCCGAGAGGAGGGTCGCGGTCCGCTCCTCTTCCAGACGCCCGCGGTCCGCGACGAGGGCGCGGTGGTCCTGTTCGGCCATGTCCCGCGCGGTCCGCGCCCGCCGGACGACATCCTCCGAGATGGCGCCGGGCGAGCGCGCGATCACCGCCTCCTGCTGCGCGAGGTCCCTCTCGGTCTCGACCAGCCAGACCGCCGCCCGCTCGATCCGGGCCTCCAGGGCCGTCCGCTCGGCCTCGATCCTCCGCAGGCTCGCTGCCAGGGACTCCTTCTCGATCGCCACGAGGTCGATCTTCTTTCCCACGGCCTTCCGCTCGGCCTCCACCGCCACGAGGCGCAGGGCGAGATCCGCGATCCGGTGGTCCACCTCGCGCGAGTCGAGCGTCACGAGCTCCATGTCCGCCGAGACCTCGGCTCCCACCCGGAGCGCGTGGGCGAGGACCCGCGCCTTCACGGCAGAGCAAATCGTCGCCGCTCGCCCCGGCAAGACGTGGCCCGACGGATGAATCGGCGCCGCCTCCGGCGCCGAAGTTCGCCCGGGCACCTCGGGCGGTGCCGAGTCGCCGGACACCGTCGCGGCGCGCCCGCCGCCCGCGGATCCATTCGCGCGGGCGCCGCCGTCCCCCGCCCTCGCCTGGAGGAAGCGGTCCCCGGCGGCCCAGGCGAGCGCCCCGGCCGCGAGCACCACCATCCCCCACGCCACGATTCGAGGCATCCGGCGCGACCAGAACGTGGGACGAGGATGGACCAAGAGCATCTCCCGGGCGTGCTGGTGTTAAAGGTAGCACAAGGCGGAAGATCGGACCAGGCGAGAGTCCCCCCGGCAGCGGTGGGCGGAACTCGGACCCGTGTCTACGGCCTCGTGAACCGCACGGCCATACCCAGCCCGCCGCTGACGCAGAGGGTCGCGAGTCCCTCTCCGGCCCCGCGGCGGGCCATCTCGGCGAGGAGCGTCACGACGATCCTCGCGCCCGTCGCCCCGATCGGATGGCCGAGCGCGATGGCGCCTCCGTTGACGTTCAGGCGCTCGCGCGGGACCGGGAGCTCCCGCAGGCACGCGAGGACCTGGGCGGCAAAGGCCTCGTTGAGCTCTACGAGGTCATAGGCGGAAAGGGGCGGCCCGCCGGCCGCGACGAGGGCGTGGAAGGCCGGAATCGGGCCGATCCCCATCCGGGCGGGGTCCACGCCGGCCTGGGCGCTCTCGCGCACCCAGGCGAGAGGCTCCATGCCGCGGGAGGCGACGTATTCCTCCGAAGCGAGCACGATCGCCCCCGCCCCGTCCGTGATCCCGCTGGAATTCCCCGAATGCACCGTGCCCCCCTCCTTGAACACGGGGGGGAGCTTCGCGAGCAGATCGAGCGTCGTGTCGGGGCGCGGGTGCTCGTCCGCTTCGATCCGAACCGCCTCGCGCCCGGGACCCTGCGGCACGTCGAGGGGAACGATCTCCTGCGACCAGAGGCCCGCCTCCGTCGCGCGGCGGCAGCGAGCCTGGCTCTCCAGCGCGTACTCGTCCTGCTCTTGGCGGCCGATCCCATACTCCTGCGCAAGGGTCTCCGCCGTCCGTCCCATCACCTGGCCGCAAAGGGGGCAATCGAACCCGTCCCGGTACATGCCGTCCACCACCGTGTCGTGCCCGAGCCGGTGGCCCCGCCTCATGCGGGGCAGGAGGAACGGGAGGCGGCTCATCGACTCGGTCCCGCCGGCCACCGCGACCCGGACGCGGCCGAGGCGGATCGCGTCCGCGGCCTTTTCGATCGCGGCGAGTCCGCTCGCGCAGGCCATGTTGAGAGTGCAGGCGGGGACCTCCTGGGGGAGCCCGGCGAAATGACCGATCTGCCGCGCGACGTTCGGGCCGCCCCCCGCCTGGCGCGCGTTCCCGAAGACGAGCTGCCCCACCTCCCCTGGTTCGACGCCGGCCCGGACGAGGGCGGCTCTCACCACCGGAACCGCGATCTCGCGGGCCGTCAAGGGTTCGAGACCGCCCAGGAACTTCCCGATCGGGCTGCGGACCGCGGCGAGGACGGCGACCGGCCGGAACGACTCGCGAGGCGTCATCACGGGCTACAGGCTACAGGCTGCCAGTTTCCGGGTACAGGGTGTAGAGAACAGGGTGCCGTCGTTCTCATGCAAGTCGCGCTCTCGTGGTCGTGGTCGTGGTCGTGGTCGAACGACCAAAAGCCGACCACATCCGCGACCGCGATGTGGGGATCAGTGGTCCTCGATCACGACCTGCTTGCGGACGCCGTCGCTCAGCTCCTTGATCCTGTCGAGCTCCCGCTCGAATCTATCCCCGGAGTTCTTCGAGCTCTGGATCCACTCGTAAGCCTGCCTCGCCTTGACGAGGTGCGCCTCGATCTCGGCTCTCTCCGCCTCCGTGAACGTGCTCTTGACGTCCCCGATCTCCTTGCACCTCGCCTTCGCCGCCTCGAACTCCTTCTCGGCTTCCCGGTAGCGGTCCCACGCCTCGAACTCGGCCTCGATCGCGTGCTGCTCGATGTGGCCGAGGGCGGCTTTGTAGAGGGGCTTCATGTCCTCCCGCAGGCCCTTCAGGTCGTCGATCCACCGATCGCGTATTTTAAGAAAATCCGCCCTGCGCTCCTCGTCGTTCCTCCCCTGCTGCTCGGCAAGGACCCCGAGAAGATAGACATAGACGATCCGGGGGTCGGGTCCCGAGTTGAGGTAGTCGTCGAAGAAGCGGTCCCGCTGGTCCTGGCCCACGAAGGGGGCGAGCGCCGGGCCCATCCGGAGGAAACTCGCGGGAATCTTGAGCTTTGCCACGAGATCGAGCATCCGATCCCGGATGTCTCCAGGACGCTCCATGACCTTCGGGTGCTCCGTCTTCCTCCTCCTGGAGAGCCGGTCTGCGGCCTCGACGGCGACGGCCTCGTCGTCGTTCGAGAGGGCGTCCTTGAGCTTGTCGATCATCTCCAGGGCGTCCATGATCCCGACGGCAGCCTGTCGGACCTCGGCCTTCTCGTCGTGGAGCGCCTTGTTCATGACCTCGTCGACGGCGGCGCCCTGGCTCGGAAACTCCTTCATCGACTGGATCGCCAGTTCCGCCACGCCCGGGTCCCGGTCCGTGAAGAGACGCCCCAGCGCGTAGACGGTCTTCGGGTCCTTGATCTCCTTCATGTAGTTGACGGCGTCCATCCGGATCTGCTGATCGTCGCTCCGGGCGAGGACCTTCTCGTAGTAGACGACCGCCTCCGGGTCCTGGGTCGCCTGGAGGAGCCGGAGCCCCTGGCGAATCGCCCCCGGATCGCGGGAGGCGGGACCCTCCGCGAGATGGGTCACCATCATCTCCCCGAAAGGCTTCACGAGCTCCGGGCCCAGACGGTCGGGACGGGCCGCCCACACGGCATAGTTGAACTGCCTCTCGTCGCCCTCCGTCGCCGCCGCGATCACCATGTCCGCGACCTTCTGGAGCATCGCCGCGTCGTCCATCACGTCGGCCTCCTGCTCGATCATGGCGACGAGGAGCTGCATGCAGAGCAGGCGCAGGTTGACGTTTTCCTTCGACCGGTCGTAGAGCTCGACCAGGCCCGGCGCCGTGCCGCCGGGGTCGTCGAGGATCGGCTTCGTGGCGTGGTGGCGGTAGAGCTGCGGCTCGCCGCCCGACGCGAAGTCCTCGGCCAGGTAGTCGGCGACCGCCGGAAGACCCGCGATCGCTCGCGTGGACTCCGTCGATTTCCAGTAGGCATAGAAAAGCGCGCCAAACGCGGCGGCGGAGACGGCGACCACCACGATGGGGACGGTGAAGGCGGATCCGGATCGCTCGGTTGTCATCGTGCCTCCGAGGAAATTCGAACACGCGGATCGTATCCGGCCCGGATCCCGGGGACAAGCGCAGGGCTGCGAGAGTTGTCGCCGGGTCCCTTGCTCCGCGAGCCCACGGTCGCTAGGATCGTGCCTCTTTTCACCGCCCAGGAGTGACATCATGGTACGGATTCTCGCGGGGATGCTCGTTCTGGCCGCCGGAGGTCTCTTTCTGGGACTCGCGCCGGCCCGAGCTCAGGATGAAGACGCGTACGAGGACGAGGCCTCGCCCTGGGAAAGGTCGGCCGCGGCGCCGGAAGAGGAGAAGAAGAAGGACCTCGGCGCCCGCGAGGAGCGCTCCGAGAGGATCCGCCGCCTCGCGGACCGCTTCCGCGAGCGGCTCGAGGACGAGGATCTTCCCTCGTCCGAGGCCGACCGATCCTCCCGCTGGTTCCGCCGCGTTCGCGAGGCGGCTGCCGGAAACGCCGCGGCGCGGAAAGCGGCCTATCAGGAGAAGGTCCTCACGCTCCGTGCCCGGTTCGAGTCGGAGGGGCTCGCCGCCGAGGAAGTCGAGAAGAGGCTGGAGGAGGCGGCAAGGTGGTACGAGGAATGGGAGAAGCGAGTCCGGGGTCCCCGGATCGACCTCCCGGGACCCTCGTAGCGTCGGTGGGACCCTGTGGATATGTCTGGTGGTCGCGGGCCCGGTGCCGACCACATCTTCTGGGGTCGTAGGAGGGCTGAGCACATTCTAGAAGGAGCCAGCCGGTGGGCCCACACGGCGTGCCTACCCCACATCTTGGGCTCGGCGAGAGGCATACGCCAAGATCGTGAAAAAAAATTGTATTCAGGGCTTGAATGGCCCTTGTGCACATGCCTAGAATACCAGCAGTAGCGATGGCGGATCGCGGTTCCGCGGCTAGCGCTGTGTCGTGGAGAAGGTCGGTAGGAGTGCGGGAGAAGATGGCCAGGTCGCGTTCGGGAGCGACTTCGCGGGGCGGAGGCGGTCGCCAGATGCCTAGAACCGCGAAAAGCTTGACGAATGAGTCAAGTTTGCTGGCTCGAATCGGTCACGGTCGACGGTCACGGTCGACGGTCACGGCGTGAACGTGTTCGTGACCGTGGTCGTCTTCCGTGACCGTGACCGTGACCGTGTGCGTCTGCGTGGCATGACTGGTTGGGCTCGGGCGGAGCCCCGCTAGGCATGCTCAAGCGATACAGCCAGGTCCTCATGGTCGTCCTCTTCGCCCTGGACATGCTCGTGGCGACGGCGGCCTGGGGCGCGGCGTACACCGTGCGGTTCGAGATGGGCTGGATTCCCATCGCCCACGAATCGCACGCCCCGCTCGTTGAGTACTTCGCGTTCCTGCCCATACTCCTCCCCCTCTGCGCGGTCATCTACCACTACGGGAAGCTCTACGTCCCGAGGCGAGAGGACTCGATCCTTCGCGAGGCGTTTGACATCCTCAAGGTGAACGGCGTCCTCCTCTTCGTCACGGTCACCGCGGCGACCTTCTACAAAGCCACCGTCTACAGCCGTCTGGTCTTCCTCTTGTTTGTCACGGCAAACTTCCTTCTCCTCTCCCTGGAGAGGGCGTGCGCTCGCTCGCTGCTCCGCTGGATCCGCAGCAAGGGCTGGAACCTCCGCTACTGCCTCGTGGTCGGCGCCGGCAAGGCGGCGCAGAACCTCGTCGACACGCTGCGCCGGAACTCCTGGACGGCGATCCGCCCCATCGGCTACCTCGACTCCGACATCGAGAAGGTCGGGCGCGAAATCCACGGCGTGAGGGTCATCGGCACCTACGACGATCTCGTGGACGTGGTCCGGAAGCGCACCGTGGACCAGGTCTTCTTCGCCCTGCCCTTCCGGGACCTTCTCGAACTCGAGCGCCTGGTGGACGACGCCTCGCGCGAGATGGTCGACATCCGGATCGTTCCCGACTTCTTCAGCTTCCGGACGCTCAACTCGAACTTCGGCGAGCTCGACGGGCTGCCGGTCATCAGCCTCCAGGAGAGTCCGCTGCACGGCTGGCACACCGTGCTCAAGCGCGCTACCGACGTCGCCTTCTCGCTCGCGGCGCTCGCGATCTTCGCCCTCCCGATGGCCCTCCTCGCCGCGCTCGTCAAGCTCACCTCGCCGGGACCGGTCTTCTACCGCCAGAAGCGCATGGGTCTCGACGGCCGGCTCTTCGACATGCTGAAGTTCCGGACGATGCCAGTGGACGCGGAGAGCGAGAGCGGGCCGGTCTGGGCCCGCCCGGCCGACCCGCGGCGGACCGGGCTCGGGGCGTTCTTGCGAAATACCAGCCTCGACGAGCTCCCGCAGTTCCTGAACGTCCTTCGCGGAGAGATGTCGATCGTCGGGCCCCGTCCGGAGCGACCGGTCTTCATTCAGCAGTTCCGTGAGCAGATCCCCAACTACATGCTCCGCCACCGGATGAAGGCCGGAATTACCGGCTGGGCCCAGGTCAACGGCTGGCGTGGAAACACCTCGCTCAAGAAACGAATCCAGTACGACCTCTACTACATCGAGAACTGGTCGATCTGGTTTGACC
>JACQVV010000091.1 GCA_016209595.1 Planctomycetota bacterium
ACGGACACGTTGCCGCCAGCATGCCGGACGATCCCGTAGACCGTCGCGAGCCCGAGCCCGGTCCCCCGGCCGTCCTCCTTGGTGGTGAAGAACGGCTCGAAGACGTGGCCGAGCGTCCCCTCGTCCATCCCCACTCCCGTGTCGGAGATCGACAGGCGAACGTAGGGCCCGGGTTCGACCACCGGCATCCCCGCGACCCTCTCCCCGCCGAGCTGGACCTTCGAGGTCTCGATTCGAATCTCGCCGCCCGCGGGCATCGCGTCGCGCGCGTTGACGACGAGATTCATGAGCACCTGGTCGAGCTCTCCGCGGCCGATCGAGACGTGGAGCGGTTCCGGTGCGAGCGCCACGACGAGCTTCACGTCCTCGCCGATGACGCGCGAGAGAAGGCGCTCCAGATCGGCGACGATCGCGCAGACGTCGAGCACTTCCCGGGAGCGAACCTTTCCGCGGCTGAACGCGAGGAGCTGCTGGGTCAGTTCCGCTCCTCGCTCGGCCGCCCGCTGGATCGCATAGAAGTGCCGATCGAGGGACGGATCGCCGCGGAGGCGCTGGGCCAGAAGCGCCGTGTTGCCCATGACGACCGCGAGGAGGTTGTTGAAGTCGTGGGCGATCCCGCCCGCGAGTTTCCCGACCGCCTCCAGTTTCTGCGCGTGCAGGAGCTTCTTCTCGACCTCGGCCCGCTCGGCCATCTCCGCTCGGAGCTCTCCTGTCCGCTCCTCGACGCGCTTCTCCAGATCGTCGCGCGCTCGCCGGAGTTCCTCCTCCATGCGCTTGCGCGCGAAGAAGTCCGGCACCTGGTAGGCGCGCACTTCGTACCCGCGCGACGCTCCCTCCTTGCTGTAGCGCCGCACATGCTCCTCAATGCGCCCCGGAGGGGCCATGATGAACCGGCAGCAGGAGTCCCCGCGCGCGCGGCAAAGAATCTCCGTCGCCACGAGCTCGATCCCGAAGCTCTCCTCGCACCACCCCGAAGAGTAGCCCGAGTTCATGATGCAGACGGGCGCTTCGGTCGTCTTGCCCGCTCGCAGCCAGGCATCCGACTCGAAGGAGTACGGGTGATCGTAGATCAGGTAGTAGGTCTCGTCCGCCGACGGGACGGACTGCGGGAAGATGTCGACGAACGCCCATCCGGTGTTGGCGAAGTGGATCGGCCCGGCCGAGAGGCGCGCGATGGGGTCCGTGAGCCCCATCTTCCCATGGAAGTTCTGCGCGTCGGACTTCCCGATGGAGTGGGCGAGGTCGAAGAGGATGTTCCGGGAGAACTCCTGCGCCTCCGCCGCGCGTCCCGGGCCGTAGAGGTCTTCCACGAGCGAGAAGAACTCCACGGACAGGGAGGCGGCCCGCACCAGGACGTATCGCTCGCCGAAGATCTCGATCGTCCCGTGCCCGGGGTCGTGCTTGCGTTGCCGGAAGTAGCGGTTGACGATCTCCTCCGCCTTCGCGAAGGCCCCCTCCATCGCCTCCGGCACGCGAACCGTCTTGAGCGCCACGCCTCGCTAGCCTCCACACGCTCCTTCGCCGGGGATCTTACCTCGCCGCGCGGATTCCGCATGCTCGCGATTTGGCCCTTGTCCGGGTGGATCCGGTCTGCCATCATTTCCCGTGCGGGATATGCTCAAACGAACCGCTTGCCCCGGGAGCCGCGAGAGAAGTCCGGGCCCACGGGTCGCGCCCGCGGTGCGGCGCTTCTTCCACGCGGGAGCCGCGCTCGCGGGTCTGGCGTTTCTGGTCAGCCCCGCTCACGGGCAGGACGATCCGGATCTCGCGCGGCTCGTCTGGGCGGCCGCCGACGCTCCGGAGAAGGACTTCCGGCGTTCGCTGGGGGCCGTCGAGCGTCACCCGGGCGCGACCTGGCGGAAAGTCCACGACGTGCTCGCGGCAGGGCGCACCTACGATCCGGCTGTCGGGCCCGAGCCGCCCGTCCTCGACCCGGCGCGGCACTCCGCCCACTTCGAGGATTTCCCCTGGGAGAAGGGAAAGGTCCGCGTCTACGACCTCGGCGCCGACTACGCGTACTGGTACTCCTTCACGCTGCCCGAAGGGTACGACGGGAAGAGCCGCGTGCCCGTCTATCTCGACCTTTCCTGGCTCAGCCTGGGAAGGATGGGCGCGGAACCCCTGCCGGGATGGACGTACGCGACCGTCCATCCCCTCCTCGCGGGCGGGGAGGCAGGAACGCGGCTCGGCGGGGAGCGGATCACATTCACGGGAGGCGTCGCGGGACAGTCGTCGGTCCTCTCCATCGTCGCCGACTTCGAGAAGCGCTTCTTCGTGGACCGGGACCGGACATTCGTCGGGGGCTACAGCCGCTTCGGGAACTCCGCCTGGTACCTCGGGTTCCACTGGCCCGATCGGTGGGCGGGAATCGTGCCCGGGAGCGGCTTCTACCAGGTCCGCCAGAGCTCGCTCGGGAACGTCGAGCACCTCCATGTCCTCGCGGCGCGGGGAACGGACGCCCAGCACGAGGGCGCGAACCGCTATTCCGCGGACATGGCGCGTCTTCTTCGCGAGAAGGGATGCACGCTCGTGACCGAGTTCCAGTGCGAGGGAAGCTGCATGAACGCCGAGCTCGACCGGGCCGCGCGCGATTGGATGAAGGACCGGGTCCGCGAGCCACTGCCCCGCAAGGTGTCCTACTCGCTCTACGACCCGCACCATTCGGGGGCTTACTGGATCGAGATCGTTCGCGTCCTCGACCCCGGTCCAACGCAGACGATCGTGATCCAGGCCGCGGACGGCAAGGCAGCGGAGCGGATCCGCTACAACGACCGGCCGGCGAGGGCGGCGGCGGAGGACCTGGGCGAGAATCGGATCCGACTCGAACTCGAAAACGTCGCGGAGGTTCGACTTCTTCTCTCTCCCGCTCGCTTCGACGTCGAGAAGACGATCGTCCTCTGGATCGGAGACGAGCGGATCGAGAGGACTCCGCGGCCCAGCATCGAAACGCTGCTGGCGAACTTCCGCAGAGACCGCGACGACAGGCGGCTCTTCCCGGCCGAGATCCGGTATCGGCCATAGGGACCTGCGCCGAGCACGGCTTCCCCCTCTCGAGCGCCTCCCGCATCCTCGCAAAAAAAGCGTCCGCGAGCGGCGGAAGAGAAGACGGTCTCCCCTTTCTGGGGTGGAGCGCGCGAGCAAACGGCTCCCTGGAGGTGCATATGTTGCGGAAAAACAAGAACTTGCGACCGAGAAATGTCGCGCTTGCGGCAGGGGCCGCCTGCCTCGCTCTAGGTACCTTCGCCCTGCTCGTCTCCGGGCCCGAAAGAACGGGCGAGCTATCTTTCGATGCACAGAGGGGCGGCCGGTTGGAGGAGGCCCGGGGCGTCGAGCGCCGGGTCGTGGCCTCGCCGGAAAAGAATGAGGTCTCCCCGGCTCACCCGCCCGCGACGGCCGGGACCGAATCGCGCGGCGAGGGCGCAAGAGGGGCCGAGGCCGCCCCGGACCGAAGCTGGCAGGACGGGCTCTTCTCGCCCGACGCCGCGGAGCGCTGCCAGGCCATCGACCTCATGCCGCGGAATCCCTCGGCGGAGTCGCGGACGTTGCTCCTCGACATCCTCGCGAGGGACGAGGACGCCTATGTGCGCGAGCGAGCGGTCTTCGCGCTCGCGGAGAGGTTCGGCCGGGACGCCGTGGCGCGTCTGAAGGAGCTCGCGCTTACCGACGCCCAGCCCGACATACGCGCGGCGGCCATGGCGAGCCTCCACCGGATCGATCGGATGGAGCCATTGCCCCCGCGGGGGCGGCTCGAGATCGAGTGTCCCGCGGAGTTCGACGCGGGGGGGATCTTCGAACTCACCGCCCGATTCACGAGCGTCGAGGACTCTCCTCGGGCGATTCTGGAGGTGATGCTCCCCGATGGACTCGAGCTCGTCTCGCCGGAGGCGAGGCTCTGGAAGGGCTCCGCCGTCGCGGGCCGGGCCGAAGAGGTCCGGTTCGCGATCCGGGTCGAGGATCGGACTCTCCAGTCGGCGAAGATCCGCGTCCACCTCAAGTTCGACTACTCCGGGAGGCTCGACGCCGAGATTCTCGATCGGGAGGTCCGCCTCAAGATCGTCTCCGGAAAGGGGAGCGCGGTCGTGCCGGAGAACCCCCAGACCCGCGAGCGGACGATCGTCTTGGATTAGCCACGAACTCTTTCAAAGAGGAGCCCGTGTCGTCCGAGGGCGTCGAGGAGCGTATCGAGCCCGGCCCCCGCGCGGGAGCCGGGTTTTCGGATACGCTCTTGGGATGAGTTCGAAAGAGCAGGACGACACGAAGACCATGGGACTCCTCGCGCGCGCGCGCGCGGGGGACCGCGCCGCCTACGACGAGCTCTTCTCCCGCGTCGCCGAGAGGGTTCTCTTCTTCCTGCGGCTCCGCCTGGGGCCGGCGCTTGGAGGGAAGATCGAGCCGATCGATCTGCTCCAGGAGACCTACGCCGAGGCCCACCGGGCCTTTCCGAACTTCGAGTACGCCGGGGAAGGATCCTTCGTCCGGTGGCTCTGCAGGATCGGCGAGAACCAGATCCGCGAAGCGGCCGACCACTTCGCCGCTGCCAAGAGGCGTCCTCCAGGAGAAGCTCTCGCGGTGACCCGGGTCCTGGAGCGGGTGCGCGCGACCGCGACCGGTCCGGGAACCGCGTTCGCAAGGGAGGAGTCGCGGCAGCTCCTCGCGCAGGCGATCCTCGCGCTGGGCGAAGAAGAGCGGGAGGCGGTCCTGCTTCGCTTCTTCCAGGGCCGGACGATCGACGAGATCGCCCGGACCCTCGGCCGGAGCCCGACCGCCATTCGCCGGCTCCTCGGACGCGCGGCGGCCTCGCTCGGCTCGCTCCGGCGGGTGGGAGGAATGGAAACGACCGGACTCTGAC
>JACQVV010000092.1 GCA_016209595.1 Planctomycetota bacterium
ACCCCGAACCCCGAACCCCGTCGCCCGGAAGAGGGGGCCGTTCCCCTCCCCCTGAAGGAGTAACGGGGTGCCTGCCGAGGCCGGAAAGCCCAGGACGGGGAGCATGTCGGGCAGCCGCAAGGCAGCCATCCTTCTCCTGTCGCTCGAACCGGACTACGCGGCGCGGATCCTCTCCCAGCTCGACCGCGCGTCGGTCGAGAGGCTCTCCTTCGAGATCGCGCGCCTGGAGGACGTATCGAAACACGACCGCGACCTGGTCCTCGATGAGTTCTATCAGACCAACCTCGCCCAGCAGTACGTCGAGGCGGGCGGGCTGGAGTACGCGCGGGAGCTCCTCTCCAAGGCACTGCCCGCGGAGGACGTGAACGCGATCATGCAGAACCTCGACCAGTCGCTCCAGCAGCAGCCGTTCAGTTTCCTCGCGCGCGCGGACAGCGAGAACCTGCTCACGTTCATCCAGGACGAGCACCCGCAGACGATCTCGCTCATCCTCTCCCACCTCGGACCGCAGCAGGCCTCCGAGGTCATGAAGGGACTCCCCCAGGCGAAGCAGGTGGACGTGGTGAAGCGGATGAGCCGGATGGAACGGACCGACCCGGACGTCATCGCCCGAGTCGAGGGGACCCTCCAGACCCGTCTCGCGTCGTTCGTCACCCAGGAGTTCCAGAAGGCGGGCGGGGTCGAAAAAGTCGCGGAGATCCTGAACCTCACCGACCGGGCGACGGAGAAGGCGATCCTGGAGCTCATCGAGGAGGAGGACCCGGAGCTCGTCGAGCAGATCCGCAAGCTCATGTTCGTCTTCGAGGACCTCATCCTGGTCAACGACAAGGGGATCCAGGCGGTCCTGAAAGAAATCGACAACGAGGAGCTCGCGCTCGGCCTCAAGACCGCGTCCGAAGAACTCAAGGAGAAGATCTTCAAGAACATGAGCCAGCGGGCCGCGGAGCTCGTGAAGGAGGACATGGAGTACATGGGCCCGGTGCGGCTTTCTGACGTCGAGGCGGCCCAGCAGACGATCGTCGAGATCGTGCGGCGCCTCGAGGAGCAGGGCGACGTCATCGTCTCCGGCCGCGGCGGCGAAGAGGAGATCATCGAGTGAGCAATGTCCTTCGTGGCGACGCCACCTCCGGCGGAACCTCTTTCAGTTTTGCGAGCCTTGAGGCGGAAGGAGCTCGGATCCTCGAGGTCGCGCGGAAGGAAGCGGCCCGGATACTCACGGCGGCCCGGGAGGAGGCGGCCCGCGCGATCGCAGAGGCGCGAGCCAAGGGACACGAGGAGGGCAAGGGGAAGGGGATGGCAGATGGGCGCGAGGCGGGCCAGAAGGCCGCGAAGGCCGAGGCCGCCGCCCGTTTCTCCCAGGAGACGGCCGCCGCGCGGCAGGCGCTCGGTCGTCTCGTCGCCGACTTCGAGCACAAGCGGAACGAGCTCCTCTCCCGGGCGCACGGGGACCTCCTCGAGCTTTCGCTCGCAGTCGCGAGAAAAGTCATCGGGACCGAGGTCAAGGTCAACCCGGCGGCGGTGGAGGCGAACCTCGCGCGCGCGGTCGAGGCGACCCTCGAGAAGGCCCGACTCCGCATCCGGGTCTCTCCGGCCGACCACGCCGCGCTGGAGGAGTTCGCCCGGGATCTCGTGAAAGACCTCGGGAGCGGGACGTCGGTCGAGATGGTCGAAGACGCCGCGATCTCACGCGGCGGCGTCGTGGTCGAAGGAGTCGCGGGCAAGGTGGACACGACGATCGAGAGCCAGCTCGCGGAGATCGAAAAGGCCCTCCTGGGCGCGCGGAAAGAGGGGGAGGGGGCCGCAGACGCGGCATTTGCCTCGCAAATGCCGTCGCCGGCGGTGCGAAGGGGGAGGGGCGAAGCCCCTCCCCCTGACGAGGCGACGAGGTGACCAATCTCTTTCAGCCCCAGATCGATCTCGTCGAGGCGCTCGAGACCGTCCGCTCCGAGGGAGAGGTGAGCCAGGTCGTGGGACTCGTCGCCGAGTGCCGCGGGCTCGCGGCTCCGGTGGGCGCGGTCTGCCGGATCGACGCTCGCGGCGGAGCCCGGCAGGCCGAGGTGATCGGCTTCCGCGACTCGCGGGCGATCCTCTCTCCTTTCGGCGGGGTCCTCGGGATCGAGGCGGGAGATCGGGTGCGCCTGGACTCCTTCCGGCAGGAAGTCCCCGTCGGACCGGGGCTCCTCGGCCGCGTGCTCGACGGCTGGGGGTCGCCCGTCGACGGGAAGGGCCCGGTTCCCGTGGAGCGCTGGACCGACCTCCACCGCGGCGCGCCGCCGGCGCTTTCGCGGAGCCGTATCACGCGCCCTCTCTCGACCGGAGTCCGCTCGATCGACGGGTTCTCGACGATCGGCAGGGGCCAGCGGATGGGGATCTTCGCCGGGTCCGGCGTGGGGAAGAGCGTGCTCCTGGGGATGATCGCGCGCTATACCTCGGCCGACGTCTCGGTGATCGGGCTCGTGGGCGAGCGCGGGCGCGAGGTGCGCGAGTTCCTCGAGCGGGACCTGGGCCCGGAGGGCCTCGCGCGTTCCGTCGTCGTCATCGCGACGGGCGACGAGTCGCCGAGCCTCCGCGTCAAGGCGGCCTTCACCGCCACGGCGATCGCGGAGTATTTCCGCGAGCAGGGTCGCGACGTCCTCCTCCTCATGGATTCGATCACGCGGCTCGCCTTCGCCCAGCGGGAGCTCGGGCTCTCGGCCGGCGAGCCCCCCGCGACGAGGGGCTACCCGCCGTCGGTCTTCAACATGTTCCCGCGGCTCCTGGAGCGGGCCGGGCGGAACTCGACCGGCTCGATCACGGGGCTCTACACGGTCCTGGTCGAGGGGGACGACATCGCCGACCCGATCGCCGACACGGTGCGCTCGGTCCTCGATGGCCACGTCTGGCTCTCCCGGCGCCTCGCCACGCGCGGGCACTGGCCGTCGGTCGACGTCCTCGATTCGGTCTCCCGGGTCATGATCGACGTCACCGACGCCGACCACCAGACGCGGGCCGCGAAGCTCCGGGAGCTCCTGGCCGTCTACCGGGAGAGCGAGGACTTGATCACGGTCGGGGCGTACGTCCGCGGAGCGAATCCCACGCTCGACCTCGCCGTGGACATGAAGGGGCGGATCGACGAGTTCCTCCGGCAGGGAATCGCGGAGCGTTCGACGTACGAGGAGACGACCCTCTGGCTCGCGGGGCTCGCCGACGAGGCCACGGGCGGCGGCCCGAAGACCGAGAGGGTGCAGAAGCGATAAGCCATGCGCGCGTTCCACTTCGGGCTCGAAAGCGTCCTCTCCCTCCGCAAGATGAAGGAGGAGGAGGCGCTCCGGCGCTTCATCTCGGTGAAGAACCTCCACCAGAAGAAGCGCGAGGCGCTCGACCGGATCTTCGAGACCCGCCGGCTCGCCCAGGAGGAGATGGGCGCGAAGGAGGAGGGATCGGTCGATGTGAAGACGCTCCTCCAGTACCAGCGCTACCTCGCTGGCCTCGTGGTCCAGATCGCCGCGGCGCGGGCCGAGCTCGTGCGGCTGGAAAAGGAGCTTGCCGCGCGCCGCGAGATCCTGACCTCGGCAACGAAGGACCGGAAGGTCATGGAGAAGGCGAAGGAGAAGCGCTTCGCGGAGTGGCGGGAGGAGTTCCGGCGGGCGGAGCAGAAGGAAACCGACGAGGTCGGAACACAGATTTACCTGCGTGACGGGGACGGGGAGAGAGAGCCTTGAAGGAAGAGAAAAAGAAGACCGACAAGAAGGCGCTCTTCCGGGGGCTGTACGAGTTCTACAAGAGCTTCGGCACCTTGAACTTCACGATCCTATTGGGCATCGCCGTCTGGATGGCCGCGAGAGGAATGATGGAGCGCGAGCGACTCTCGGACGCCTGGGAGGCCTTGAAGGCCCCCAAGGAGGAGGTTCCGGAGCCCGAGAAGCCCGCGGACCTGGAGGCATGGCGGGACCTGGAGACCAACGAGGAGCGCGAGGCGTTCCTGGAGCGCGGATACCAGCGCCTCACCGAGTGGCGCGCGAAGTGGAACGCCGAACGCGAGCAGGAAGAGGGGCGACTCGCCGCCGACCAGGCCTCCCTGGAGGACCTCAAGAAGGAGCTCGACCGGACGCGGGCCGATCTGGAGAAGGCGGAGAAACTCTTCCAGGTCAGGCAGGCCGCCTGGGGGAAGGAAGTCGAGGAAGAGGCGTTCGCCGCCCAGGTCGCGGTCTACATGAAGATGAAGGAGGACAGCCTCGCGGAGCTCCTGCTCATGGGGAAGGGGGAGGAAGGAGACCGCCACATCGTTCGCGTGCTGCGGGCGATGGGGATGGCGGATGTGAAAAAGCCCGCGAAGCTCCTCGCGACGATGATGGCAAGCGATCTCGGCGGGCCGGCAAGAGTCAAGCGTATCCAGGAGATCTGGCTCGCGGCGCAACCCGAGACGTCCCCGGGCACGGGCACGGGCACGGGACTAGGCAAGTGAGGTCCGTCAAGAACGACGGTTCAACGATCACTGTAGGATAAGGAGAAAGAAGGTGGAACCAACGCTGCCCATCCCGGCGAAGGCGCCGGGAGTCCTGGCGGCGGGGCTCCCTCCTCCGACCTCCATCCCCAGGCTGGCAACGAGCTTCTCCGAGATCCTCGGCGAGCTCCTGTCCGCCCAGGCGAAGGAGGAAGGGCCTGCGAGACCTGTGCCGCGCGCGCGGCCGGAACCCTCGCAGAGGCCCGAGGAGCAGAACCCCGTACGCCCGGACGAGGCTCCTCCCGATCCTGGACCGTCACGAGCCGAAGGCGGGCCCGTGCGGACGCGGGACGCGGGAAGGGACGAACTACGCGCACCGGAGGGGCCCGCTCCCGCGCGGGAAAGGCCGTCATCCGGGGGTCCGGGAGGGCCCGAGGACCGGGGAGTGAGCTGCGAACCTGCCTGCCGGGAGTCCTCGCGCGCCCAGCAGCGGGACGAAGGGCCCGTCCCGGCGAGGGACGAAACTGGCGATCCTGGGCCCGAGGAAGATCCCGGGACCCAGAGCGGACCGGCGGTTCTCGCACCGGTCGAGAACGAGGCCCAGGTGGACGGGGAGCTCGTCCAGGCCACCTTGCCGGTCGTTCCAGTCCCGGCCGGGACCTTGGCCGAGGTGGACGTGCCCCTGGCTTCCGTCCCCGTGGAGGATTCGGGTTCGGTCCTTGCTGACCCGAAAGCCGAGGCGCTGCCCGGTGACGGGACCCAGAAGAACGAGACGGCAAGCGAGATCGAGGACGCGAGTCGAGAGGAAAACTCCGCTCCCACGGGGGGTGTCCCCAGAGGAGAGGAGGGGGCCTCGAAATCGCGCGCTTCGGCGGCGATCGAGCTCACGGCTCGGCCCGCCGGGAATCCCGAAAGACCGGGACCGGTTCCCGCGGTTTCCGCCATGCCCGCCCGTACGGGCGAGGCGGCGACCGGAGAAGGAGCGGAGCTCCTCGCGGCCGCGGAGGAAGGAGAGGGAATTCGCCTCGAACCCGACACCGGCGACCTCCGGGGAGAGCTCTTGCGGCGCTCACTGGCGGAAGACGGGAAACCGGCGTCCGAGGACGAGTCCAGTCCTTCGTCCGGCCGCGACGCTCAGGCGGATCTTGCCGGGCGTGCGCCGGGTCTCAGGAACGAGCCTCTTCCGGGGACGGCAGGCGGCGGAGAGAAGCCGCAGCTCGAACCGGGTTCGGCACGCTCCGGCGGCCCATCGGTCCTGGCGAACTCCACTCGCGGCGACGCTGTCAGCGCCGGCGCGAAACAGGCGGACCAGGTCGGGGAGGCCCGCACGGCACCACCCGAAGGAACGCGGAATCCTGCTGGCGTCTCCCAGGAGGAGGCGATCGAGCGGATCGCGCGCATGGCGAGGCTCACGCGATCGGGCGAGCGATCGACCGCGCGCGTGTGGCTCCGGCCCCCGGAGCTCGGGTCGGTGCGGGTCCAGGTCACGGTCGAGAGGGGCGCGGTCAGCGCGGAGCTCCGGGTGGAGACCCAGGCCGCGAGGGACGCCTTCCTCGCGCAGCTTCCGGCCCTGGAGAACCGTTTCGGGGAGCTCGGGATGAAGGTCTCGGGTCTCGCCGTTCATCTCTTCGCCGGGGGCACGGGGAAGGAACCGGAGCACGGCGGCGAAAGAGGTCTCAAGGTCCGTAACCGGCCGTCGGCCCGGGAATCCGAGGAGCGGGAACCGGCCGCGCCCGGCGCCGATTCCGCGGCGGCGGTGCGACTCCCACCCGGTCGTTCCATCGACCTCCTGATCTAACGAGGAGAACCCATGCAGATCCAATTCGACGTCCCCAAGACGATCGAGAACTCGAAGACCGCCTCGGAGCGGTCCGAGTTCAGCCGCGAGGACTTCCTGAAGCTCCTGACGGCCGAGCTCACGCACCAGGACCCGCTGAACCCGCTCGACCAGGTGGAGTTCCTGAACCAGCTCACGTCTCTCCAGACGCTGGAGGCCACGAGCGCGCTCACGGACGGCATCGGGGCGCTCCAGCGCTTCCAGGGCTTCTCCGCGGCCTCGAACCTGATCGGACGGACCGTCGTCGGGGTATCCGATTCGGGAGAGGTGGTCCGCGGCCGGGTCGACAAGGTGCTCTACGACCCGGACACCAAGGAAATCAAGCTCGAGGTGACCGGCCGGAAGGTGTCGCTCGGCAACGTCCGCGAGGTGCTCTACGAGCCCGTCGCGGAGCCGGACGCGGTCGACGAGGCGATCTCCGAGGCGGACGCGGAGGAGGGCGCGTAGGCGATGTTCTTCCACTCTCTCGACGCGGGGGGAGTCCAGCCCCTCGGTCCCACGCCTTCCGGACCCAGCGCGCGGAAGGACGCGAGGCCGGCGGGCGAAGGTCCCTCGTTCGAGTCTCTGCTTAGGAGCGAGGTCGAACGGGGAGGCGCGAAGCCGCTCACTCTCTCGGGTCACGCGATTGCTAGACTCACCGGTCGCGGGATTCACCTTTCCGAACGCGACCTCTCCCGGCTCACCGAAGCGGTGGACCGTGCGGCAGGCAAAGGATCGCGCGACTCTCTTCTCATCTACAAGAACGTGGGGTACGTGGTCAACATCAAGAACCGCACCGTGACGACCCTCCTCGATCCGGCCCGCATGGCAAGCGGCGTCGTGACGGGGATCGACAGCACGGTCTTCGTGGAGGATGTCCGGGAACCGTAGGCGGGCTGGTCCCGCGCTTTAGGCGCGGGAGGCTCACCGGCCGTGGAACGACCGAAGCGGCCGGCGATCCCCGGAAGAAAGGAAAAAAATGGCACTCGTCAGGGCCCTGAACTCGGCGATCAGCGGGCTCAACGCCCAGCAGATCAAGATCGACACGATCGGCGACAACCTCGCCAACGTGACGACGACGGCGTTCAAGCAGACCCGGACGCTCTTCTCGACGCTTCTGTCGCAGACCCTGAACCAGGGGCAGGCTCCCACCGGCACCCTGGGGGGGATCGACCCGAAGCAGATCGGGCTGGGCGTCCGGCTCTCGAAGAACCAGCACATCTTCAGCCAGGGAGCGCTCAAGGCGACCGGCCTCAACACCGATCTCGCGATCGAGGGGGACGGCTTCTTCGTCTTCGAGGACCAGAACGGGCAGCAGGTCTACACCCGGGATGGCGCGCTCTCTCTCAACTCCGAGCAGAACCTCTTCCACAACGCGAACACGGGGTTCCTCATCCAGGGGTATCAGGCCGACTTCACGAACTTCATCATCAACTCCGGGGTTCTCACGGACATCAACGTCCCGGTCGGAAACCTCACGATCGCGCGGGAGACCGACTCGGCCGAGTTCGAGGGGAACCTGAACGGCGGCGGGATCGTGGCTTCCGAGGGGACGATCCTGGACAGCCAGCGCCTCGAGAACGTCACGACCGGCCTCCCGGCGACGCTCGCGACGGCGCTTACAGACCTCGGGCGCGACGATCCCTCGACGGGCGGCACGATCGACTTCGTCCTGGCGGTCGGCGACGTCATCACCGTCGACGCGCGGAAAGGTGGCCGGCCGATCCTCGACCGGCTGGGGAACGTGCCGACGTTCACGGTCGGCTCGCCCCCTCCCCAGGGCGGCGCGACGCTCGGGGACTTCGTCGACTTCCTGGAGGGCCTGGCGGCCATCCACACGGGTGTGAACGCCGGGAACGAACAGAACTCGGCGATCCTCCGGGACCTCGCCAACCCCAACCAGATCGTGGCCGACGCCCTGGACGGGGCGGACACGGCGGTGATCGTCGGGGCCGGGACCGAGCCCAACACCAACTCCATACGGATCACGGACACCGACGTCAACTTCGTCCTGGCGGGCGTCCAGGTCGGCGACCTCATCCGCTTCGGCTCGGGCGCCGCGGCCGGGACGATCGGGCAGATCACGGCCGTCGCCCCGGCCGGCGTCAACACGATCGACTTCGACCAGGAGATCACGAACGCCACTCCCACGACCGGCGCGACCTGGTTCATCCACGAGCCTTCGGGCACCCGGCTCGGAGTCGCGGCGGTCGTCGACCCGGCGAACGAGACGACCCGCTCGGCCGCCGGCGTCGTCCGCATGTCGGCGAACGTCGGCGAGCGGAACGCGATCGAGATCCGCGACATCCGGCGGAACACCGACCGGCTCTTCACCTTCACCGAGCAGATCGCCGCGGTCGGCGAGTCGACCACGACGCGGGCCGTCGTCTACGACTCGCTGGGGACCCCTCGGGTCGTCGACTACACGTTCGCGCTCACCGGGACGAACGACTCCGGAAACACGTTCCGTTTCTGGGCCGACTCCTCGGAGAACTCGAACAACCCGGGAGTCGACTTCACCCGCCAGGTCGGGACGGGCACGATCGTCTTCGACATCGACGGCCAGTTCGCGTCGCAGACCACGAACACGATCTCGATCGACCTCGCCGCGGTGGGGGCGAATACCCCGCTCGTCTACACGAGCGACTTCAGCCGGCTCACCGGCTTCGCGTCCGACCTGGGCGCGAGCGGGAACGTGATCAACGAGTCCGAGGTGCAGCTCTTCGAGCAGGACGGCTTCGAGCAGGGAACCTTGACCGACTTCTCGGTCGGGCCGGACGGCATCGTCCAGGGGATCTTCACGAACGGCCAGACCCGCGACATCGCCCAGGTCGTGATCGCTCGCTTCCCCAACAACAACGGGCTCCTCGACGTGGCCGAGAACTTCTTCAAGCCCGGCGTGAACGCCGGAACGGTCCAGGTCGGCGAGCCGGGAGCGTTCGGCCGGGGCCTCGTCCGCGGGGCGTTCCTGGAGGAGTCGAACGTCGAGCTCTCCGAGCAGTTCACCGACCTCGTCATCGCCCAGAGGTCGTTCCAGGCCAACGCCCGCACGATCAGCGTGTCCAACGAACTCTTGCAGGAGCTCGTGAACCTGGTGTAGGACCGCTCGAAGGAAGACCCCAAGGCCCCCCACCTCCCGCGCTTGGAAGGAGGGGGGCCGTTCCACCCCCCGAGACGAGTTCTCGATGATTCGCGCCACGCGCCTCAACCGCAAGGAGTTCGTCGTCAACGCCGAGCTGATACAGTATGTGGAGGAGACCCCCGACACGGTGATCACGCTCTCCAACAAGGAAAAGATCCTGGTCGTGGAGCCGGTCGAGGAGATCATCCGGCGGGTGCTCGCCTACCAGCGAAGCATCCGCACGTTCAAGAGCCCGTAGGAAAAGCCGGAGCGGCAGGGAATGGACATCACGACGTGGATCGGTATCGCTTCGCTCTTGGTGATCGCGGCCGTGGGCATCATGCTCACGACCGACCAGTACATGGTCTACGTGAACCCGCCGTCGGCGTTGATCACGTTTGGCGGCGCCATCGCCTCTGTAATCCTGGCCTTTCCGCTCACCAAGCTCCGACCCCTCCAGGGGGTGCTCCGGAAGGTCTTCACCCAGGAGGACCGCTCGGCGGTGGCCCTGATCGACAACCTCGTCCGCTATGCCGAGATCGCCCGCCGGGACGGGATTCTCGCCCTGGAGGGGCAGACCTCCGAGATCGACGACGAGTTCCTGGTTAAAGGGATCCAGCTCGCGGTCGACGGTACGGACCCGGAGCTCATCTTCCAGACGATGTCGACCGAGCTCGACTACCTGAAGGAGCGCCACGACGAGGGGAAGAAGATCATCCAGTGCTTGGGGATCTACTGTCCGGCCTGGGGGATGATCGGGACCTTGATCGGTCTCGTGGCGATGCTGATCCAGCTCGACGACCCGAGCCAGGTCGGGAAGGGGATGGCGGTCGCGCTCCTCACCACGCTCTACGGGGCGCTCGCGACCTACATGTTCTTCTTTCCCATGACCGACAAGCTCGCGATGCGCTCCAAGGAGGAGCGGCTCATGAAAGAGATCGTGATCCGAGGGGTGATGTCGATCCAGAGCGGCGACAACCCGAGGATCGTGGCGCAAAAGCTCAAGATCTTCCTGCCGCCGAAGTACCGGAAGGCGGCGGAGAAGTAGAAAGGAGCGAGTGCATGGGCTTCGAGCGGAAGAAGGAAGAGAAGGAAGAGGAACTGAGCGCCCCGTACTGGATGCTCACCTACGGGGACCTCATGGGCCAGCTCCTCTGCTTCTTCGTCATCCTCTTCACCCTCTCGACGATCGACCCCGCGAAGTTCGAGGAGGTCCTGGGCGCGATCAAGAGCGAGTTCGGAACGGGCGAGAGCTCGAGGAGCGACGAGCCGATCTCGGCCAAGGAGATAATCCAGGCGCTGACGAAGCAGTCGTCCGAGCCGGGGCCAAGCTCCGGTGTGATGTACGAGGACATCTCGGGGTTCTACGTCCGGGTGACGACTCTCCGCACCGGCGTCGTCCTCGCGGTCGGAGGGCGCCCGCTCTTCGACCCGGGGTCGGCCGAGATCCGCGACGACGCGAAGCCGATCCTTCGCGAGGTCGCGCAGCTTACCGCCGGATACCGGAACCGGATCCGGGTCGTGGGGCACACCGAGCCATCCGAGACACCCGTGGATCCCGAGATCAAGGCGAAGCCGCGCGAGGACCAGATGTACTGGCTCTCCTTTGCACGCGGGAACAACGTGCGGAAGTTCCTCACCGACCCCGAGGCCCTGGGCGAGGGCAAGGACAACGAAGGGTTCGCGAAGTACCGCATCCACCCCTCGCGGATCGAGGTGGACGCCGCGTCCTCCCATCAACCCTGGGTGTCGAACCTCGGGGAGGGGACGAAGGAATTGAAGGACACGGATACGGTGGGGAAGAAGTTCAATCGCCGCGTCGAGGTTGTCGTCACGGAAGAGCTCGTTCCCTGGTCGAGCATCACGGGAGGAGGCTAGTTGTGGCGAAGGCTGTAGCGGAAGAGAAAGAGAAGAAGCAGGCGGAAGGGGCTGCCGAAGAGCCGAAGAAGGAGAAGGTCTCCCTCCTTTCCGGGAAGGGGTTCCTCATCGTGGGGATCCTCCTTGTCCTCGAGGCCCTGGGGGGGGCCACGGTCTACTACCTCGGGTTCCGAAAGACGGGGCCGATCGAGGGCGTGGGCGGCGCCTCCTTCATCGAGTCGGCGAAGCTCAAGTACACTCTCGGCGAGGAAGCGCCGGGGGGGAAGTCTACGGTAAGCGTTACCATGATCTTCGTGCTGGAAGTGGACCCTTCCAAGTACGATGTCGTGCGGCGCGAGGTCGAGGCCTTCGAGCCGCTCCTCACCTCTCGAGTCCGCGATGTCGTGATGGGGCTCTCCATGGACGAGATTCGTGCGAAGAAGACGGAGGAGCTCCTCAAGGCCGAGATCCTGAAGATCCACAACGAGGAGCTTCGCAAGCTCTCCGCGAACGCGAACGAGCTGGGGGAGGAGCCGATCCGCAGGGTCCTCCTCAAGGAATACACGGTGCAGTAGCGCCCGTCGAGGAGAGGCGAATGGCCGAACAGGAAAAGCCCGGCAAGGGCGACGAGATCAGCCAGGGCGACATCGACAAGCTCCTCGAGCAGGCGGGGCTGGGCGGCGCGGGCGGGAAGCCCGCCGCGGCCGCGAAGGGACAGGACGAGATCGACCAGCTCCTCCAGCAGTCCGCGCCCGGCGGGCCGGCCGGGGGGATCGCCGCATCGGGCGGGGCGAGGTCCTTCCAGCTCGATCGGTTCGAGGAGACCGAGCTCGACGACGAGGGGAAGCTCGAGATACTCATGGACGTCAACCTCGACGTGAGGGTCGTCCTGGGGCGGTCCCGCATGGCGATCGAGGACATCATCCGCTTGAAGCCTGGTTCGGTCGTGGAACTCGACAAGCTCGCCGGCGACCCGCTCGATGTCCTCGTGAACAACCGGCTCGTGGCACGGGGGGAAGTCCTGGTCCTCAATGACAACTTCTGCATCCGGGTCACCGAGATCCTCTCCCCCGAGGCCCGCGCGGAACCCGGGGGGCGCGCTTGACGAAGCGCGTTGTCAGGGGGAGGGGAACGGCCCCCTCCATCCAACTCGGAACTCGGAACCTGGAACTCGGAACTGAAAACAGCAAGGGGGCCTTGGCCCCAGTTCCGCATTTCGCATTCCGCATTCCGCATTCGGGCGGCCCCCTCCCCTCCCTTCTCCTCACCGCCGTCCTCCTCGCCGGCGGGGCGACCCTCGCCAGTGGAGAGGAAGGGAAAGAGGGGGAGATAAAACCGCCGGACCCCGAGGACCAGCGCTTCGACCTGTCGGACGACGAGGGGGAGGAAGCGACGAGCGAGGCGGCCGAGGTCTCGATCGGCTGGACGCTCGCGAAGATCGGAGTGACGCTCGTCGCGATCGTCCTCTCGATCATGGGGCTCGGATGGCTGGTGCGGCGCTACGTCCCCGGCGCGCGGGGAACCGGGAGCACGGGACCGCTCCGGGTCGTCGCGAGGACCTATCTCGCGCCGCGGTCCATCCTCTACCTCGTCCAGGTCGGCAAGCGCCTCCTCGTGGTCGGCCAGTCGGAAGGGGGGCTCCGGACGCTTGCCGAGATCAAGGACCCGGAGGAAATCGGCGCGCTCCTCGCCCAGGCGCCGGGGGCGGGAGGAGGGGCGCTGGAGGGCTTCCGGGCGATCTTCCGGGCTGCTGCCGGCTCGTACAAGGGAACTGCGGAGGGACCGGTCGGCCAGGTCGACAAGGACGAGATCGTCCGGGTGAAGGAAGATCTCGAGAGATTGAGCGACTAAGGGAGCCGGAGCTGGAAAAACAATGTGGAATAGGGAAGGTGGAACCGGAATGTGGAATGAGAGGCTGCCCGGTCGCGTATCTGTTCCACGTTCCGCTTCCACGTTCCATGTTCCACATTCGTTCTTGTTTTCGCCGGACGTCCGGAGGAGGAGCCGGTGATGGGGAAGTCGATTCTTCGCGGGGCGGCGGCGCTCGGGCTGGCGTGCCTTGTCTTCGCCACGCTGGCGCCCGACGCCGGCGCGCAGGCCGTCCCCTACTTCGAGGGCGTTCGCCAGGCGGAGAACCCGGAGGAGGTTGCAACGGTCCTGGAGATCCTCATCCTCCTCACGGTGCTCACGCTCGCGCCGTCGATCCTCGTTCTCATGACGGCCTTCACCCGGATCGTGATCGTGCTCTCCTTCGTCTCCCGGGCGCTCGCCACCCAGAACCTGCCACCGACCCAGGTCATCGTCGGGCTCTCGCTCATCCTGACCTTCCTCGTGATGCAACCCACGTTCCGCGAGATCAAGGACGAGGCGCTCGTCCCCTACCTCGACGAGGAGATCACGCAGAAGGAGATGTTCCGGCGCGCCGAGAAGCCGATGCGGAACTTCATGTTCCAGCACACCCGACGAGAGGACGTGAAGCTCTTCATCGACCTAACCGAGTTCGACCCGGGAAAGCCGAAGGGCGAAGTCCGGCGGTCGGACATCCCGACGTACATCCTCGTTCCCGCGTTCGTGATCAGCGAGCTCACGCGGGCGTTCCAGATGGGCTTCGCCCTCTTCCTCCCGTTCGTCGTGATCGACATGGTGGTCGCGGCGACCTTGATCTCGATGGGCATGCTCGTCCTTCCGCCGATCCTGATCTCGCTCCCCTTCAAGATCCTCCTCTTCGTGCTGGTGGACGGATGGCGGCTCGTGGTGGGGAGCCTGATCCAGTCGTTTTACTGACGGGACAGACCGGCCGCCGCGTGCAACCCGCACGAAGGCTAGCGAGTAGGAAAGAGAGGGACCGACCATGGACGACATGCAGGTCGCGATCGACCTCGGACGGCAGGGCCTCGAGGTGACGCTTCTCATCTCGACGCCGCTTCTCGTCGTCGGGATGGTCGTCGGACTCATCATCAGCGTCTTCCAGGCGGCGACCTCGATCCAGGAGCAGACCCTCACCTTCGTCCCGAAGATCCTCGCCGTGGTGCTGACCACGATGCTGATCCTCCCATGGATCCTGGCGGTGCTGGTCGAGTACACCCGGGACCTCCTGGTCGAGATGCCCAACTACTTCCAATAGCGGCGAAAAGCGTGGACTTCGTCGCCTTCACCCTCGTCCAGTGGAAGTTCTTCATCCTGATCTTGTTCCGGGTGGGGGGGATCCTCGCGACCGCGCCTTTCTACGGAAGCCCCCTCTTCCCGGCCCAGGCGCGGATCGCCTTCGCGCTCGTCTTGGCGCTCATCCTCTTCCCGGTGCTCCCGAAGGACCCGGCGACGCTCCCGACGACGCTCGGGAGCTACTTCCTCGTGGTCTTTTCCGAGGTCGCTGTCGGGATCGTCTACGGGGCGGCCGCGGCGCTCATCTTCGCCGGGGTGCAGCTCGCGGGTCAGATGATGGACCACCAGA
>JACQVV010000093.1 GCA_016209595.1 Planctomycetota bacterium
TGATACTTCCTGTTTCCTGTTTTCCATTTCGCGTTTTGGCGCGACGGAAGAACGGGAAACAGCAACAGCAACCGGAAATGCCACATGCTAAACGCCGAGGGACATGTCGCCTCTTGAGGGTCACGCAAGAACTGTGGACCGTGGCCGTGACCGTGACCGTGCTGTGAGCGTGCTCCGCCTCGGAAAAACCCCGAAACCAGAGGGTTAGGGTTCGAAGGAGAACTCGACGTGGCCCACGCCGGCGTCGATCTTGGTCTTGACGGGGATCTTGAGAGCGGCCAGGAGCTTGAACATCCCGACGTTGTCGGCGAGCACGTCCGCGGTGAATCCCTTGACGCCCTTCTCCTTCGCCGCGTCTATGAGATGGGAGAGCAGCGCCTTGCCCAGCCCTTTCCTCTGCCAATCGTCGTGGATCGCGATGCCGAGCTCCGCCATGCGGTTGTGCGGGTTCAGGTAGTAGCGCGCGACGCCCACGATCCTCTCGAGGGCTCCCCTCGCCTCGACCGCGCACAAGGCCATCATGTCGTTGTAGTCGATATTGACCAGGTACTGGAGGGTCGTCTTCGGCAGGAACTTCCGGGTCGTGAAGAAGCGGTAGTAGCGCGTCTCGTCGGACTGCGAGTAGAAGAGGTCCTTGACGAGGTCCTCGTCCGATCGCTTGATGGGGCGAAGCAGGAGCTCCGATCCGTCCGCGATCGTAACGCGCTTCTCCCAGGCCAGCGGATAGATCGCGTCCGTGTCGGTGATGACGAGCTCCTCGGCCTCGAGGAATCCCCTCGACTTGGCCCCTTCGAGGAGCTCCTTGCGGAACTTCGGATGGGCGATGTTGATGAGCGACAGGGCGCGGTTCCGGATGGATTTCCCGTGCAGGTAGGCGATGCCGTATTCCGTCACCACGTAGTGGACGTCTCCCCTCGTCGTGACGACGCCGGCGCCGTCCGACAGCTGGACGACGACTCTGGAGATCGAGTCCTTCTTCGCGGTCGAGGGGAGGGCGATGATCGGTTTCCCTCCCGGCGCCTTTGCAGCGCCGCGGATGAAATCGACCTGGCCGCCGATCCCGCTGTAGAAGCGGTGGCCGATCGAGTCGGCGCAGACCTGCCCCGTGAGGTCGACCTCCAGCGCGGAGTTGATCGCGGTCATCTTGTCGTTCTTCGCGATCAGGAACGGGTCGTTCGTGTACTGCGAGGGCCGGAACTCGATCATCGGGTTGTTGTCGACGAAGTCGTAGAGAGCCCGGGTCCCCATGACGAAGCTCGTGACGATCTTCTTCCGGTGGAGGGTCTTCTTGGCGTTCGTGATGACGCCTTGCTTCACCAGGGGGATCACCCCGTCGGAGAACATCTCGGTGTGGATGCCCAGGTCCTTCTTGCCGAAGAGGTTCGCCAGCGCGGCGTCCGGGATGGCCCCGATCCCCATCTGGATCGTCGCCCCGTCCTCCACGAGCGACGCGACGTACTGGCCGATCCTCCCGCTGACCTCGTCCTGATCGGGGGGCGGGAGCTCCGGGATCGCGTCCTCGGCGAAGACGATCGTGTCGATCTCGTCGAGGTGGATGAAGCTGTCGCCCAGGGTCCGGGGCATGTTCGGGTTGACCTCGGCGATGACGTGCCGCGCCGCCTCGGTCGCGGTCTTGACGATGTCGACCGCCACCCCGTAGCTCGCGAACCCGTGCCGGTCCGGCGGCGAGATCTTGATGAGCGCGACGTCGATCGGCACCGCCCCGGACTTGAAGAGATCCGGAATCTCGGAGAGGAAGATCGGCGTGTAGTCGGCGTGGCCTGTCTGGACGGCCTCCCGGATGTTCGATCCGACGAAGAAGGTCGAATGGCGGAATCGCCCCGCCATCTCCTTCTGCGCCGTGGGAGCCATGCCCAGGGTAAGGATGTGGAGGAGCTCGGCGTCGTGGATCTCGTCGGCGATGCTCGTCAGGGCCTGGACGAGCGAGAGGGGCACCCCCGCCCCCGATCCGATGAAAACCCTCTGACCGGGCTGGATGGCCCGCACGGCTTCCTCCGGCCGCATGACGCGCGAGACGTACTTCCTCTCCCAGAACCGGGTCGTCTTGCCGATGTCCATGTCGTGATCCTCCCTTCTCCTCGGTCTCGTCTCGCCGGGGAGAGGCGCGCATTCTACAGCGGCGAGAGAACCGCGTGCGCTCGACTGCCGGCGCGAGAGATGGCTTCCTTCTCGCGCGGGCGGCCTCGCCGGGGGCTGGTCTTTCCCCGCCGGGAATGCCGTGTCAGGGCAGGATGACCGTGGCCGCGAGGAGGAGGGCGATGGCGATCGCGAGCGCCAGATACGCCGCGTAGACGAGGGCCGCCGGAAGGATGGGCACGAACGCGCCTCGACGGGACCGCGCCCGGCCAGCGGCCATCGAGAAGGCGCGCCGGAGCTCGCGCGCGCCGCGCCGGATCCGCGATGACGCGGTCGCCACGGTGCAACCCTCGCGTTCGGCGATCTGCCTGTGCGTCCAGCCGTCGAGGTAGTGGAGCGACACGGGAAGCCGCAGCTCCTCCGGGATCTCCCGGAGGAGCGACTCGATCTCGTCGCGGAGCGCGTGGCGTTCGACGTCGGCCCCGCGGGCGGCGAGCCGCTCGGGGTCCGTGGCGGCTTCGCGACGCTCGCGGCGCCGGCGATCGCGGATCGCGGAGCGGATCGCGTTGAGGAGGATCGTCGTCCACCAGCCCCGGAAGAGGCGACCCGGACGGAACCGGTGGGCCGAGCGGGCGAGAGAGAGGAACGCGTCCTGGGTGACGTCCTCCGCGAGCGCCGAGTCGGCGAGCGCGCGCGCGGCGAAGGCGTACGCCCCTTCATACCGGCGCGCGACGAGGGCATCGAGGGCGTCCCGGTCGCGCGAACGCGCGAACGCGAGGAACAGGGCTTCGTCGCTCAGGATCGTCGACATGTCGGTCTTCCAAGTATGGAACGGAGCCTGGCGCTATTGCGAACGGCCCGCGGCGCGCCAGCGGCGGTACCAGTCGCGCTCGGAATCGGAGAGCGTTCCGTCCGCGAGGGCGCCCGGATTGACTCGAGGGTCCCCGGCGAAGGCGGGAGGCCGCAGGGTCCCCGAGATCGCGGTCGCGGGGCGGGCGACCTCGGGCTCCGATGCGGCCGGCAGGCCCAGGGCCACCGCCGCGGCGTAAGCAAGCACCGCGAACGAGAGGGCCGCGAGAGCGGTGGACATCGCACTCCCCGGACGGGGTCGGACCGGCGCCGGAGCGTCCATCTGCCGCGTCCTCGGCGACGTTCCGCGCGTTGGCCGGGGCATGGGCGCTGCCCGCCGATTCGAACCCGGGAACTGGAGCTCCTCGTCCCCGCCGTCCAGTTGGAGCGGTTCGGTCACGACGCCTCCCGGCCCGGACGGCGCCTCCGCCTCCGTGCTCGCATCCAGGTCGAGATCGACGGTCGCCGTGGAACTCGAATCGTCCGAGTCGATCGCGTCGAGCTCCGAGATGTCGATCAAGGTCTCCGATGTGTCGTCCTCGACCAGGATGACCTCGCTCGACTCGCTCGCTGGCGGGGCGGCGCCGGGGCTCCGGGGCAGGAGGATCGTCGGCTCGGTCGTCCGCCGGGTCCGCATCGACTCGATGTCCGACCGCTTGAACTTCATGCGATCCTCGTCGCGAAACGCGCGGATCTCGCCCTCCGAAACGAGCCGCTTGAGCTCGTCCTCCTCCAGTTGAAGGACGTCGAGGACCTTCTCGAACGAGTAGTACTCCTGGGCCATGGGATGCCTCCCGTCTTGGGGTCTTTCCTCATCCCCAAGTACGTTCGACCCTGGCTCCGTTTTTCGAGAATTCCCAGGCACCCGCCGGAGCCGCCCTGAAGTGTGGATGCTGGATCTACAATCATGGGGAGGGGGTCTCCCATGAATCGCACGGTCTCTCTCGCCCTCGCCGTGGTCGTGGCGGCCATCGCGGGGAGAAACGCCGGAGCCCAGGAAGCCGGGGACGCCGCCGACCCGAACGGCGCGATCGTCGACCGCTGGCTCGCCGGGGCATCCCTGGAGGCCGAGGTGCGGGCCCTCGGACGCAAGGCCCTTCCCGCCCTCGCCGTTCGCTCCGATCGGCCCCAGGCCGATGGCATGGCGAAGGAGATCCGGGCGCGCCCCCTCCGGGTTCTCGTCGTCGAAACACACGCCCGCTGGGAGTACCGCATCCTCCGGTCGCCCCTTCTCGCCGATCGCGAGCTCCTCGTCCAGGTCCTCCTCTACTCGGCGGGACTGGGATTCGCCCAGGAGCACACGCCGGACGCCTCCGATCCCGAGTTCAAGGAGGGGCTGGGCGAATTCCCGGCGAAGCTCGCCTCTCGATTCGACGTGGTGCTTCTGGGTGAGGTTTCGCCGGAAGGGCTGGACGCCGAGGGTCTCGTCTCGTTCGTGAGGGAGTTCGGCGGCGGTCCGCTCGCCCGCTGGACGGCTCGACTTGACGGACATATGGCGATCGGATTAGTATGCCTGTATGAATGCGACGCGGCGGGTGACCGCAAACCTCCCTTCGGATCTTCTCGAGAAGGCCTGCGAGGCGACCGGCAAGGGGATCACCGAGACCCTCGTTCAGGGCCTCGAGCTCGTTCGTCGTTCCAGCGCCGCGGCGAAGGCGCGCCGTCTGCGCGGGAAGCTCCATCTCCGGATCGACCTGGACGTCTCCCGTGAGCGGGCTCGTCGTTGATACGTCGAGCTGGATCTCGTATCTCGCGGGCGGGGGCTCCGGGAGGATCGAGGAGGCGCTCGAGGACGGACGGGTCCATCTCCCTCCGGTAGTCGCCGCGGAGCTCATGAGCTCGCGGTTGACAGCCCGGGAGCGCAGGGATCTCGAGAGGCTTCTCTCGGCCCTGGCTCCCTGCGCGGGTGGCCTGGACCACTGGTTCCGCGTCGGCGCGCTCCGTGCCGCGCTCTCCGCGCGGGGCCTGCGAGTCTCTACGCCCGACGCGCACGTCGCCCAGTGCGCGCTCGACCTTGATGCGGAACTCCTCACAGAGGACGGGATCTTCGAGCGGATCGCCGAGGTCGCCCCTCTCCGAGTCGCGGCCGAGTAGCCGAGGAAAAGAGGCGGAGCCCGAGGATCGGCTTGACTCGATCCCGGACCACTGGTAGCGTACGTGGACGGGGTACGGCAGGGCGCGCGGAGAGTCCAGGAAACGAATCGGTTTTGCCGAAAACCCGGAAGCATGCGCACGCCGCATCTGATCCGCGCCCCCCGCGGGTCGGGGAGATTGCGTTTGCTCGCGTGATCGCGCTCGTGGGGCCCTACGGCAGCGGGAAGACCGAGCTCGCCGTCAACCTCGCCCTGCGTCTGGCTTCCCTCGGGGAGCGGGTCGCGCTGGCCGACCTCGACGTCGTGAATCCCTACTTCAGGTCCCGCGAAGTGCGTGGGCTTCTGGCGGACGAGGGAGTCCGGGTCGTCGCCCCGCCTCCCGAGATGGGTTTCGTTGACCTGCCCATTGTCGCGCCGGGGATTCTCGCCCTGCTTGCGGGCCCCGACCGGGTGGTCCTCGACGTGGGCGGGGACCGGGCCGGGGCCCACGTCCTTCGATCGCTCGGCGAACGGCTCCGCGAGTCCCCTCACGATGTCTTCTTCGTGGTGAACGCATGCCGCCCGGCTGCGGCGGAACCCGCCGCGGCATTCTCCGCGCTCCGCGCATGGGAAAGCGAGGCCGGCCTTGCCGTGACGGGAGTGGTTTCCAACACGCACCTGCTCGACGAGACGACGGACGAGATCGTGACGCGCGGCGTCGAGGTTGCGCGCGAGACGGCCCGCCTCGCGGGGGTCCGGGTCGCCTTCGCCGGCGTGACCGCGACGCTCGCGGGCGGGGCGAGCGAGAGGCTCGGTCTCCCGGTCCTCCCCGTGGAGAGAACGCTCGTTCCCCCGCATCTCCGGAGGCACCCGTGCCCGCTGTGATCTTCGACCGCGACCGATGCAAGGGCTGCGAGCTCTGCCTCTTGGCCTGCCCCCAGCAGGCGCTTGGCATGGCGCGGGACCTCAACGCCCGGGGCTACTTCCATGCGGTGCTCGCGCGGCCGTGGAAGTGCATCGCCTGCGGCCTCTGCGCGGTCGCATGTCCCGACGTCGCGATCGAGGTCGAGTCCCGCGGCGTTCGCTACGTCCTCTTCGAGGCCTGACGATGCCGGTCGCGACGAGGAGGGTTCTCATGAAGGGCGCCGAGGCGCTCGCGGAAGCGGCGATCCGCGCGGGCGCCCGAGCCTACTTCGGCTACCCGATCACGCCGCAGACCGAGGTCGCGGAGTACCTCGCCCGGAGGCTCCCCGAGGCCGGCGGCGTTTTCCTTCAGGCTGAAAGCGAGGTCAGCGCCTCGAACATGATCTACGGCGCGGCGGCGGCCGGGGTCCGGGTGTTCACGTCGAGCTCCAGCCCGGGAGTGAGCCTGATGAGCGAGGCCCTGAGCTACCTCGCGGGAGCCGAGCTCCCGGCGGTCATCGTGAACGTCATGCGGTGCGGACCGGGACTGGGGGGAGTCCTGGCCGCGCAGGCGGACTACTTCCAGGCCACCAAGGCGTCGGGTCACGGCGGCTTCCGCATGCTCGTGCTCGCGCCCGCTTCGGTTCAGGAGATGGCCGACCTCACCGTGCTCGCCTTCGACCTGGCCGAACGATACCGGAACCCCGTCATGGTTCTCGCCGACGGGATGGTCGCCCAGATGATGGAGCCCGTCGAACTGCCGGAGCCGGCCTCGAACGGCCGCGCGGCCGCGCCCTGGGCGACCACGGGGGCGCTCGGGCGCGCGCCGAACATCGTCACGTCGCTCTACCTCGACCCGGAGAAGCTCGAACGGCTGAACGTCGCGCTCGCGGCGAAGTACCGGGAGATGGCCGAGCGCGAGATCCGCTTCGAGGAGTTCGCCGCTTCGCGCCCCTATCGCCTGCTCGTCGTCGCCTTTGGAACCGTCGCGAGGATCGCCAAGACCGCGATCGCCCAGCTCGAAGAAGAGGGCCTGGCCGCGGCCCTCTTCCGCCCGATCACGCTTTTCCCGTTCCCGGCCGAAGCGCTCCGGCGGGTCGCGGAGCGGGCCGAAAAGGTTCTGGTGGTTGAGATGAACCAGGGACAGATGGTGGAGGACGTCGATCGCGCCCTCGCCGGTTCCCGCCCGATCGCCTTCCACGGCCGCTCGGGGGGGATGACGCCGGCGCCGGACGAGATCGCGGCCGTGGCGAGGAGGGAGCTCGCGTGAGCGCGACCGGAACGGCACCGGGCCCGGGGCGATCGACGGTCTACGGTCGGCCACTGGCACTCACGCTGGCGCACACGCACTACTGTCCGGGTTGCACGCACGGCACGGTCCACCGGCTGATCGGCGAAACCCTGGACGAGCTCGGCGTCCGCGAGAGGACCGTCGGCATCGCGCCGGTGGGCTGCGCGGTCCTCGCCTACCACTACTTCAACTGCGACATGCAGGAGGCGGCCCACGGCCGGGCGCCGGCGCTCGCGACCGGCGTGAAGCGCGTGCGGCCGGACCTCATCGTCTTCACCTACCAGGGGGACGGAGACCTCGCGGCGATCGGGACGGCGGAGATCCTCCACGCGGCGAACCGGGGAGAGCGGATCACGACGATCTTCGTGAACAACGCCATCTACGGCATGACCGGCGGGCAGATGGCGCCGACGACGCTCCTGGGGCAGGTGACCACCACGACCCCCGCGGGACGGAGCGCCGCGACCGAGGGATACCCCATCCGGGTCGCGGAGCTCCTTGCGACGCTCGAGGCGCCCGCGTTCATCGCGCGCGTCGCCGTGCACACGCCGGCCGCGATCCTGGTCGCCAAGCGCGCGATCCGCCGTGCGTTCCTCCACCAGGTGCGGGGCGAGTGCTTCTCGCTCGTCGAGGTCCTCTCGACCTGCCCCACGAACTGGGGGATGCCCCCGGCGGACGCGTGCGCGTGGCTCGAGCGGGAGATGATGCGCGTTTACCCCCTTGGACTCTTCAAGGATCTGAAGAGCGGGCGGGCGAGGGTCGAGGCGCGCCCTCTGGAGGCGGCTTTCGAGGACGGAGGGGAGGGGGCCGCTGGCACGACCCTTGCTTCGCAAGGGGAGTGCCGGCGGTCCAAAGGGGGAGGGGGCAGTTCCCCTCCCCCTGACAA
>JACQVV010000128.1 GCA_016209595.1 Planctomycetota bacterium
CCCGCCCCCGGTCCGGGAGCGGTGGTCGTCCCGGAGAAACGCCGGGTCTCCGGCGCCGGGGTCCCGGGCGTTCCCGGCCCCGCCCGAAGGCTCGTGTGGGCCGAGTCGAGCTCACCCACCCCGCTCGAGTCGTCGGTCTCGGAGAGCCGCTCCTGGCAGGCGGTGCATCGGTACACGCGCCCCGAGACGGGGTTCCGGACGCGGAATCGCTTCTTGCAGCGCGGGCAGATGAAGACCCTCACGGACACGCTCATCGCTACTTCTCGAAGCCGAACTTCTCGTCGAAGAGAGCCACGATCGCCTTGACGCCCCGGTCCGCTCCTTTTCCTTCCGCGATGACCTCGATTCTCTCCCCCTGAAGGATCGCCATCTGGAGCACCTCGATCACGCTCTTGGCGTTGGCCTCCTCGTCCCCTCTCCGGAGGATGATACGGCACGCAAAGCGGTTGGCGGTCTCCACGATCTGCGTCGCGGGACGGACGTGGACTCCGTTGTCGTTGCTGACTATGACCTCGGTTCGCGCGTTCACCTTGTACCCGTCGCGACTTCGCTACGACGGCACACCGGCGAAGACGCGGAGGACGACCATCTCGGTCGGATCGGTGTTCTTGATCCCCAGCTGGACGCCCCGGGGAACGAGCACCGTCGCCCCCGTGGTGACCTGACACTCCCTGTTCCCGATGTAGAAGACTCCCCGCCCTTCAAGGAGCGAGAGGACCGAGTCGCGGTTCGCATCGGACTGGCTGGCCTCGCGCTGGCCGTAGAGGAGCCGCAGGAGCTCGACCTCGGAAAGGTCGTCCTTGAACAGGCTCTTCTTGAAGACCTCTTCTCCGGATTCTCCGGATTCACGCAGCTGGAAGACGTCCACGGGCACGAGGGTCGCCGGATCCACGGGAGGAGCCTTCCTCGCGCCGGACGTGGGGGCTGGAGTCGGCTTTCCGGTCGCGGGTCTCGCGGGTTCGGGCTGGCGTGCCGAGGGGGGTTCCTCCGGGAGAGGTTCCCCTCCAGGCGGGGCCGACGTCTCGTTGAGGGCCTTGACGCAACAGATGACGTTTCCGCCGCCCTCCTTCACGACCTTGATGACGTTGCCGCAGCGCTCGCACTCGTAGAACTTGCCAAGCTTGTATTTGCTCTTGGCCATCGCCTCTCTTTCCTGCGACCGGGGCTCGCTATCCCGCCGTCAGGATTCCCTCCACCGAGCGGTGGATCTCGTTGATGAGGAGGATGGTCATGAGCTTCTGCTCCTCCTCGCTCTTGAGATTCCCGACTTCTTCCTTGATGTCGCTCATGGCCCGACGGATCTCTTCCTCGAGTTCGTCGATCCGGCGGCTGACGATCGGATGGTCCTTCTTGATGCTCTCGATCTTGGAGTAGAGGACCTGGGCCAGGCTCGGAGGCCTGACGCTGGCCCGTCCTTTTTTCTTGTTCGGCTCGCTCATGGTCGCTTGGTCACGGCCCCTTGCGGAAGCCGCGCCCCTTGGCCTTGGCGCGGAAGCTGTTGATCGCCCGGACCTGATCATCATACACCTCGAACCCCTTCGTGAGCGGGTTCGCGTCGAAGATCTGTCTCACCACCCCCTTGAGCCCGGTGACCTTGACGACACCGTCCTGCGTCGCCACGCGCTTCCGGAAAGCGACGATCTTCCCGACCGCGGCGCTCCCAATCTTCTGGACGCGGGTGAGGTCGAGGAGGATGCGCATCTTGAACTTGTTCTCGATCAGGGAATCCAGGGCGCCCGCCACGCGTTCGGCATGCGCCCCATCGAGAATCTGCGGTTCGAGCAGGGTGACCAGGAGAATACCTCCGACGTTCTGGGTGAAGAGGTGGTCCCGCTTCGGAGGCAAGAGCCCCCACTCATCCTCTTCCAGCATGGGGGGCATTCTATCTCGCGGCCGCAAGCCCTTCAAGGAGCTCGCGCTACGAGAGGCCGCTACGCCGCCTCCTCCAGCCGAACCGAGATCCTCTTCGAGACCCCCGATTCCTCCATCGTCACCCCGTAGAGGACGTCACAGGCCCGCATCGTGCGCTTGGAGTGGGTGATGATCAGGAACTGGCTCTCCGCGAGGAACTCGCGCAACAGGGTCGTGAACCGATCCACGTTCGACTCGTCGAGCGGCGCGTCGATCTCGTCGAGGACCGCAAAAGGGCTCGGCCGGGTCTTGAAGATCGCGAACATGAGCGCGATCGCGGTCATCGCGCGCTCCCCTCCGGACAGGAGCCGCACGGTGCGAGGCTCCTTGCCCGGCGGGCGAGCGACGATCTCGACACCGCTCTCCAGGACATCCTCGGGATCCGTGAGGAACACGTCGGCCTTCCCGCCGCCGAAGAGCTTCCGGAAGAGCTCCTGGAAGTTCCCTCGGATCTCCTCGAAGGCCGCCGTGAACAGGTCCTTCGATTTCTTGTTGAGCTTCCGGAGGATCTCCTTCAGGTCGTCGCGGGAGCTCTCCAGGTCCGTCTTCTGGGCGCGGAGGAACTCGTAGCGCTTCTCCAGCTCGCCGAGCTCCTCGATCGCGGCCAGGTTCACGTTGCCGAACCGTTCGATCTTCCGCTTGAGCTCCGCGGCCTTCTCCTCCTCGGCCGCAACGTCCACGGAGGCCGGGTCGAAGCCCGCCGTGCCCAGGGCGCCGAGCTCGACCCCGTATTCGTCGCGAATTCGGGCTTCGAAGCCCTCGCGGCGGATCGATAGCTCCCGCTCCTTGAGCCGGAGCTCCGAGAGCCTCGCCGCTTCGGCCTCGACCCAGGACCGCGCTTCGCGGAGCTCCCCTCGGCTCGCTTCGAGATCCGCCGTCATCTCGGCCTCCCGGGGCTCCGCATCGGCGATCCTCGCGTCGAGGGTTCGCGCCTCACCTTCGAGTCCCGCGACCCGCGTGGCCGCGTCCGCGGTCTCGGCGGAGAGCCTCTCGAGCCGCTCCACGCACGCGGCCTCCTCCCGGACGCCCGCGTCGAGTTCCGCCTGCCGCTCGGCGTGCGATGTCCGGACCCCCTCCATGCGCTCGCTCGCGGAGCGCTTCTTCTCGTCCGCCTGTCCGAGAACGACCCGGCACCGGGTGACCTCCTCCCGGAGACTCTCTTTCTCCGCTTCCCTGGCCTCTCCCTCCTCCTCGAGGGCCTGGATCACGGACTCGACCGCCGAAAGCTGGGTTGCGAGCTCGGCGCGGCGAACCGAGAGAGCCTCGGCCTCTGCCGCCACGCTCGCGAGCTCCCGTTCGACCTCGTCCCGCTCGCGAGCGAGCCACGCGTCCTCCTCGTCGAGCTCCTGGACCCTCTGGCGCTGGTTCTCAACGCACTTCCGCGACTCTAGGGCCGAAAACTCCCCGTCGTAGACGGTTCGCTTGAGGAACTTGATCGAGGCCGCCTTCTGCCCGACCTCGAGCCCGAGCGCCTCCAGCGTCCCGTCGAGCCGGTCGATCTCGGACTGGAGACTCCCGAGCAACTCGGCCAGCCGCTTCACTTCCACCGCGCGCTGGAGCGGCCGAATGCCGGAACGCCCAACGCGAACCGTCCCGTCGTCTCCGACCCATTCGCCCGATGGGGTCACGGCCCGCACCCCCGGCCCCGAGTGAGCCACCAATCGAACGGCCTCCGAGAGGGTCGGCGTGAGATAGACGCTATCGAGCCATCGCGCGATGGCCCCTCCGGATGGTCCCGCCTCGCGCACCCGCGCGCGGAGCGGCCGTGCCCGCGTCACGGACGCGAGCTGCGCAGGCGGCCGAGCTTGCGGCGGCGCGGGCGTCGCCCGCGAGGCGAGCGACGGGTCGAGGAGCACTGCGGGAAGGTCCCGGTCGTGGAGATAGCGCGAGGCACCGGCGTGATCGAATCCAGGCTCGACCACGAGAGCGAGCGCGGTTTCGGCCAGCGCCGCGTCGACGGCCAGCGCGCAGTCGGGATCGACCTCGAGCTCTTCCGTGACCAGACCTCGGATGCGCCCTAGGACTCGACCGCCGTTCTGGGCGTGGGCGAGGAGCGCGCGAGCCCCTCCGTCGGGGCCGCGCCCCTCGCGAGAGATCGAGTGGAGGAGCTCCAGCCGCGAGGAGAGCCCGCTCCTCTCCTCGGCCATCTCGGCCTTCCGGACGCGCAAGGACTCGATCCGGTCCGAGAGGTCCTTCTCCTCGGTCTCCTGGCGGCGGAGCTCCTGCCGGCGCTCCTCCAGCACGGCCATCGCCTCGGCAAGGTTCGCATCGAGCTCCTGGAGCTGGGCCTCCCGGCTGCCGCGCTCCGCGCCGATCTCCTGGGCGCGGCGTTCGAGGCGCGTCCGGTTCCCGGCCTGCAATCGGACCTCGCCTTCGAGCTCGACCGCCTTGTTCGCGAGTTCGGCCTCCCCGGCCCGGAGTTCGACGGCCTCGGCCCGGCGAGTCCGGATCCCTTCCGCCGCGGCACGCGACTCGGCCTCGAGCGCCTCCAGCCTCGCGCGCTCCGCCTCCAGTCCGTCCTGGGCCGCCTGCCACTCATTCTCGACTTCCTGGAGCTCGCGGCCCACTCGCTCGATCTCCGCCACAAGATCCGCCAGGCGCACGCGGTTCGCCTCCGCACCCCTCGCGTACCGCCGGAGGTCCTCCTGGAGCTCCGCCGCCCGCCGCTCGCCGTACTCGACACGATCGCGCGCCTCGCGGCACCGGGAAGCGATATCGCTTCGCTCCTCTCGCAGGCGCGCCACCAGCCGGCGGTGCTCCTCGGCAGCCTCCGCCGCAGCCTCGGCCCGCGACTCGGCCTCCGCCAGCCGAACGCGGCCGGATTCGAGCCCCGTGGCCAGCCTCTGGACCTCGGCGGTCACCCGTTCGAACTCCGCGGTCGCCTCGGCGAAGCTCGCCAGCGAGACGCGAATCCGGAGCTCTTTCAGCTCCTCGCACAGGTCAAGGTAGGCCCGGGCGCGGCCGGCCTGGATCTTGAGCGAGTGGATCTTGCTCTCGACCTCGCCCGTAACGAGCGTGAGTCGCGCGAGGTTCTCCTCGACCCGCTGGAGCCGCCGGAGGCTCTCGATCTTTTTCGCCTTGTACTTGCTGATCCCGGCCGCCTCCTCGAAAAGGACGCGGCGCTCCTGGGGGTTCGCCTCCAGGAAGGCGTCCATCCGGCCCTGCTCCATGATGCTGTAGGCCTCGACGCCGACCCCCGTGTCCATGAAGAGCTCGCGGAGGTCCCGCAGCCGGACCACCTCGTTGTTGAGGAGGTACTGGCTCTCCCCCGACCGGTAGAGCTTGCGGGTGAGCGAAACCTCCTGGAATTCGATGGGGAGCCTCCGGTCGGAGTTGTCGAACACGAGCGACACCTCGGCCAGGCCGACCGATTTCCGGGGGCCCGAGCCGTTGAACAGGACGTCCGCCATCTCGGTGCCGCGGAGTTTCGTCGGGCGCTGCTCCCCCAGCACCCACTTGATCGAGTCCACGACGTTCGACTTCCCGCAGCCGTTGGGGCCGACGATGCCCGTGATCCCCGGCTCGAACTCGAACTCGACCCGTTCGGCGAACGACTTGAATCCCTGGAGGACGAGTCTCTTCAGTCGCATCGATGATGCTCGCGGGCCCGGCCTACTTCGGCATCTTCTTGACTTCCTCGAGGAAGTCCTCGGGAGCCTGGAACTCCCGGTAGACCGACGCGAAGCGCACGTAGGCGACCTTGTCGAGCTTCTTGAGCTGCTCCATCACCAGCTCGCCGATCTGCTTCGAGGTGACCTCCCGGTCGAACTTCTCGTGGATGTCGCGCTCGATCCGGTCCGTGATATCCTCGAGCGCCGGGACTGAGATCGGCCGCTTCTCGCAGGCCTTCAGGAGCCCCGATAGGATCTTCTGCCGGTCGAACGGCACACGGGTCCCATCCTTCTTGACGACCCGCAGCGGGGTTTCCTCGATCCGCTCGTACGTCGTGTACCGGCGCCGGCACTTCAGGCACTCGCGCCGCCGCCGTATGACCGCACCCTCGCCCGAGGAGCGGGAATCGATCACTTTCCCCTTGGGGTGCTTGCAGAAGGGACAGCGCATCTAGCGTCGATGCCTTCGCACGAAGGGTGGTGGCCGCCTGCGAGATCGCCGCCAGCGGTCGGTCAGCCGCCCACAGGATGTGTGAAGCGCAGGAGCATACCACCCAAGTCGTGGTCAGTCAAACGCACGAGGCTATCGTTCAGGGGGAGGGGAACTGCCCCCTCCCCCTTCCCGCCGCCGGCACGGCCTTCGCGCAGTCTTCTCGTGGCTCGCGAGCCCTTTGCCGGCGGCGCAGGCCGTGCCAGCGGCCCCCTCCCCCTCCGGTCACTTGCCGACGCAGAATTGGCCGAAGACGAGGTCGAGCACCTCGTCCGGGGTCACGTCGCCCACGATCTCGCCGAGCGCGCCCATGGCGTCCTGGACGTCGACAGAAGCGAACTCCGGGCCGTGTTCGAGCGACGAGAGGGCGTGGAGCGCCTCGCGGCAGGACGACGCGGCGCGGGCCAGCGCGTCTTTCTGGCGAGCGTTCACGGCGAGTGCGGCGTCGCCCGACACGAGCGCGAGCGCGGCGAGCCGCCGCCGGAGGACGTCCGCGCCCGCGTCCGTCCTCGCGGAGACGGCGACGGCGTCGGGCGTTCCGAACTCGCGCGCGACGCGCTCCGGGTCGCAGGCGGGGAGATCCGTCTTGTTGATGGCGAGGATCACCGGTCCCTGGAGGCGCTCGCGAAGATCGCGATCCAGGTCGAGATCCTGCCCTGTCCCGTCGACGACGTGGATCACGAGGTCCGCCGACTCGCGGGCGCTCTCGGCGCGCGCCTCGGCGGCGCGGTCGGCGCCGGAGCGTCTCTCGCCCGGACCGCGCTCCCCGGCTCCGTCGACCAGGACAAGGCGGACCCCGTCGATCTCGATATCCCCCTCGATGAGGTCGCGCGTCGTCCCCGGGACGTCCGTCACGATCGCGCGTTCCTCTCCCAGGAGCCGGTTGAAGAGCGCGCTCTTGCCTGCGTTCGCTCGTCCGGCGAAGAGGACCCGGATCCCGCGGTCTCCGGCCAGCTCCTCGCTCGCCGTGGCAACGAGAGAGTCGAGGTCCCGAGAAGCGCCCTCGAGGCTCTCGCGGGCCCGCGCAAGCGTCTCGTCGCCGAGCTCCTGGTCGGAGAAATCGACCGACGCCACGAGAAGCGCCTGGGTACTCCGGAGCCGATCCAGGAACTCACCGATGCGGCGGGAGAGCCCGCCGGAGAGAACCGCGGCGGTCCGGCGCCTCGATGCCTCGTCGGAGGCGCGAATGAGCGCGCAGACCGCCTCCGCTTGGGAAAGGTCGATCTTCCCGGCGAGGAACGCGCGGCGGGTGAACTCGCCGGCCCGGGCCGGCCGAGCCCCCGCGGAAAGCCACGCCTCGAGCGCGGCCTGGACGAGCGGGAGCGAACCGGGAATGTGGAGCTCCACCAGGTCGTCCCCCGTGTAGCTC
>JACQVV010000117.1 GCA_016209595.1 Planctomycetota bacterium
AGCTTCATCAACCAGCGCGAGGTCGGGATCGACGTCGCGAGCTTCAAGGGGGCGCTCCGCACCGTCGTCCGCCAGAACCCCGACGTGATCCTGGTCGGCGAGATGAGGGACCATGAGACCTTCTCCGTCGCTCTCACCGCCGCGGAAACCGGCCACCTCGTCTTCTCCACGATCCACGCCTCGAGCGTCCCCCAGACGATCGGCCGCATCCTCGACCTCTTCCCCCCCGACCAGCAGGCCGGCGTGAGGAAGGGGCTCGTCTTCAACCTGAAGGCGATCATCTGCCAGAAGCTCCTCCCATCCATCACGGAGGGCGTCTCCCGCGTCCCCGCGACCGAGGTCATGATCGCCAACGCCACGATCCAGAAGCTCCTCGAAGAGGAGCGCGACAAGGACATCGCCAACCTCATCCGCGCTGGCGGCGAGGAGGGGATGCACGACTTCAACCAGAGCCTGGTGAAGCTCATCCAGGGCGGGTTCATCTCCAAGAAGGTCGGCCTCGCCTTTTCCCACAACGCCGAGCAGCTCAAGATGAACCTGCAGGGGATCTATCTCGCCGACGACAAGCAGATCCTCGGCACGGGAACGTAGCGCGCCCTCGGAGGCTCCCGCCGGGCGGTCCCTACCGGCGCTTCGCGCGCTTGACGAGCTTCAGGAGTTCCCCTCGCGTGGAGAGGGGGACGAGCTCCAGGAGGTCGAGGTGCTTTGCGATCTCCTTCAGGCGCCGGTCGCTGGTCCTCCCGTTGGCGGCGCCGAAGGCCCCGCTGGAGGTCTTGATTCCGATCGCGAGCTGGTCCTTGTTGCCGACGACGACCGCCTGGAAGGTCTCGGAGTGGTCGGGCCTCTTCTCGGCGATGATCTCGCAGATTTGCTCGAGAGCGAGGTTGAGGTCGAACCGTTCGTCCTCGCCGAGGTGGATGCGCTTGGCCATCGAGCTCGCAAGGGCCTTGAAGTTGGCGAGGAACTCCCGCTCGCAGGGGACCTTGATCTCGACCACGCGCGGGTTGAGCTCGTGGTAGTCCTGGACTCCCCCGCGGGCGTCGATCTCCAGGAGGTTCCCGCAGCGCGGGCACTGGAAATGCCCGGCGCCCGGGATCTCGACCACGCCGTTGCAGAAGGCGCACTCGTGGTCGAGCGGGAACTCGGCCGCGGAGACCGTGGTGCGGCCCGACGGGCTCGCGGATCTCGGGGGCGGCGTCGGGGTTCTCGCGGCAGGGGCCGGCGTCCGCCGCGGCGGCGCGGCGGGTATCGCCTCCGCCTCGTCCGAGGAAGGCGGCTCTTCCTCCAGTTCAGCGACTGCCGCGTCTTCGAAGCCCTCCATGGCAAACGAATCGTCCTCGGCGACCTCCACCGCCTCCACCGCGTCCGAACTCCCCATCGCCTCGAAGCCCTCGGTGAAGGAGACCGAGCCCTCCATGGGCGAGACCTCGAGTGTCTGAGGCTCGTCCCCGGCGTCCAGTTCCTCGGGCTCCTCGCTCGGGGGCAATTCCGTCGGGCGCTCCTCCCAGTCGGAAGAAAGGACGGGGGCTTCTTCGACGGGCGCTCCCCAGGAGTCCGACTCGTCCAGCGGTTCTACCTCTTCGACCGCCTCCGCTTCCTCGACCGATCCGGCCTCCTCCAGAGGTCCGGCCTCGAGTACGTCCTCTGCTTCCTCCCAGCTCGAGTCGGCGTTCCACTCGGGGAGATCCTCCTCCTCTGGCTTGGTCGACCGGGCGGCCGCCGGGAGGGGGGAAGGGGGAAGGGGGGAAGGTATGCGACCTCTCGAGGAAGACGGCAGCGCCGGGGCAACAGGCATCTCTTCCTCCGAGATCGGTTCCGCCTCGGGGATCGCCTCGGCCTCCGGGATCTCCTCCTCCTCGGGCGGCGAGGCATACGGCGCCGGCGCGCCCCCGCGCATGTCCGCGACCGCTTCCCCGGCGTTTCCGTAGACACGGAAGATCGAGAGGAGCCCGAGCATCTCGAAGAGATCCGCGATCTTCTTGGGCACGTTGGCAAGCTGGATCGTGCCGTTCACCTCCGAGAACCGGTCCATGAGCTTCACCATGAGCCCCATGCCGGTCGAGTTGATGTACTTGAGGTCGCCGAAGTCCAGGACAACGTGGTGGATCCCCTGGTCGTAGAAGGCGCCGATCGTCTCCTCGAAGCGCCGGACCGTCGTGGCGTCGATGGCGCCGTGCAGGACGGTCACCACGAGCTCGGCGCCGGTCGGGAGGATCTCCGTCCGATTTTCAAAATCCAGGTCGACCAAAGCTTTCCCTCTGATGGACGAGAGCCGGAAGTTGCATTCGCTCCCTTGCCCCGGCTATAGTGGCGACTCTAGCAATCGTCGAGGACACGGTCAACCCCAATTCGCGCGGTCGAAAGCGCCCGTTCCGAGCGGACGGGTCATCGCAGATTCCGGGAAAGACTACGAAGAGAGCCCCATGAGCGATCCCCTCCGCCGCGGCAAGCCTCGGCCCGTCCCTCCCGCGGGTCGCCCTCCCACTCCCCCGCCCGCCAAGCCGCTCGATGAGGAGGACACTCGCCTCGGCGACGAGGACGAGGAGGAGATTCTCGAGATCGATCCGGACGACCTCATTCTCGAGGACGACCCGTTTCTAGAGGAGCTCGCCTCCGGTCCTTGCGCCCGGATGGCCCCCGGGGAGATCCCGCCGGCCCCCGCACCCGGCCGGCCGGAGCGCGCAGGCCCGCCCCCTGTGGAGGAGCTGCTCCAGGACGACATCGAGGAGGACAGCTTCCTCGAGCATGTCGCGGAGGAATCCGAGGACGAGCTCGCCGTGGCCACGGAGGAACCCGGTCCAGGCTCGTCCCTAGACAGCCCGTCGGAGCTCATGGCCCTGGACGACGAGGAGTCCGCCGAGGTCCCGCGGATCACGGAGCGCGAATGCGCGACCCCGGACCTGGGGCGCGAATGCGCGACCCGGGACATGGACGAGGAGGCAACGGCGCCCCCTCCCGAGCCCCCCACCCCGCGCCTCCAGCCCGTGTCCCTCGCGCCCGCCGAGTGGGAGAAGCGCCTCTCGCGGCTCGACGCCATGCGCGTCCTGAACGACCTCATCAAGCCGCTGCGCCTGCACACGACCGTTCCCGCTCGCCCGCTGGCCGAAGCGGAATTCCGCCTGCTGTCCATGTAGGGATGAAGGAAATGGCCCTCCTCGCCCAGAGCAACCTGGGCACATGGGCTGTCGTCGCTTTTGTCCTCCTCCTCGCCTTCTATTTCCTCATCCTGCTCCCCCGCCGGATCCGCGGACGCGAGGGATCCTCCGCTCCTGTCCGTACGCAAGGCGACCGCGAGGCCGGGGTCCCGCTCGCGCATCGGCTTCTCGCCCGGGCGGAGGAGCTCGAGGTCCGGATGCTCGAGACGAGCCGCGAGATCGACGCCCGGACCGAGAACAAGATCGCGCTTCTCCGGGGCCTCACCGAGGAAGTCGAGGAGCGGACCCTGGAGCTCCGGGCGCTCCTCGACTTCCTTGCCGCGCGCTCGTCGGACGCCCCGGCGGCGAGTCGCGAGCTCGGCTCGCTCGCACGGGAGGGGGCAAGCCCCGAGACCGCCGCCGAGCGCCTCCGGATCCCCGTCGATTCCGCCCGCGCCTTGCTCCGGCTCTTCCGCCCCGCCCCGCCGCCAGGGAGCGCACCCTCCGCGGACGCCGGAGGGACGTAGCGCGCGCGCGGAAAGCACTCCGCCCGAGCCGCCGCCGCCCGCCCGGC
>JACQVV010000106.1 GCA_016209595.1 Planctomycetota bacterium
GACAGGAATCGCGCGAGATCCTCGGGGCGCCACGGATCGAGGACGCGGCATCGCGCGAAGCCGCGCGATGCCGCTCCCGACCCCGCCGCCGCGACCGCGACGACCTTGTCCCCCCGGGCCGACAGGTCGGCCGCGATGCGTTCGCCGATCGTCCCTTCCGGATCGAGGAGGAGGAGCCAGGAAACACCCACGGGGGTAGAAGTCGCGCCGGCCCGGCGGCCCGTGCGGCGCCAGACCGGCTCGAGGACCGCCTTTGCCATGCCCGCGGCCGACCCGGCGCCGGACTCGCGACCGAGGCGGCGGACAGCCAGCCCCTCGATCCGGGCGAGAACGGCCCCGGAATCGTCGAGGAGCGTCACGTCGGCGTCGAACGCGCCGGCGTCCGGGGCGGGGAGAGCGCCGACGACCACGTGGGCGTGGATTCGCGCGGACTCGGTTTCCATCTCGGGCCGCCGGCGGAACTGGATCGCCCGTGCTCCGGCCGGGACGAACGTGCCGTCGTCCGTCCCGCCCCGCGGGAGAGCTCCCGCGATCGCCTGGAGACAGGCATCGAGGAGGGCGGGATGAAGACGGTATCGCGCCGCTCCCTTGGAGGATTCCTTCGGCAGGCGGATCCGCGCCAGCGCCTCCCCGTCGCGCCGCGCGATCTCCTCGACTCCCTGGAAGGCCGGGCCGTAGGCGAGGCCGCGCTCGGCTACCGCGCGGTAGTGCTCGGCACCCGCGATCCTCTCGGGAAGCCGGGACCGGAGACTGTCGAGGTCCTGGCTCTCGGCCGGGCCCGTCTCCGGTTCGGCGAGGTGGAAGGTCGCCGTCGCGTGGACGGTCCAGGACCCGGCCTCGCCGGTCCCGGCCTCGCCGGTCCCGGGGTTGCCGGCGCCGGAGCGGGGGGCGCTCGCGATCCGGATCTCAGCCGCGCCCGGGCCGGAGGGCTTCGACGCGACCTGGACCCGGAGGGACGTGTCGGCCGACAGGTCGAGGGGGGTCAAGATTCGCAGGTCCTCGATCCGCGCGCCCGGGCCGGAGCCCGCGCCCGCCGGCGTCTCGCCGAGCCCCGCGGCAAGGATCGCCTCGATGAAACCCGCGGCCGGGAAGAAAACGCGGCCCAGGACCTGATGGTCCTTGAGGTAGGGAAGCTCCCCGGTCGAGATGTCCGGCTCGAAGAGGCGCTCCTCGGGATGGAGTGAGGAGGAAACGGCCGCGCCGAGGAACGGATGGGCGGACCGGAACCCGTCGGCCCGGGAGGCGAGTCCGCTGGGCGTGAAGGGCGGCCGTTCGAGCCAGTAGCGGTCGCGCTGCCAGGGGTAGGCCGGGAGCGGGACGATCCGCCCGCCGTCCGGGTAGAGCCGCTCGAACGGGACCGCCACGCCGGAGGCGTGGAGCGCGCCCAGCGCCACGAGCATCGAGATCCGGTCGTCGTCGTCCCGGCGGAGCGAGCCGACGACCGTCCCGCGGCACCCGGCGCTCTTCAGGCATTGCTCGACGGCCGGGGCAAGGATCGGGTGCGGGGCGAGTTCGACGAACGTCGTGTGTCCGTCGGCCACGAGACGCGAGACGGCCGGGGCGAACAGGACCGGCTCGCGGAGGTTCCTCGACCAGTAGTCCGCGTCGAGCCCGGCCCCGTCGACGGGCGAGGCGAGGACCGTCGAGTAGATCGGGATCCTGGCCGGCCGCGGGCGGAGTCCGTCGAGCTCGCCGAGGAGGCTTTTCCGGAGCGGGTCCATCTGGGGGCTGTGAGACGCGACGTCGACCTTCACCCAGCGGCAGAACACCCCGCGCGCTTCGAGCTCCCCGAGGATCTCCGCCAGGACTCCCCGGTCCCCGGAGAGGATGGTCGAGCGCGGGCTGTTCGCCGCCGCGACCGACACGGCGTGCTCGAGCCCGCGGATCGCCTGCCGGGCCTCGTCCAGGCCGAGCTCCACCATCGCCATGGCCCCGGCGCCTCTTACAGCCAGGAGCAGGCGGCTCCGCCGGCAGATGACGCGAGCCGCGTCGTCGAGTGTTAGCGCGCCCGCGACGTGCGCCGCCGCGACCTCTCCCATGCTGTGTCCCACGACGGCATCGGGTTCGATTCCCCAGGTCTGCCACAAGGCGGCGAGCGCGACCTGAACCGCGAAGAGCGTCGGCTGGATCGTGTCGATCCTCTCGATCTCGCCGGAGCCTTCCATGAGGGCGCTCCGGAGCGAGAACTCGACGTGGGAACGGAAGGCGATTTCGCAGCGTTCGATCGCCTCCCGGAACGCGGGCTCCCGCTCGAAGAGCGCCCGCGCCATCCCGGGCCACTGCGAGCCCTGACCGGAGAAGACGAAGGCGATCCGCCGCTCGAGCCCGGGCTGGACCGCCGCCGAAACGAGGCCCGGACGGGTCTCGCCGCGCGAGAACGCCTCGAGGATCTCCGCCAGGGTCGGGCCGTCCTCGGCGGCCGCGACGAGGCGGTGTTCGTGGTGGGAGCGGCGAAGGCTCGCGGTGTGGCAGATGTCCGACAGCTCGCCCGCCGGGGCGGACCGGACGCGGCCGGCGAAGAGAAGCGCGGCTTCCCCGAGAGCCTCCGGGGTTTTCGCCGAGACAGGGAGAAGGAACGGCCGGAGAGGGGGCGAAGAGTCGCCCCGCTCGGGTGCGGGCGGCGGCTCCTCGAGGATGACGTGGACGTTCGACCCCCCGAAGCCGAACGAGCTCACGGCCGCGAGGCGCGGCTGGGGGCCGCGGGGCCACGGGCGGAGCTCCGTCGGCACGTAGAAGGATGTCCCCGCGAACGAGATCTGCGGGTTCAAGCGCCGGAAGTGGAGGTTGGGCGGGATGGCGCCGCGCTGGAGGGCGAGGACGGCCTTGGCCATGCCCGCGAGACCGGCCGCCCCCTCCAGGTGGCCGACGCTCGATATCAGAGCCCCGAGGGCGACCGGGCCGGGCGCCTGTCCGTAGACGGCCGCGAGGGCCTCGACCTCGATGGGATCCCCCAGCGCCGTGCCGGTCCCGTGGCACTCGACGAACCCGATCCCGGCCGGGTCGGTGCCCGCGTCCTCGAGCGCAAGCCGGATCACCGCCTGCTGGGCCAGGCCGTTGGGCGCGGTCAGGCCGGCCGTCGTTCCGTCCTGGTTGGTCGCGGTCCCGCGGATGAGGGCGAGAACCGGGTCGCCCGGCCGGACGTCGGACAGCCGCTTCAGGATGACGGAGACGATTCCCTCTCCCCGGACGTATCCGTCGGCGCGCTCGTCGAAGGTCTTGCAGCGGCCGTCCGGCGCCATCGCGCCGAACTTGGAGAAGCTGATCGTGATGTGGGGCGTGAGTACCAGGTTCGTCGCGCCCACGATCGCCATGTCGCACTCACGCGCCCGCAGACTGCGGCACGCGAGGTGGAGGGCGAGCAGTCCCGACGAGCATGCCGTGTCGACGGCGAAGCTCGGCCCCCGGAGATCGAAGATGTACGAGAGGCGATTGGCCACGATCGAGCAGGCGTTGCCGGAGGTGTCGTACGCGCCGACGGCGGGGATGTCGGAGATGGAAAGGCTCCGGTAGTCCGTGCCGCAGATGCCGACGAAAACGCCCGTGGCGGAGCGCTGGAGGCTCTCGGGGACGATCCCGGCCTCTTCGAGAGCTTCCCATGTGACCTCGAGCAGGAGCCGCTGCTGCGGGTCCATGTGCTCGGCCTCGCGCGGGGCGATCGCGAAGAAGGTCGGGTCGAAGCGATCGACCGCGCAGTCGAGAAAGCCTCCCCAGCGGGTCGTCATCCTCCCGGGGGCGGACCGGTCGGGATCGTGAAACAGGTCGATGTCCCAGCGGTCCGGCGGGACCTCGCGGATCCCGTCGAAACCCTCGGCGAGCCGGCTCCAGAAGGCGCCGGCGTCGTTCGCCCCGGGGACCCGGAGGCTCATGCCCAGGACGGCGATCGGTTCGTGGAGGCGCCGTTCGGCTTCCCGCGGAAGCGCGATGGAGCGCGGCGCCGTGCTTCCGGACCCGGCACCGTCCGTCCCTGTTGCCGGCGGACAGCGCGACTCGGCCAGTCTCTCGGCGATGTGCGCGGCGAGCGAGGCGAGGGTCGGATGGTTCCAGAGGAGCGACGGGGCGAACGCGAGCCCGAATCTCTCGCCGAGCCTCTCGGCAAGGGCCGTGGCCGAGACCGAGTCGAGTCCATAGGCGCCGAAGGGCGTGTCGGGGTCGAGCCGCCGTTCGCCGAGAGTGAGTCCCTCCGCGACGATCGCGGCGACCTCCTCCTGGGTTCGCTCCTTCGAGGGAGCAGGCGGCGGGAGAGCTGCCGGAGCGGGTGTCGCTTGCTCGGGGACGAGCAGCGACCGGCCGATCTCGTCGAGCTCGCCCGCCCGGAAGGCGGCCGCGCACGCTCCGCGCTGGACCTTCCCGCTCGAGGTCTTGGGGAGGGCTCCGGGGCGGAGGATCGCGATCGCGTGGACGGTAACCCCATGTGCTTCCGAGACGGCCTCGCGGATCGCGTCGTAGACCGGTGCAAGCGCCGCTTCTCCCCCGTCTCCCAGCGCTCTCGGGTCGGCCTCGACCACCATCGCGACCCGTTCTTCGCCTCCTTCCTCGACGGGGAAGGCGGCGGCGGAGCCGGGTCGGATCGCGGGATGGCAGGACTGGATCGCCCATTCGAGATCGTGGGCATGGTGGTTCTGGCCGCGCAGGATGATGACATCCTTGAGGCGGCCGGTCACGTAGAGTTCGCCCTCCAGGAGGAAGCCGAGGTCGCCCGTTCGCAGGAAGGGCCCCTCGCCGTCCGCGAGACGTGCCCCGAACGTCTCGGCGGTGGCCTCGGGCTTCCCCCAGTACCCGCGAGCGCAGGAAGGGCCCGCGAGCCAGATCTCGCCCACCGTGCCGGGAGAGAGCCGCCTGCCCGAGCGAGGGTCGGCGATGGCAATCGTCGTTCCCGCGACGGGGGCGCCGCAGCTCGATATCGTGCGGCCGCCCGGCGCGCCTCGCGAGACGGGGACGACCCGGTGTTCGCGCTCGAGCGCCCGGATGTCGATCGACAGGAACCGCGGCTCCTCGGCGAGCCGCTTGCTCGTGACGAGCAGGGTGGACTCGGCGAGACCGTAGCACGGCTGGAAGGTCGTCCAGCGGAAGCCGCAGGGGGCGAAGGCGTCGCGGAAGCTCTCGAGCGTCTCGGGTCGGACCGGCTCGGCCGCGTTGTAGGCGACCGTCCAACTCGAGAGATCGAGGTGGGGGAGGCATTCGGCGGGGACCTTCCGGCGGGCGATCTCGTAGCCGAAGTTCGGGCCCCCGGAGTGGGTCGCCCGGTAGCGCGAGATCGCTTCGAGCCAGACCCGCGGCCGCTGGATGACGGCGACCGGCGGCAGGAGCACGCCGTGGGAGCCACCGAACACCGGCTGGAGGAGCCCGTGGACGAGCCCGTCGTCGTGATGGTTGGGGACCCAGACCACATCGACGCTCTCGGGGGTGAAGCCCCAGGCGTCGCGGATCGCCCGCGAGTTCGCGACCAGGCCTCCGTGGGTGATCTCTGTCCCCTTGGGGGCGGACGTCGAGCCGGACGTGTACTGGAGGAAGGCGACGGCCGTTTCGTGGGGCGGGGGAAAAGAGTCGGCGGGCGGGAGGGGTCCATCCCCCCCCAGGGAATCGGTGGGGATCCAGACCATCCCAGCCAGACGAGGCATCTGCTCGAAGACGCTCCTGGCGAGCGCGAGGCCTTCCGCGGTGGTGAGGACGGCCACGGGCGAGGCGTCCTCGACGATGGCCTCGATCCGCGGCAGGGTGCGCCGCAGGCGGGCGGGATCCGGAGGCGGCGCGGGGACGGCGACCGCCCCGGCATAGAGGCAGCCGAAGAAGGCGGAGACGAAGTCGAGCCCGGTCGGGTAGACGAGGAGGACCCTTTCGCCTCGGGCCCCGATCTTCGCGATCTCCGCGGCGATGACTCTCGCCTGGCGATCGAGTTCCCCGTAGGTCAGGTGGCCCGTCTCCTGCTCGCCGCCCGAAAGGAAGGTGAAGATCCGGCGTTCCGTCTGCTCGATGGCCCGCCTGGCGAGGAGTTCAGGGAAGGTGGTCGGATCCGCGTTGCTTTGGTGTGCCGCTGTCATCGTTCTCGATCGCCCACTCGGGCAGGGTCAACTCCGTGTCTCGGGTGTAGGTCGACCCGGCGTCTTGAGTCACCCAACGGCGAGCTCCCGGTCTCTCGATTCGGAGGAATCGGGTACGGTTTCGAGAGTGGGAGCCCAGAGCCCATCCAAGAACCCTCCCGTCGCCGGCGCTCCGCCGGGCTCGGTCCGGGTTCATGGACGGGCTCCAACGATTCGCCGTGGGATCGGGTCGAGGGAGATTCTCGGCTCTTGCCGCCTTGCCGGCAAGGAAGTAAACGCGCGGGAGGGTCGTACGTAAGAGACCTTTACGACAGCAGGTGGCCGGGATTCCCGAGAACGCGCTGGCGGAGCGGGTTCAAGGCACCTGGGCGGGCGGTACGCGCCTTGCTACTTCCCTACGGCATGGAGACCGGGAGATCGTCCTGTGCCGAGCCCCACCTCGTCCTCCTCGACGAAGAAGAGGAAGTCCTCTTCCCGCTCGCCGAGGGAGTGACGCGCGCGGGGCGCGCCAAGGACTCCAGTCTTGTTCTCGACGACGCGAGCGTGTCGAGGCTTCACTGCTACTTCGTCCGGGCCGGGAACGAGGTCCGGGTTTTCGACAACCGGTCGGACAACGGCGTCCTGATCGGCGGGGAACGGATCGCCGAGGGGCGCCTCCTCTCCGACGGCGACGTGATCGAGTTGGGACGGAAGAAGATCGCGTTCCGAGCGCCATTGCCGGCCGTCGCCCCGAGCTCCGGGGCCCCGCGTGCCCGCCGGCCAGCGTCAGGACTATCCCGGCGGCGCCCGCGAAAGGCAGGCTGGGTTCTTCTGGCCGCGTCTCTCGCGACGGCCGCCGTCGTGGCGTGTTTCCTGCTCGTCCCGAACGAGGACGAGGTCGAGGAGGTTGTTCACCCGAGCGAGTCGCGAGCCGTCCCGGTCGAGCTTGTCGAGCAGTCGTTCGCTCCGTTCGAGGCACGCCGGGCGCCCGAGGGGGAGGAGGCCCGCAGGGGAGCTCCCGTGGAAGAGGAGGAGATCGAGAAGTCCCTCGCGCGGGCCTCCGGGCGGGAGCCGCCCGATCCGGAACGCCGGCCCGCCGGCCCGCGGCGGGAGGACGAGTCCCGCCGTCCCCGGGTCGCGCGGGAGAGAAACAACGCGGGACGTGAGGAATCCACGCCAGAGTCCGAGGACGAGCGTGGGGAGCGCGCGCCGCGCGGGGAGGAGGCTCGCCCGGAGCCCGAGGAGGACCGCCCCGAACGCGCGCCGCGCCGGGAGGAACCGCGCCCGAAACCCGAGCGATCTCCGCGAGTCGAGCAGGCAGACATCGACCGGGCGATCGACAGAGGCGTCGAGTACCTCCTGAAATCCCGGGAGTCCGACGGGTCGTGGGGGAGCCACGAGCGGTTCGAGTCGGGCCCCACCGCGCTCGTCCTCCTCGCCCTCCTCGAAGCAGGCGTCAAGGACGACGATCCCGCGATCCGGGAGGGCTTTCTCTTCCTGCACGAGAAGAAGATCGAAACGACCTACGAGGCGGGGGTCCTCGCGATGGCGCTTCATGCCCTGTGCGCGGCGACGGAAAGAAAGGAGCGCGGCTCCCGTGGCCGGGACCTCAAGGGTCCCCACCGCTGCCGGCTCACGCCGGTCGCGCGGCAGTGGCTCGCCCGCGCGACGGAGTTCCTCCTCGACGCGGAGGAAGAGGGGACGTGGAGCTATGAGGCGAAGCTCGACCGGACCGCGCCAGCCGGCGCGCAGAAGGGCGCGAAACGTCCGATGGGGCCCAGGCGTTCCGACCACTCGAACACGCAGTACGCGATCCTCGGGCTCCGGGCGGCGGCGAGCTGCGGCCTCGCGGTCGAGCCCGCCCTCTGGAAGCGGGTGCTCGCTCACTTCGTCGAAACGCAAGGGGACGGGGACGGGCCGGCCGGTCCGTCGAGCGGCGGCGGGAGCCCTCGCGGGTGGGGCTACACGATCTCGGACGACCGGGGCGAGACGGTCACGATGACCTCCGCCGGCCTCGCGGCGGTCGCGATCGCCATGGAGCAGCTAGAGCTCGCGAAAGCCGCGACGCCGGGCGAGCGCCACGAGGCCCGGCGCTCGATCGACGACGCGCTTCTCTGGCTCGCGGATCGCTACGAGCTCGACCTCCCGCCCGCCCGCGGGAGGGGTCAGCGCGGCCCCGGCGGGGTGGACGGCTACCTTCTCTACGGCATCGAGCGCGCCGGCGTCCTTGCCCCTGCGGATCGGTTCGGCAAGCACGACTGGTACGAGGACGGGGCCGAGCTCCTCCTCGACGCCCAGGAGGACTCCGGTGCGTTCCCCGGGCGCTACGGCCGGGCGATCGAGACCGCCTTCGCCCTTCTCTTCCTCAAGCGCGCGACCGCTCCGGTCCAGGTCGTCACGGGGGAGTCCAACCAGGCCGGAAGGTAGATCCTGGGCTCCCGAGTCTTTTCGGAGGCTCCCGCGGTATGCTCGACCCGTGGCCGTGACGAAGAACTACACCCACATCGAGTCCGACCCCGACGTGTGCGCGGGCCTCCCGAGGATCGCCGGCACGCGCATCCGAGCCCTCGACATCGTGGCTTTGCACCGTCAGGGTCTCTCGCCCCTTGAGATGCTCGACTCCTACGACTGCCTCACGCTGGGGCAGGTCCATGCGGCCCTGGCCTACTACTTCGACCATCAGGAGGAGGTCGAGAGGCAGTTCGAGGAGTGCCACCATCGCGTTGACGAGTTCCGCCGGAGCCACCCCGACATCTTGCGGTGACGGAACGTCCGCCCCTCTACACGGACGAAAACGTCGACGGTCGGCTCGTCCGAGGGCTGGAGCGCTCAGGCTGGGACGTGGCGCGAGCCGTGGATCGACATCCCCTGGGCACCGACATTGGTCCGTCACTTTCCTAGCGCCTCGCGGCGCAGGGCCTCGACCGTTCCTCTCTCGGAGGCCGGACAGTGTTCGAGTGCCCCCTCGAACGAGGCCCCGGCCTCCTCGCGCCTCCCAAGAACCGCAAGCGCGATACCCCGGTCTGCCCAGGCTCGGCAGAGGCGCGGGTCGAACTCGATGGCGCGCGTGTGGTCCGCGATGGCGCCGGCCGTGTCGCCCTGGTCGCACCGCGCGGCGCCCCGGTCGTTGTAGGCGGTTGCCGATTCGGGCTTGGCCCAGTCGAGGGGAAGGAGCCGAAAGCAAGCCGCGTCCGGTTCCCGAAGGGCGACTCCTGGCCGCTCCGGTAGCGGGAATCCTTGAACTTCTCCGAGAAGCCGGCGGCGGCGAGGCGTGAGAGGGCGGTTGCCGCGCTCGATGCTTCTTCGAGCGCCTCGCGGCCGTCCTGGGCGAGGCGGAGCGCCGCGCGGTCGAAAGCGGTCTCGAGGACCTGGAGCGCGTCGGGTTCCGACCACCCGGCGAGGCCGATCTGTTCCATCACGAAGGCCGCGGCGCTTCCCTTGAGGTGGAACTCGCCCTTCCCTCCCGCGAGCCGAGTTCCGAGTTCCGGGTCTCAGTCACCCGAGTGCCGGCCAGTGCGACTGGAGGAGCCCGATCGTCGTGGCGCCGAGAGGACAGCCGAGTTCCCGGCTCCGCCGGGAGCCGGTCCCTTCCGAGCTACCGGGTCGAGCTCCGTCGCGGTTCCGCCGGCGAGATCCCCTATCGAGACGACAGTCAGCGCACCCTCGACAGGAACGGTCACCGCGGGAACCGTCGCCGCCTTGCCGCGCCTGGGACAGCGGACCCTCCGGCCGGCGAGCTCGTCGGGGGCCTGGATCGAGGCTCCGCACGCGCAGGCGAAACGGATCGCCATGGCGTCCCTCCCACGCAGGTTTTGGATGCGATGGTATGCCGTGCAGAGAGAAGGGACAAGCGCGGGAGGCCGGCCGTGAACGTCGTCCGCGAGGAGCGGTGGATCACTCGGCTCCGCTCTGAGTCGCCGGACTGTCGAGAAGAGTCGGCCTGCTAGGGCGCCTGGTCCTCCCGGAACGGGTCGACCACGCGAACTGTGCCGTAGAGCCCGTCGTGGTGGAAGTCCTCCGAATACAAGGGAGAGAGTCCGTAGTGTTCGGCGTATGCCCACATGTGGGCGTCGAACCAGGAAAGGCCGTAGGTCGCCGCGCCGCGAAAGGCAAGACGGAGGAGAGACTCGACCGGATAGAGGACGAGAAACTGCGCCAGCAACTCCTCGGCTTCCCTGAGAGCCTCGTCCCGCGTGAGAAGAGGAGGCTCCCCGAGTCGCCCGAGGCGGGTGGTCGCCGCCACGAACTCGACCAGGGCCTGGTGGGAGAGCCTTGCTTCACCGCTTTCGATCCCCGACCGCAGAAGCTCCGTCGCTTTCCTTTGCTTATTCGGGAACCGTGGGTCGAAGCGGTAGACGAGGACGTTCGTGTCAACCAGGAAGGCCACGGTTGTAGAGATCCTCCCGCTTCCAGCCCCTGTCCGCTGCGTCAAGAATGTCGCCCCGGCGAAGCTCCCTCTCGGCCTGTCGAGCCGTCGCCAGGTCGAACCGCGCGAGGCGCCACTCGTCACCCTCGCGGGATTTCGGCTGGTCGCTTCCGCCGGCGATCCGGACGCGAATCCACTCTCCGGCCGGCTCGAACTCGAGGTGAGTTCCAGGGCGTATCCCGTGCGCGTCCGCAACCGCCTTGGGGATCGTAACCTGCAGCTTGCTAGTGACTTTGCTCATGTCCTTACTCTAGCAAGGATTGGTTCCTTGTTCAAGCCCATGGGGCGCCTTCGCGAAACGGGTCGGCCTGGGTTTCCAGCGGGATGCCCTTGATGGAAGTTTCGCTTCTCGTTTGGTGCGACGATGCTCGCCTACTCCCGCGGCAGCTCCAGGATGTGGAAGCCGTCTCCCTCGTCGTTCACGACCTCGACCCGGATCGCGTCTCCGACCTCCAGGCGTCGGACGAAACGGACGTGCGCCTCGATCTGCCGCCAGCGGCCGTCGTCGCCCTTGCGGACCTGCGGGAGCACGCGGATCGTCCGGCCGGCGAGGCTCTCGGGTTCGTGGGCCTTGTTGTTCCGCCAGACCTTCTCGACAGCCTCGACGTGGAGGAAGAAAACGTTCCGCTCGCTCTTCTCGCGGACGACGCCGCGGACGAGACCGCTGAAGCCCTTCCATGGCTCCCGCTCTTCCTCGCGCTCGCCCTCCTCGTCCTCGTGTCCCTCGCCCTCGTGATGCTTGTGCCGCTCGCCTTCTTCGTCTTCGTGTCCCTCGCCCTCGTGATGCTCGTGCCGCTCGCCTTCTTCGTCTTCGTTCCCCTCGCGTTCCTCGCCCCCGCGGCTCGCGCGCTCGCGCTGCTCCTCGGTGAGTTCCAGGACGTGGAGCCGCTCGCCCTCGTCGTTCACGACCTCGATCATGAGCTTCTGATGGGGGCGTAGCGTCCGGAAGAACCGGACGTGCGTCTCGAACGGATGCCAGTTGCCGTCGTCGCCCTGGACCCACTGGACGTTGATGAGGAGCTTCTTTCCGACCGCGCTTCCGGGATGAGGGGCCTCGTTCTTCTCCCAGACGCGGCCGACGCGCTCGACCGCGAGTACGATGCCGAGCTCACCCGTCGAGACGATCGTTCCTGACAGCTCGCCCGAGAACCCTTTCATCCCGTCGGGGAGGGGATCGTGCTCGGGCTCGTCGGCGAGCGATGCCGCGCCGGCGGATAGGAGATAGGCGGTTCCGAGGACGAGCAACGAAGCGAGACGCATCCTTTGACCCTCCCGGTTTCGGAATCTCGGTTCCAGACCAGCGATTCTAAATAAGAGGGCGCGATTCGGCACCATGAATCGGCGGCGAGGGCCGCCGAGGCGTTGTGCAGAATCGCGCCCTCTTATGTAGATCCGGGAGGGTCTCCGGTCTACGAGCTCATCCAAGAACCTCCCGTCGCCAGGCGCGCGGCGGCGGCCCGTCTGCGGCGTTGCTTCGCGCTCGCCGTGGCTTTCTCCACGGCTTCGCGCTCGCGCCTTGCATCCGGGCCACCGGCGCTGCGCCGGGCTTGGTCCGGTTCTTGGATAAGCTCTTACTTCTCAAAGGAGAGCCCGCGCTCCTCGGCCTGGTCCTTGAGGGTCTCGACGACCTTCTCGTCGAACGAGTCCTTCTGGGCGCCTTGCTTCTCGAGCTCGGCCTTGACGTACTCGTCGCGCTTCTTCGCGAGCTCCGCGATCTTCCCCTGGAGCTCCTGGCGGGCTGCGAGCCTCTCGGCGAGCGCTTTCTCCTGTTCCTCGCGGCTCTTCCCCTTGAGGTCCTCGGGGAGATCCTCGACCTTCACCTGGTCGAGCGCCTGCGGGATGCCGAGGCTCGAGCAGGAATCGAGGAGATCCTGCCGGTCGAGTCGCGCGTTCGCCGAGTTCCACTCGGCGCAGCCGGCCTTGGCGTCCGCGTCGAGGCCCTTCTGGGCTTCGAGACGGTCTCCGGCCGCGGCCTGGTACTCGGCCGATCCGAAGATGAGGCGGGTTTCGACGAGGCGGTCGTTCATCCGGCCGATCTCCTCGTCGTACGGGGTGGCGACCGCGACCACGCCGCCGGTCTGGTCGATCGAGTGGTAGCGGCCCTCGGCCAGGCGCGCGATCTCCTGCCAGACCTTCCCGGTCGACTCGGAGTCCCCGCACCGGATCGTGTTCACGATGATGTCCTTCTTGACGGCCCGCTCGCACAGGGTGGGGAGGTCGAGCTCGTCCTCGTACTCGTGGGGCGGCGCGTCGCCGACCAGGAAGAGGATCTTGAGCGTGGCGTCCCCCTTCCAGGCGAGGTCGTCGATCGCCTCCTTCAAGGCGAGCTCGACGTACTCCGGCTCGTCGCCGCCGCCCGCTGCCTGGAAGGCGGAGAGGTTCGAGAAGACCTCGTCGATGTTGTCAGTGAAGTCGTGGCGCTTCGTGACGTAGTCGTCCCCCTGGTCGCGATAGCCGACGAGGGCGACCCGCACTTCCGGCAGCGGCCGGCCGGAGAGGATCGTGTTCACGATCGACCAGATCTTCTTCTTGGCGCCGTCGATCAGCCCCCCCATCGAACCGGTCGTATCGAGGACGAACGCGACATCGATCGCCGGGCGCTCGGCGGGCGTGGGCTCGGGAGTTTCCTGGGCGAGGGCGCAAGGGGCGAGCGTGGCGAGAGCGGCAAGGGCCGCGAGCGGGGCACCGAGAAGTTTCATCGGTTCCTCCTTCCTTATATAGGTGTGCAAGACAGATCGATTCGGGAGAAGTACCGGGCCGCTGGACGGCCTATTCCTGGGCGATTCCGGGAATAACGCGGCCCGGACGGTGTAGTGCTTGACGAACGAGGCATTCGATGAAAGCGTGTTCTGGAGGAGACGAAGTCATGTCGGAACGAGCACTTACGATCGCGGCGATCCTCGTATCTTGCGCGGCGCCGGCGCTGGCCCAGGGGATCCTGGTTCCGCAAACGGCAGCGGGGACCCCGGCGGAGACCGCGCTCCCGCCCTTCGTGGTCGAGTACCACCGGGCCGAAGTGGAGCTCTCCCGGCAGATCGCCACCGTCAAGGTGGACATGGTCTTCCGGAACCCCGGATCCGTCCCGGCGGAGGGGATCTTCGTCCTCCCCGTCCCTCGGGGGACCGCGGTCCAGGACTTCACGCTCCGTGCGGGGGACAAGGTCCTGGAGGCGAAGCTCCTTCCCGCCGACGAGGCCCGCCGGCTTTACGAATCGATCGTGAACCAGCGGAAGGACCCGGGGCTCCTGGAGTTCGTCGGGCAGTCCTGCCTCCAGGCGCGCGTCTTCCCGATCCCGCCGGGCGGCGAGCAATCGTTCACCGTCTCCTACGCCTCGCTCGCGACCCGGGAAGACGACGTCGTGCGCTGGGCCTACCCCGTCCGCTCGCTCCGCCACGCGGCGCCGGCCGCCGGGAAGGTCTCGATCAAGGTGACGATTCGCGAGGATGAACCGATCCGGTCGATCTTCTCGCCGACCCACGACGTCCTCGTGGTCCGCTCCGGCGAGAGGGAGGCCGAGGTCGAGTACGCGCCCGACCAGGCCTACGTGGACGAGGACTTCCTCCTTTACTACGGGCTCTCCGGCTCCGACGTGGGAGTCACGGTCCTCTCCCACCAGGCCGGGGAGGACGACGCCTACTTCGCCGTGCTCGCCGCGCCCCGGGTCGAGGGGCTCGAACCAGCACCCAAGGACGTCGTCTTCGTGATCGACACCTCGGGCAGCATGCGGGGGGACAAGTGGACGCAGGCGGAGGCCGCGATCGGCCAGTGCCTCGCGCGCCTCGCACCCCAGGACCGGTTCGGGATCGTCGCTTTCTCGACCGACGTGCGGGTCTTCGCCAGCGAGCTCGTGCCGGCGACGAAGGAGAAGATCGAGGAAGCGGCCGGATTCGTGAGCGCGCAGCGGGTGAACGGGGGCACGGCGATCCACGAGGCGACGCGGAAGGGCTTCGAGCTCGCGGCGCAGGTCGGGAGCTCGCGCGAGCCGTTCGTCATCCTCCTCACCGACGGCCTCCCGACGATCGGCGAGCGCGATCCCGCGGCCATCCAGAAGAGCCTCGCCGGTGCCAACGCGGCCCGCGCGCGCCTCTTCGTCTTCGGCGTGGGGTACGACGTGGACGCGCAGCTTCTCGACCGCCTCGCCGCCGACCACGCCGGCTGGTCGGACTACGTCCATCCCGGCGAGCCGCTCGACCTGCGCGTGACCTCGTTCTTCCGCAAGGTCGAGAGCCCGGTCCTCACGGACCTCGTGCTCGAGATCGACGGCGTGCGGGCGCAGGATGTCTACCCGAAGGAGCTCCCGCCCCTCTTCGCCGGCGGACAGCTCGTCCTCTTCGGCCAGGCCCTCGGCCAGGGAAAGGCGACCTTCCGGCTGCGGGGCAAGGTCCGCGGCGAGGAGAGGGTCTACGAGGTGGAGCACGAATTCCGGGCGAACCGCACCGATCACGCCTTCCTGCCGATCCTCTGGGCGACCCGGAAGATCGGCTACCTCCTCGACCAGATCCGCATGCACGGCAAGAGCGAGGAGCTCGTGGACGAGATCGTGCGGCTCTCCAAGAAGTACGGCGTGATCACCGAGTACACGTCGTTCTTCGTCGAGGAGGCCGGCATCGCGCACGCGACCGACCTGCGTTTGCAGCTGGAGGAGAACCTCGCCCGAGCCTACGAGCAGCGTGCTGGAAACTGGGCCTGCAACCAGGGGCTCAATCTCAGGAACTACCGCGACATCACAAACTCGTCCCAGGTCAACCTCCTCTTCGGCCAGGCTGGCGCGAACCAGGTGCGCGAGGCGGGCGTGCGGCGGATGGGGGAGAAGGTCTTCTACCTCCGCGGGGACACGTGGGTCGATTCGGCCTACGATGGTAAAATCGAACTCAACGAAGTCGAGTCGTTCACGGAGGATTACTGGAAGCTCAACGCCGGCGACGCCGATATGGCGCAGTACCAGTCGCTCGGCCGCAAGGTGATCATCGTCCAGGAGGGAAAGGCGCTCTACTGCCGGTAGCGCCGGGCGGCTGGATGGAGAACGATCGGGATCTCGTGCTGGCGGTGAAAAGGGGGGACGAGCGGGCCCTCGCGCTCGTCCTCTCGACCTACCAGCGCCCCCTCTACGGCGCGGTCTACCCGGTCCTCGTCGACCACGCCGCGGCGGAGGACGTCCTCCAGGAGGCGTTCGTCCGGTTCTGGAAGACGATCGACAGATTCGACCCGGAGCTCCCCCTCTTTCCGTGGCTCAGGAGGATCGCCGTCAACCTCGCGCTCAACCGCGCCGGCCAGAAGAAGCGCCGGCATGTCTCGATCGAAAACGCTCCGGAGCCCGCCGTCCAGGGCTGCCAGGAGGAAAGGGTCATGGAACAGGAAGAGGTCCAGCGGGCAGAGGAGGCGTTGGGGAGGCTCGACCCCGACCGGCGCGCCGTGCTGACGCTCCGCGCCGTCCAGGGCCTCTCCTACGCCGAGATCGCCGAGACGCTCGGGATCGCGCTCGGCACCGTGATGTCGAGGCTCTTCCGGGCGCGCCTGGAGCTCCGGGAGATCCTGGGCTCGCATGTCCCGGAAGCGAGGCTCGCGCGATGAAGCTCTGCGAAGAGTGGCTGGAGAGGATTTCGAGAAAAATGGACGGGGAGCTCCCGGCCGAGGAGGCGGCGCTCCTCGAAAGCCACCTCGCAGGCTGCCCTTCGTGCCGGGAGGCGGAGCGCGAGCTCCGGGAGGACGAGCGGCGAGTGGTCGCCGCGCTCTCGCGCGCGGTGGAGTCGGTCTCGCTCCCCAACCTCGCGGCGGCGGTCCTCGCCCGCGTCCGGTCGGAGCGACGGGAAACGGAGCGCGGCAACGGCGGGGGAGGCCCCGCGAGGTGGGGCGTCCGCTTCGCCTGCATGGTCGGCTTCTTCGGTGCGGCGGCGGCGGCCCTCCTCGCGCTCGTCCGCGGTCCCGATCAGCCGCCGGTCGAGCACGAGGCGGCTTCCGAACCGGTCGCCCTCGTCCCGACGTCTGATCCGACGGCCGAGCCCGCGATGGGGCTCGGCATAGGTCTCGTCGATCCTCCCGCGGGCAAGATTCCGGCGGACGAGCTGGCGGCGCTTGCCAACGAGACGGAAGCGGGCTTCGCCTACATCGTGAATGGACAGGGTGCCGCCGACCTCTCGTCGGTCCAGGTCGCCATCGACCGGAACGACTGGATCGGCCGGGTGGAGTGGCTCCAGGGCCTCCCGCCGGGTTCCTGGGGGAACTCCGAGATCGCCCACGAGATCGCCAACCTCGGCAAAAACCTCCAGCTCGTTCGGGACGCGACCGCGAATTCGGACGAGTCGCTGGCCACGGTGCAGTCGGCGATCGCATGGAACGGCGCCTTCCAGTCGTGCGACAACCTGCGAATCGCCGTCGGCTACGGCTCGAACTACGTGCGGGTCACCCGGAACCTCGAGGAGTCCCTTCCTGTCGAGGCGAAGCCCGAAGCGCGGCTCTTCCTCTCGACCTACGACTCGCTCGCCGCCGGCGATCCGCAGGGCGCCCTCGCATCCTGCGACCGGATCCTCGCGGAGCACCCCCAGAGCCCATGGGTCGACGACGCGCTCTTCAAGAAGGGCCAGATCTACGAGTACCACCTGGGCGACTACGCAAAGGCGAGCGAGGCGTACCTTGCCCTCCTCGCGTGCGACCCCGAGGGCTATCGCGCAAACGACGGCCAGATGAACCAGGCCCGAAACAATCTCCGGCAGGGGAACTGGGGAGCTGGCCTCGGCCAGTACCGCGCGGTGCAGAACCAGGTCCTGGCAACACAACAGGACGCGAACTCGAATCGCCTCTACCAGCTCGCCACGGCGCGGATCGGCTTCCTCGAATCGAACATGTCCGACCCGGTCGCCCTCGGCCTCTACCTCGACGCGGAGGCGTCGCTGGAGCGCGGCGACCGCGACGCGGCGATCGCTCGTATCGAGGAGCTCCTCGCCAAACATCCCCAGGCGCCGATCCGCGACGAGGCCCTCTACCTCAAGGGCGAGGCCCTCCGCCGCGAGGGGAAGCCGGGCGAGGCATCGCAGACCTGGCAGTCGTGCATCGACGAGATTCCCGGCTCCCTCGGGGCGCAGAACGCGGAGGGCGCGCTGCTCCGGATGGAGGCCGAACTCGAGGACGCCGCGCTCGGCAAGTAGGCCGCGCTGGGCAGGTCGGCCGCTCCGAGTCGTGCGCGGCGAACGGAGCCGTGTGCCGGCCGCGCGGCTGATCTTGACGCCAAGAACGCCCGCCCGTGCGAGGAGGCGCCGGCCCCTCCGGTGTACCGGTTCGCGCAGGTGCTTGCTGGAGACCTCATCGGGGGGTAGCGTGCTCCCGTGCCCGGCACGCGCCACGAGGTCGTCGTCGACCTGTTTCGTTTCCGTCCGCTGCTCGTCGCGGATCTCCTTCCGCTCGCCGGGGGCCCTCCTCCGCCGCATCACGACCGCGTTCATATCGAGGACCCGGACGCCGTGGAGATCGTGCCGGCCGCGCGCCGGGCCGATCTCGTCGCCGTCTTCGAGCGGGCCGGCAAGCCCGTCCTGGTGGCGGTGATCGAGCCGCAACTCTCCCGAGACGACGAGAAGCGCGATTCCTGGCCCAACTACGTCACGAGCCTGAGGGCGCGGCACGGGTGCGACTGCCTGCTCCTCGTGGTGGCCGTGGATCCGGATGTCGCCGCGTGGGCTGCCCGACCCATCCGGACCGGTCACCCGGGCTTCGATCTCGTCCCGCTGGTCATCGGCCCTTCGGCCATCCCGCGCGTCACCGAACCCGTCGAGGCAAGGAGGAATCCGGAGCTCGCGATCCTCTCGGCCCTCGCTCACGGCAACGACGAGGACGGCCTCGAGATCGTCACCGCCGCTGTCGAGGCCGCCCTACCCCTACCGCGAGAACGCGGGATCGCGTATGCTGACGTGGTGGTGAGCTCCCTCGAGTCTCGGTCCAGGGAGATACTAGAGGCCATGGTGAAGACGAAGGACTACGAGCCCCAGAGCAAGTTCGTCAAGTACATCCTCGAATGGGAGGCCAAGGGCAAGGCCGAAGGCAGGGCCGAAGGCAAGGCCGAGGACATCGTGACCGTTCTCCAGGCCCGAGGACTATCCGTCTCGGAGGACGTGCGGGCACGCATCCTCGCTTGCCGGGACCTCCCGACGCTCGAGAGCTGGCTCGCCCGTGCCGTCACGGTTTCCTCGACGGCGGAACTTCTGGAACCCGGCGAAGGGTTGACCTCCACCGGCTGACGGCGTGGCGGACGCCCAGCAGGCCCGCGGAGGGCCCAGCTCAGGACCCAGCCGGGAGGCGAACCTCCGGCTACCTCGAGAAGGGCGAAGTAGCCGGTGAGGGTTCCGAGGGTGTGGCGCCGCTCGTCCGGAGAGCTCGCGCGGGCGGTCCATCCGGAGCCGGGCAAGAAAGCCACGGGCCACTTCCGGGGGAGGAGCTCGACGACGGTTTCACCACCCACGACGCGCAACCGGTAGCGGGGAGGGGCAAGGGAGTTCCGGGGAGCGAATCCGACAAAGGCAAGGAGCGCGTCCCCGGAGAGGCGCGCCGGAGTTTCGTCCCCGATCACCTCGATCAACTTGCCGCTTCGGGCATCCCAGATCCGCGCGGTCCTGTCGTTCGACCTCGAGGACAGGCGGCCGCCGTCCAGGCTGAAGGCCGCGGACCTGCTCTCCGAGGTGTGGCCTTGGCCAGCTACTTGCGAGATATGCCAACCACCTCGCCCCAGGGCTTGCGGAGTTCATCCAGAGAGGGCTGCGACATGGCCAGCTTGACGGTCAGTTCAATGGCCGTTGGCGAGTCAATCGCGCCCAGGAACAGGCGCTGGTTCGCATCGAAGTAGACCTTCGTCACGCTGAAGACCGCCATCTCCTCGGCATTGACGTCCTCTGGGCTGTAGGACTTTGTCACGTAGACCTGAGCGCCGCCGTTGTTGTCGTATCCTGCATCGACAACGTAGCATGAGAATTGGACCGTCTTCCCTCGATGGTTTGCGAAGTTATCCAGTACCTCGGTGAACCACATCTGCTCGACCTTCGGGGCTGGATCTCCCGCATGATCCTCTCCGCGCAGCGGCTCGTCGCCCCGGTTCTCGTCCGGCAACTGACGAGGGGCATTCCTTGCCGGCTTGAAGAGGACGAACTGTGCAACGAGGCCCCTGGGGTCAAACCAGAACAGCACTCCGGCGTCCATGTAGATGATCTTGCTCGCGGTACTGTTGTGATAGAAGGTGCGGTCATCGAAGCAGCCCTCGAAGGTGGAGGTCTCCACGCGGCGCGAGGGCTGGCCGAAGCTGACGAAGATGTCCTCGCAGCTACTCCCGATACCGAGGCCCTGCGCGAGTTTCCCCTCGAACCCGGGATTGAATCGCATCTCCGCGATGTCGCCATTGCCGTTCTCGGCGACGAGGAAGTCGAGTCCGTGCGCGGTTCGATAGCTCATCCAAAGGAATCCGGACTCACTGGATTCCTTTTCCGGTCGGCCGAGGCGCCTGTGGATGTCCTCCCGAGAGCCTGGGAACGTAACGTCCAGGAACCCGCGGCCGGCGTGAGCGACGATGCCCTTTGTCCCCTGCGGTTGCGAGAGGATGGAGCTTCGACCCTTGCGAAGTCTGGCCTCGACCTGCTGCGACTGGTTGGCGTGGACGGTGATCCGCTTCTCGTGGTCGGCGTATCCCTCCCGCGCGACGACGATGACATGTTGCCCCGCCTCGATGTCCTGAATCGTGCATGGCCCGCGGCCGTAGAGTAGCCCGTCGAGGAATACCATCGCATCTGCAGGCTCGACGCTCACCTCGACAGTCGTAGTGGTGGGCTTCGGGGATGCGGGGCGGAGTGCGTCGATCCGGACCTCGACGATGCCGCCGGCGGGTACTGTGACCTTCCGCTCCTCGGGATCGAAGCCTTGCTTCTCGAGGCGGATCGTTCTTTCGCCTGCCGCGACGCGCTCCAGAAAGATGCCATCATCTGCGTCGGTCGTCTTTCCCGCGATCCGGCCATCGACGTAGACCCGAAGTCCGGGGGGCGCAGTCACCTGAACTCTGCCTGTCTCTTGCGCAGCGGTCGGGATCCCAGAGAGAACCGTGACGGCGAGTGCAAGAGCAAGGAGGTGTCGCATGGAACTCCCCTTCTTGGAGGCGTAGACCTTCTCGGAGTGCGGAGGACGGCAGAGCGACGACCGGACGCGATCCCGAGGCATCCCCGCAGGGAGGTCGTACCTCAGGGGGGGTGAGCCCAGGCACAGCGAGTCTCCCTCGCGGAGGCTGCCCTGTCAACCCTCCCTGGTCGAGCAGGAAGATAGCCACGGTGTGCCTGCTACGCGTACCTATGCCTGGACGACCGGCGAGCCGTCCACGGGTGCGGAGAAAACGGTCAAGACTTGGGGGAGCTGCTCGAAAGTCGCCTCGCGGGTCTTGCCGTCTTGTAGCGCGAGGGTCACGCCAGGGGCCTCGCCGGTGGCGGGTTCGCGGAGGACGGTCACGACAGACGATCCGATAGACGATGCGTGGATCGATGCGATCGTAGAGGTGAACGACGCGGTTGCGAAACGCGAAGAGACCTCCGAACCGCGCGGCGGTTCCCGCCGGCAGGTGTCCGTCCTGTTCGAGGTTCTCGACGAGGCCACGGCTTGTGGGTGCGAAGGCGACTCCCCGGCGAGCGGCGGTGTACGAGGTCAAGTCGATGAGGACCTGGATGCTCGTCTGGAGGCGATGGAGGGCGGAATCGAGCGTGCGCCCATCGCTTGAGAACTCCTCGAAGCTGCCCTGGGGGAGGGCTTCCAGCGCTTGGAGGTTCCGGCGCAGGAACTCGAGCTTCCCTCGGATCTCGTCCCGGGTCATGCTAGCAGCCCGTGGACAAAGTCATTCTGGCTACGCGCGACGCTTTCGGCCGATCTCTTCGTCGCGAATCCTCGTCGTATCCTCCTA
>JACQVV010000107.1 GCA_016209595.1 Planctomycetota bacterium
CCCGTGACCTGGGCCTCCAGGAGAAACTTCTCCACCGCCACACGCTCGGGCTGGCTCTGGAGAATGACCTTGGCGGCGAGCTCGCGGCCCAGGTCGGGGTCGCGGACGAGGATGACCTCGCCCATCCCTCCGCGGCCGAGGCTTCCCGCCACGGGATAGCGGCCCAAAGAGGCGAGCGCCGGAGCGCCAGTGACGTCGGGGAGCCCCGCGGGGCTCCCCAGGTCGGTAGACAGGGCGCCGAGATCGCCCGAACCGATCGCAATCGGCCCCGAGATCCCCTGCGTCCGTGAAGCCCAATCCCAGACAGTGAGGGTGCCCTCTTCGATTCCCATGGCCTTGCTCCCAGAGACGAGGGTTGCGCGGCAGCAGCCCAAATGAAAAGCCGGAGAGCGGAACGAACAACGGCCCGATTCTACCGCCGGGCGGGAGAGCGGCGCTCGTGACCGAATCGTGACGCGGGCATGACGAGGGCGTGACGCGCGAGATCGAGCATGGGGGCCATTCCAATCAAGGAGGAGCCCCATGAAACGAGTGCATCTCGCGATGGCCGTTCTCGCGCTCTCCGCGTGCCGGACGGACGCGCCTCCCGCTCCCGAAACGGCGTCACCCCCGGAGGCGACTTCCCCTGCGAACACGGCGCCGCAGGCGGCGGGGTCGCCCGCGAACGAGAAGCGGGACGTCGTCGCCCAATACTTCTTCGACGCGGCGGAGAAGTTCTACCGCGAAACGAAGTACCAGGAGGCGCGGGAGAGCCTCCTGGAGGCGGTCAAGCTGCAGCCTCGGGCCGACCTCGTCGCAAAGGCGCAGTCGCTCCTTCGCGAGGTCGAGGAGCTCCTCGGAATCGGCGGCTCGAGCGAGGCCGGCCGTCTCGACCAGGAAGTCGCGATCCACAACGTCAAGGTTTCGCAGGCCGTCCAGAAGGTCCAGGTCCTCATGGAGGAAGGCCGGGCCGACTTGGCGCTGAACCGGTTCGACGAGGGGCAGAGGAAGATCAACTCGGCCCGGGAGATTCTCCGCGGGCTCCCACGCCTCTCTTCCTCGGCCTCGCGGCAGGGAGAGGCCCAGCCACCCGCCCTACCTATCGTCCCGACCGTCGCGTGTCACTCGTCGCCGCTGGCCGGTGTCAGGCGCCTCACGCTGGCCGGTGTCCCCGCTGGCCGGTGTCCGGCGCCCTGCCGGCCGTGGCTCAAAGGCTGTGCCCTGTTCCGGCGCAGAGTTTCCGCTAACCTGTCGGACCGCTTCTCCCCGCGAGCTCGCCGGCGACGAGTGATACCGCTCCGCGGGGAGCTGTCCGCTCAGGTGCTGTTCCCGGCGTCGCGTGCACGGCCGGCGGCGGGTGGCGGAGGAGCGTGGTAAGATAGGGTCATGAAATTTCGAGTGATCATCAGCCAGGACGAGGACGGGGTGTTCGTGGCGGAGTGTCCGGCACTCCCGGGGTGCGTGTCGCAGGGGAAGACCCGCGCGGAGGTCCGCCGGAACATCGCCGAGGCGGTCGAAGGTTACGTCGCGAGTCTGAAGAAGCACAAGGAGCCGATCCCACCGTCTATCTACGAGGAGACGGTGGAGGTCAAAGTCTGAGCAAACTGCCGGCCGTCTCCGGCCGCGCGGCGACCAAGGCCCTGGGCAAGCTCGGGTACGCGGTCGACCACCAGACAGGGAGCCACGTCATCCTCCGGCAGACGGCGCCGCCCCACCGGCGCCTCACCGTGCCGGACCACAAGGAGCTGGCCAAGGGGACGCTGCGGGCGATCATCCGCGAGGCGGGCCTGACGGTGGCGGAGTTCCGAGACCTCCTGTAGCGCGAGCGTCCCGAGGAAGGCCGCCCGGCGATGATCGACACGCGACGACGGCCCCGCGACGACGACGGGCACTCCGGGAGGACGCGACGGGCACGATAGCGACTGTCCGTCTCCGGTGGACCCTCCCCGCCACGGGCGAGTCCCGCGAGATGGCGGAGAGGGTCCAGGCGGCCGACTTCCGGGCGAGCGCGAACGAAGCCACGCGGGCCTTCCGGCTCGCCGCGGCGGCGGCGCGGCTGGCCGGGATTCTTCGAGGCGACGCCCCGCCGAACGAGGCCGAGTTCTCGGCTCTCGCCGCATGCGTGGCAGCGCCGGCCGGGGAGGCGGCAGGCGGACCCCAGGCACAGGAACTCGCCGAGCTCGTGGAGCGGGCGAGGACGCTCCTGTCCGGACGCTAGAAATCCCGCTTGTGGAACCGCCAGGCAGTGAAACCGAGCACGGCAGCGGCGAAGGCGAGGCTCGTGACGAGAGACCAGGGGAGGCTCACCCCGTAGGTCGACATCTCGAACTGGCTCGTCTTGAGGAAGTGCTCGCGCGCGGCGTCAGAGATCGGGGCGAGCGAGACGAGCCAGATATTGAGCTTGTCGAAGTTCGATGTGCTCGGGAAGACGTAGTAGAGGACCTTGACGGTGCCGACGAGCCAGCTCGGGACTCCCGCCCCCATCCGCTCGAACATGAGGATCATGTTCAGGACCAGCCCGATCACCCAGCAGACGACCCAGAAGACGACCGACATCAGGATCGCCATGACCGTGCTCCGGGTCATCACCGCCCAGAAGACCGAGACGGAATAGATGATGGCGAAGACGAGGAGGACGCTCCCGATCGTCGCGAGGAAGCCGAAGTTATAGAAGCCGCTCCGGACCGAGGTCGCGAGCCACAGCCCTCCGATCAGCACGATCGCGTTCAAGAGGACGAAGAGGAGCCCGCCCGCGTACTTGGCGAAGAACAGCACGAGCCGGTGGATCGGTTTCGAGACGAGGAGGTCGATCGAGCCCTCCTGGAGCATGTTGGGGAAGAAGCCGGCCGTGATGACGATCGCAATCAAGATCCCGGCCCACCCCGCGGCCCAGCTCGCCATGTTGGACTGGAACTCGAGGATGGTGCTCGCGTAGCTCTGGCGCTCAAGCGAGATGTCGACGGCGCCGAAGAAAAGGGTCACGTCCCCCCCGCCCACGATCTCGTGCGGGTGCGGCGGGCGAAGGACGATCTCGTACGTCGAGTCGCCCCGGTCCATGTACGACTGCAAGCCGAAGAGGTCGTGCTCCGCGAGCTCGCGGAAGAAGGCCCGGGCCTCTTCGGCGGCGAGGGGTTTCTCGGGTTCCGCGGGTTCGGGTTTCTCAGGCGGGCCGTAGCCTCCGATGTGCTGGTCGTCCTCGTCATCGAAATCGACCTTCTCGCCCGCCAGCATGCGGCGCTCCCTCTCGAGGAGCTTCGTCATCCGGCGCGCGTAGTCGGGATGCTTCATGCGCGCCTCGACCTCGTAGCTCCCGTCCTTCCTCTCCCTCACGGACACGATTTCCATGACCGGCTCGGGGGAGCTCACGAAGCCGACCCCCATTCCGGACTGGCTCCACATGTGGGTGAGGTTCCCCCAGCGCTTCTTGACGATGTCCGGGAAAGGGGTCGGCTCGAACCCGATGCTCGCCCCCAGGACGATGAAGAGGAGCGAGAGACCGACCACGACGTAGAGGATCTTCTTGTCGAGCGTCTCGTAGAGGGAGTCAAGCAGGATCGCGAGGAAGACCTTCATGCCTTCGTCCCTCCCTCGATCGTCTCGAGGAAGAACTCCTCGAGGGTCTGTCGCCTGCGAACGATCTCGCGGATTCCCACGCCCGCGCCGCGCAGGCGGTCGATCGCGGCGTCGAGGTCCTCCTCGCGATCGAGCGCGAGGAGATACCCGCCCTCGTCCTTGCCGTCCTTTTCGACCGCCGCGATCCCCCGCAGGAGCAGGTCGACGTCCGCGGAGTGCGGGGCCAGCCGGAAGACGAAGTCGTTCGTCTTGGGGATGAGCTCCTCGATCGTCCCCTCCCGGACCTTCTTCCCGCGGTTCAGGATCGCGATCCGGTCGCAGATCATCTCGACCTCCATGAGGAGGTGGCTGTTGATGAAGACGGTCGTACCCTTCCGGTGGATCTCCTCGATCATGTCGCGGATGATCTTGCGGCCGACGGGGTCGACGCCGTCCGTCGGTTCGTCGAGAAAGAGAACACGCGGCTCGTGGAGGAGGGCCTGCGCGAGCCCCAGGCGCTGCTTCATCCCCTTGGAGTACTTGCGGACCTTCGTCCTCGCCCAATCCTTGAGGTCGAGCCGTTCCAGGAGCGGCATGGCCCGCGCGCGAACCTGGTCGCCCGAGAGCCCCTGGAGCAGGCCGTAGACCGTGAGCGATTGGAGCCCGGTGAGGTAGAGCGGCAGGCGATGGTCCTCGGGGAGGTAGCCCACCTGGCGCCGGACGCCCGGAGTTCCCGCCGGCGCCCCGAGGATCCGCGCCTGGCCGCCCGACGGCCAGCGAAGCCCCAGGAGGAGCTTCACGAGGGTCGTCTTCCCGGCACCGTTGGGGCCCAGGAGGCCATAGATCTGGCCATCCTCCACCTGGAGCCGGAGCTCGTCGAGCGCCGTGAAACGCTTCGCGCCCCTCCCATAGCACTTCGTCAGCCCATCGACCTCGATCGCCGCCATCGCGACTCCTCCCGACCTGGCTGGAAATGAGGCGCGATTCTATCAGGTCGGGAGCCGATGTGCTCCGGCGCGCCCGCGAGCCTCGAGGTGGCGAACGAGTCCGAGTCCATGTACTATCCACGCGATGATTCGTCCCCGCACTGCCGCGGAGCCCGCCCGGCCGCCGCGCATCGTCACGGTCGTTCGTTCACCCGGAGAGGATCTGGGCCCGGTGGTCGACTGGTCCGGCTGGTACCTGACGGACGAAGAGGACATGGGAGAGAGCCCCGAGCAGCACAATGCGATCCGACTCCTCGTATCCATCCTGGGACAGCTTGCCCGCGAGCGATCGTGGGGGGATTCGATGTACGTCGGCGGAGATGCGTTCTTCGCCTGGATACCCGAGGAGCCGCTTGTGAGGGTCTCGCCGGACGTCTATCTCCTGGAGGATCCGCCGCCACCACCGCTTCCCGCGTCCTGGCAGACCTGGCGCCCCGGACACCGCGCGCCCCTTCTCGCGGTCGAGATCGTTTCGGACGACTGGCGGAAGGACTACGAGGAGGGACCGGAGAAGTACGCCCAGCTCGGCGCCCGGGAACTCGTGGTCTTCGACCCGTGGGCGCCCAGGCACGAGCCGGGCCGAAATCTCTTGCAGGTTTTCCACCGGACGGACGAGGGGCTCTTTGTCCGGCGCTACGCCGGTCCGGGTCCGACCTACCTGCGGACGCTGGACGTCTACGCCGTTGCCGTCGGATGCCCGGCAGGTTTCCGGCTGCGGCTGGCAAGGGACCCGGCGGGCCGGGACTTGATTCCCACGACCGAGGAGGCACAGACGGCTGCCGAGGAGGCCCAGGCAGCTGCCGAAGCCGAACGGAACGCGGAGCGAACGAGAAGGGCGGCCACGGAGCGGGAGCTCGCGGAGTTGCGCGAGCGGCTCCGGCGACTCGAGGGACCCCGCGACTAGCAGCGCTTACACCGCAAGAATCTTGAAGAACCGAGCAAGTTTGCACGGGCACGAAGCTGAACGTCGAACGCTGAACGTCGAACGTCGAAGTTGGGAGTTCGAAGTTCGAAGTTCGAAGTTCAATGCGCCGAGGAACGAACACGCCTCGACGGTTTGAGGCGGAGCCTCGTTAGGAGCCTATTCCAGGACCTGGCGGCGCCTTGCGACGGCCTTCCCCTCGGATATCTTCCGGTACGTGTCGATGTACTTCTGGAAGGAGTGCCCGAGCGCGGTGCGTGTGATGGCGTCGACGGCGCGCTGCCCCAGCACCGTGCGGAGCAGGCCCGGGACCCTGAGCTGGTGGGCGGAGTGGAAGCGCACCCGGGTCTGGTTCGGACCGGCGGCCTCGAACGTGACGCTTCCCACATCCATGAAGACGCGGCCGTTGTCCGAACGAACGACCTCCCAGCGGACCTTGGCCCGGGTCGGCTTCCCCGATGCATCGCGTTCCATCTCCACGGACTCGAGCTTCGTGATGTCGAGACGGACTCCCGGCATCATCGAGAGCACCATCCGCTCGATCTGGCGACCCTCGCCCGCCTCCCGGATCTCGCCTCCGACGTTGCCCGCGAGGTTGATCCCCCAGTCGGCGGCGGGGACGCTCTCCAGGAACTCCTCGAGCGGAAGATCGACCAGGCCCTCCGTGAACTCGACGTTCACTCCAGGCCGGCTCGTCCACGTCCTCGTGACGATCTCGCCCCTGGCGAGGCGCGCCTCGTACTTCGCCCGCTCGGCCTCGCTCATCGCGACCGGCCCCTCGAGCCGGTCGACCTTCTGTTCCATCTCGGAGAAGGCTTGGCCCGGCGGCGTGGGGATCATGATCGGCTCGTGAGCGTACCGGGGCGCGAATAAGAGGAGCTTGAACTGCCGGAGGATCTTCCCCTTCTCCTCAGGCGTTCGAGCCTGCGCATACTCCTGGCGCAGGGACGCTCGCCTCTCCTGGAAGTCCTGAACGGAGTAGCGCGCCTCCTGGGCGCCCGCCATCGCGACGAGTCCGGCCGCCGCGAAGAGGACGTGGAGAGACCGCGTCATCGGGGCTCCTCCTTCATGGATACCGCCATCGATCCTATCTTCGACAGTTGGCGACGGTTTTCGACGGGCTTCCTGTCCGGGAACCCCGCAGAAACCGCGCCCGTGAGATGACAGGAAGATAGGCGCCCGCTGCCCTGCCGGTCAAGGCGTAGTTCTTGTGTCAAGCTTCGCCCCCCGAGAGCAGCGTCGAGATCTCGCTCGGGGGGCGTCCCTGAAGAGCCCCGATCAGCGGAACATCTCAAAGAGGTCGAGGATGCCACCAGCGTCGTTCGAGCCGCGGCCTTCCTCCCGCCAGTAGTCGCCCCAGTGGTTCCCGCCGGGCACGGGGGGGGGCGCGAACCCGGGACCTGCAGCTCCCGGCACTCCCGGCTGCGGGATGGGGCCCTGCGGCGGCTCCGACGGAGGATTCTCTGACGAGCTCGGCGGTCCCTGCCGGTCCGGCTCCTGGCCCGCGGCCGGATCCTCCGGGCATTCACCCGCATTTCCCGTTTCCGGGTCTCTCTGGTACGGGTCGTGAATCACAAACGGCGTCCCGTGCTCTGCTTCCCAGGCGCGATCCCGTTCCTGCTGCCAGGCCCGCGCGCGCTGCCCGAACTCCTCGACCGAATCGGCCCAGTCCTCCTCGGCGAGCTGCGCCTCGATCTCGCGGGCCCTCGCCTCGTTTCCATTCCTGCGCCAGTTGGCGGCTTGCTGGCGGAGTTTCGCCTCCTGGGCCTCGCTGAGGCGGCCACGAACGGCGTTGTCGTCGGCCACCGTCCGACGGACCGGAGCAAGCAAGGTGAAGAAAAATGTCAGGGCCGTGGCTATTTGAACTTGTTTCTTCATGTGAGTTTCTCCCGTGCTGGTGATGTTCGCTCGCTCCTCCAGCAACGTGCGTGCCGTTCACGCTAACGGCCCATTCATGGGAGTTTCCGGCCCGGTGGCCGGGAGCCTCGCCGCGAGAGTGCCCTGATTCGAGGTCACTCGCTCCTCCGAAAGAGGACGGTTCCTTCAGCGAACCTCCTCGCCGAGGATCCGATCGTCGAGAGCCCGGTTCAGCATCTTGTACTCGCGCACGAGATCGGCGAGCTTCTCCTCGAGCTCCGCCAGCGCCGAGCGCGCGGCCACGAGCTCCCGCTCTTTCGAGTCCCGCTCTCCCCGGTAGTACTCCTTCTTCTCCTCTTCCCGCGCGCGGTCGCTCGGGTCCTCGTGTTCCGCGCGCGGAACGGAGGGGAGCGCCTTCCCGCCGGGGGAGCGCTCGCGCGTCTTTCGCCTCGACGGATCGATGAGGTCGTCGTAGAAAGCCACGTTTTCTTCGAGATGGCCGATCTCCGTGACCTTCCGGTCCCGAGCATCGCGGGCCTCGTAGATCCGGCGGTGGAGGTCTGGGATCCGCAGGGGATCGGGCCGGCCGGCCTCCGCGCCGGCCGGCGCGCGGTCCATCCCGCCCAGGAGGCGGTGGAGGACCTCCCGGTACTCCCGGAATCGCCTTTCGCTCGCACCCCGGACGCGCCGGAGCTCCTCGAGGCGCGCCTCGTCCCTCCGGATCCTCTCCTCGTCGCCGTCCTTCCGGTGAAGTTCGAGATCCCGTTCCAGCCCAGGAGTATCGAGTTGGTTTCGCCAGAGGAGCTCCGCGAGGTGCGAGAGGACGGTCAGCGCGTCCTGGGCGCGCTGGGTGGTAGGACCGGTCTCGACCGCGACCCAGTCCCGCCGGGCGCCATCCAGGACGAGACACCGGAAGATCGGGCTGTAGACGTCGCAGCGGACGATCGTCTCCCGCCCGCCGATCGTTCCTGGGCCGCTCGACGACGCGGTGAGCTTGAGAGACCGCTCGAAGATCTGCTCCGGGAGGTCATCGAGGGCGCGAAGCGCGTCCAGGCTCGAAGCCTGGACCATCCGGCCCCGGTGGAAGTAGGCAAAACCCGTCTCGAACTCCCCGTGCTCCTCGACCACGCGCTCTCCCGCGTCGTGCCCCGAGAGAATCGTGATCTGGGCGGGGTATCGGAGGTCGTAGCGCCACGCGGGGACCTCCGCCAGGAGGATGAGGCTCTCGCCCACGTCCGCGATCTCGCTCTCGAGCGTGTTCGGATGCGCGATGTCGGGCGAGGTCGCGGTCCCGAGCGACCACGCGTAGCCGTATCTCGCCCCGGAGACGAAGCGGCAGAGGGCCATCGCCGCCTCCGGATGGGAGTAGGGGTAGAGCGGCGAGGCCGACGCGACCCGGACGAGCCGCTCCGACTCCACGACCACCTCGGCCGGGAAGGGCGCCCGGTGGAGGGCCGCGATCTCGACGACGTCGGGCCCGGCCGCCAGGACGACCTCGGGCCGGCTGTCGCCCCGGCCGGGAAGCATGAGCTCGACGAGGTCGCCCGGCCCCTCGACCGCCTCTCCGACGTCCTCCGCCGCGATCCAGGTCCGTACCGACCCGCCCGCCCAGCGCCGCGGGTCCGCGAAGATCTCCTGGAGGGGGACGAATGCCTCGGCGGGTTCGATCTCGTAGATCACGGCCCGGTAGTAGAGCGTCGCGCCGAAGTCGGGATGGTCGCGCTCCACCCGCCCGAGGTCGAAGGTGAGCAAAACCCACGAGCCGGCCTCGAGGCCCTCGAGCCGGTCGAGGGAGGCGGCGAAGTGGAGGGCGCCGGGCCTGGGGCGTCCGCCGCACCGGACGCCGCCCTGGGAGAGGACGAGGAACGAGCCTCTCCACCCCTCGTCGCGCTCGATCCCCTCGATCCGGGCGACGGCGCTATAGGTCCCTCCGAGAAACGCGTCGGGCAAGGCGGCGAGAGCCGGCAGGCTCACCGGACGGACCGCCCCGGCCGCGAGCATCCCGGGCTCGAGCACGTCGCTCGGTCGAACGACAGGCGCCGGAACGCGGACCGCCGGCTTGTCGGGCCCCGTCGGATCGCCTGGAGCTCCCTCGGACGGAGCGCCCGGCTCCGTTCCGGAGGAAGGCTTGCCGTCCCTCACAACCCGTACGATCTCGGACTTGTCGAACGTCAACTTGCCGGCGCCGATGTCGAGGACCAGCATCCGGTTGTCCTCGTGGACGATGGTCCCGCTGAACATGCTGCCGTTGGAGAGGTAGACCTCGTCCGCGCCGGCGAGCGGGAACGCCAGGAGCCAGGCGGCCAGGAAGAGCCCATCCATGAACCGGGACCGAGCCCGGCGGAGCGCCGGCGGCCCGGATGCGAGGCGCGAGCCCGAAGTCGTAGCCCTGCTACGACAAGGGCGAAGCCTGGAGCGCGCATGCGCGACCCCGGACAATACAGCATCCGGGTCGCCGCCGCCCGCCCGGCGACGGGAGGGTTCTTGGATGGGCTCCAACACGGCGCACACGCCGAGCCTCGAGAGATTCCCGTCTCGCATCGCACGCATCGGCCACCTCCCTGGAGTCCATAAATGTCACCGGAGGATGATCCCGGAATACTCAGGGCGAGCTACCTCTCGCAGACGAGGCGGAACCCGATCGAGGCGTGGGTGGTCCTCGGGCGAGCGCCGAAGCGTTCCGCGGAACGCGCCCAGTCCGGGGCGTCCGTGAACGCCCCTCCGCGGATCGCGACATGCCCTTCGAGAAACGGGGAGGTCGTCCACTCGCGGACGTTCCCGGCGACATGGAAGAGTCCGAAAACGCTTGCCCCCTCGGGGAGGGAGCGGACCGGAAGGAACCACGGCCGGCCGTTCTCGTTGGGGTACGCCGTGGTGTTCGCGCGCGACGGCTCCCACGCGTCCCCCCACGGGTACTCCCTCCCCGCAGCCCCCCTCGCGGCGTACTCCCACTCCGCCTCCGTCGGGAGGCGGAACTTCCACCCGCCTCCCGTTCGCCGCGTGAGCCACGCAGCGTAGTCCGTTGCCATCGCGAGGCTCACCCCGCCCACGGGCATCTCGCGCTCATAGTGGGCGATCGGCTCGAGCTCCTCGGAGAGCATCCGCTCGACTCCCGCGGCGGTTGACGTCCACGGCAGGTGGGACAGAAGTCCCTCCTTGTCGCCTTTCGCGCGAAAGTCCTCCAGAAATTCCCGGTACTCGGCGAGCGACACCTCGTAGCGGCCCATGAAGAAGCCGCGAGGCATCTTCTCCTCGCGGTACGGACCGCTCCGCGAAGATCCTCCTCCGGCCCGGAACCGGCCCGGCGGCACGTAGATCTGCTCTCCCGGCGGGAACGCCGGGGGCCAGGCGGGGGCCCACTCGCGCGTCTCGCCTCGCGAGAGGAGGATCGAGTGGCGGACTTCCCGGCCCCCGGCCGAGAGGATGGCGAGATACTCGCCCACCGGGAGGTGGAGTTCCATGCCGCTCTCGAGCGCCGTCGGTTCGCCGGGGACGCGACCGGCGGCGGCACCGACTTCCCGGAGCTCCCCCGTCACGCCCTCCGGCAAGGGTCCCACGAGGAGCACTCCGTCGGGCGCGAGCGCGCGCAGAGTGTTCCGGAGCTCCTCTTCCTGCGGCCATGGGGCACTCGAGACGATCGCAAGGAAACGCGCGAGGACCCGCGCCGCCTCGCGCCAGCCGGGTCCAGAGGCGACGAGAGCCCGCTCGAAGGCGGCCTCGTCCCTCGGGCGACCTTCGAGACTCCGGGCGAGCTCCTCGTAGAGGGGTCGTGTCGAGCGGGCCGCTGACACGGTGTTCGACGAGAGAGCGGCCTCCTCCTCGGAGCGCGCGCGGGCGATCTCTGCACGGGCGCACGCGAGGGCGGCGCTGACGGCGACCTCCGCCGCCTCGCGCGCGAGGGCCCCCCGGCGCGCCGCCTCCTCCGCGGACGGCGAGCCCGGGAGCCCATCGAGAGTCTCCCGCGCACGCGATGCGAGGTGGCACACCTCGTCGAACCGGGCCCGGGAGACGAGCATCGCGCGGTCGGACCCGGACCCGGCGCCCGCGAGCGATTCCTGGAGCTCCGCGAGCGCGAGGCGGGCCCCGGCGACGTCCGACTCGGCCCGCTCCAGGGATTCCGCACGGGCACGCGCGTCGCGTTCCCGGGCGAGCGAGAGCGTCCGGTACTCGTGGAGCGCCGCGATGGTCCCCGCCGCGGCGACGGCGGTCGCAAGCAGCGCCCCCAGCGCGATTGCGTAGGGGTGCCGCCGGCCCGAACGAGCGATCCGGCGCGACAGGGGGGAGCGCTCGGCGGCCACCGGCTCGCCCGAGAGAGCGCGTTCCAGGTCGCGGGCGAGCTCTCCCGCGTCCCGGTAGCGATCGCCCGCTCGCCGCGCCGTCGCTTTCCGGATGACGGACACGAGCTCGGCCGGAACGCCCGGCAGCGGACGGTATCGCTTCCTCCGGACGGGCCGGAGTGGCCGCCCGAAAGAGACCTCGGCGAGGACGACCCCGAGCGCGTAGACATCGGCGGCGGCGCCGCCTTGCCCCCCGCGCGCGATCTCCGGTGCGGCGTAGGGGTCGCCCCCTTCAACGAGAACACTCCCTTCAGCCGATGACCCCGAGTCTCGCGGTTGTTCTTCCGTTCCGCGTTCCGCGTTCCGCGGTCCGCGTTCGGAAGTCCCCCCGGCACCCGCGAAAGCCGCCGGCGATCCCCAGCCGGTGACGAGCACCTGTCCGTGGCGCCCGAGGTGGACGCGATCGGGCGCGATCCCGAGGTGCGGGAGCCCGATCGCGTGCGCGCGAGCGAGCGTCCGAGCGACCTCTCCGAGGCGGGAAAGGATCTCCCGGCGCCCGGCCGCCGCGGACGCGGAGGCCGGAGTGCGGCGGAGCCGGTCGGCCAGGGCCTCTCCCGGTGGCGCCGACAGAAGAAGGTAGGCCCTGCCCTCGGGATCCGTCCCGGCCTCGTAGAGAGCGGGGACCGCGGCTGCCGCGAGGCGCGCGTGAAGTTTGGCCGCGGCGATCATCGTCTCGTTCGTGGTCCCTGGAGCCGGCCGGTGGAGCTCCACGGGTCGCTGGAGGTCGAGTTCCTCCGCCTCGCGGACCTCCCGCCCCGCTTCGGTGCGAAGGTAGGTCCCGACCTCGATTCGCAAGGGGCTCGCCGGGGCGAGTGACGAGAGTCCCGCCACCGCCGAGTACCACGGATCGACGGCGCCGACGGCCGATGAACCCGAGATGGGGCTCGCGGGCTCTCCCTCCCGCTGAGCGATCTCCATGATCGTTTGTGGATCCGAGAGCCAGCTCTTTATCTCGGCCGCACTCGCCAGGATGTCCGCTGCCGACGATTGCGGGAGGGTCTCCGGCGAGGGGGCCGAAAGATCGTGCATCAGGCGGGCGAGCTCTTCGGGAGCGACCAGGCCCGAGGCGAGGATCGTCGCGGCGGGGTTGACTCCCGGCGGACCCGCGGCGAGCCGCGCCGCCTCCTCGGGGGCGATCAGCCGCCGCGCCACGAGGAGATCGAGGAACGCGTCGGCGAGCCGGGTCGTCGTGGTCCCGCCGCCCATCCGGGGGTTACGATCCGGCGGCGAGCTTCTGCTGCCGGCTCCTCATCCGCATGTTGAGGAGCTCCATCGAGAGCGCGAATGCCATGGCGAAGTAGACGTAGCCCTTCGGGATGTGCTGCTTGGGGGCGAGCCCTTCCGTCACCAGGAGGAAGCCGATGAGGACGAGGAAGGCGAGCGCGAGCAC
>JACQVV010000108.1 GCA_016209595.1 Planctomycetota bacterium
GAGGCGCTCCAGGTGCCCCACCGTCCCGGTGGAAGTGTAGCGGACCAGGGCGTGGACCCCCCACCCGTCGCGCACGAGACGCTCGACGAGATGGCTTCCGATGAACCCTCCCGCTCCGGTCACGAGACACGACTTCACGACATTCCCGCTCCTTCTCCAACTTCGCTCCCCGCCGGCGGGATCATAGCAGGATCCACATCCTGGCTACTCGGCCCAGGCGGCGCGCCCGGCGGGGAAATCGACGTTCCATCGAGTACTTCGGGCTCGACCTCGCTGCCGAGCGCCTCGAGGGCGTGCTTGGGATGGAAGAAGCGCTGGGCCAGGAAGGTAGGCAGGATCGCGCTCGCCACGACGACGGCGACCAGGACCGAGAACTGGGCCTGGTCGATCACCCCCTGCTGGTAGCCGAAGAGGGACGAGATCGTTCCCATCGTGAGGCCCGTGCTCATGAGGAGGGTCGTGTACGTCGCTTCGCGGCGGATGAAGAGGAGGGAGATGGGGTAGACGCCGGCGAACTTCGTTGCGAGCTTCACGGCGAGGAGGATTCCGAAGAGGGCGAGGTTCGCTCCCAGGAGCGGTATGGAGATCGCCATGCCTCCGTTCAGGAAGAAGATCGGGGTGATGAAGGCGAAGGCGACCACGCGGATCTTCCGCTGGAGCTCCCGGTGCTCGTGGAAGAAGCGCGAGAGGGCGAGCCCCAGCACGAAAGCCGGGAGGAGCGCGTGGCTCGCCGCCCTGTGGGCCATCCACATGAGGGCGACGAGGACCAGAAACAGGAGCTTGATCTCGGGCTCGATGACACGGTCTCCGTAGCGGCGGACGAACCGGGGGAAGACGATGGGCGCCCCCACGATCGCGGCGAGGGAGGCGAGGGCGAACCAGAGCATGTCGAGTCCGGGCCGGACGAAGAGAAGAGTGAGGCCCGCCGCCGTCCCGAAGTCGGTGACGAAGGTCGATGCCATGATGATCTTCCCGATCACCGTGCGGGTGAGGCCGGTCTCGACGAGGACGGCGTAGACCACGGCGAGCGAGGTCGTGCTGAGGGCGATGCCCGCGATCTGGGCGGCCGGCCACTCCCAGCCGAGGGCGTAGCGGCAAAGGAGGAGCGCGCCGAGGAACGGCGCGAGGAAGGAGAGCCCGCCGATCAGGAAGCTCTCCTTCGCCCTCTCCCGCATGACCGCCAGGTCGACTTCGGCGCCGGCAAGGAAGGTGAGAAGGATCCCGCCGAACCCCGCGAGGTAGATCACCCAGCCGGGACGGTCGATGCCGAAGAGGTTTCCCGCCACGACGCCGAGCCCGATCTCGATCACCGCGGCCGAGAGCCCGAGCTCGATCGAGGCGAGGCTCGCGACGAGGATGAGCGCCGCGAGGACGACACCAACGTGGAGATCCATCCGCCACCTCCCAGTTCGAATCCATTCGAGCCAGGAGTCATCGGTCCAGCGCGGACGGTTCGGGAGCGCGCTCCCGGGCGGACTCCACCGCCGAGCCAAGAGTATGGCTCCCGGGCCGCCGCGTATCAACACGCCCAGGAGGACGCTACGCTTCGTGGACGATGAACTCCGAACACCACGACGAAGGACTTCGGACCGAGTTCCGGAGTCCGACTTGCGTCGTGGACATGGATGCGGAACGGGCGCTCGGGCGTCCGCTTCTACCGCGGGGCGGAACGAGGGCTGCTACGGGACGACGAGAGGGTTTCGCAGGGCGAGTTCCGGAAAACGAGTGAAGTCCCGGTCTGCCGACCAGAGTTCGCGCACGCCATGGGCGAGGCAAAGGGCCACGATCCGCGCGTCGTGAACTCGCGGTCCGGCGACCCGTCCTGTTTCCAGCGTGGAGAAGAGAGCTTCGGCGTAGGTCTCTCCCTCTGACAAAAGGACGAGACTCGGGGAACCCAACCAGTTCCTGATTTCGGACAGCGCCGCCTCGAGAGGGGTCGGTGGCTTGAAGATTCGCGGATGCGTTACGATCGCGAGGAACTCGTGTACGCATGGCCATGGGATCGCCCAGGGAGCGGCGCCGACCGCAAGATTGCGCAAGACCTCGCGGGCGCGCCCGTGCCAGCTTGCGTCCCTCCGGTGGGCGTAGACCAGGAGGTTCGTGTCGACGGCGATCAAGAACCGCGCCCCTCATAGATCCGATCGCGTATGGTCTCCCAGTCCCCTTCGCGGATACCCGGCTGGAGCCCCTCGCCGTCGAAGGTCGTGTCTTCGAATCGATACGCATGTCGGGTGGCCGACTGCCTCAGGAGGAGCCGCAGACCTTCCTCAACCATCGTGCGCAAGGTGGCCTTGCGGCGGGCGGCGAGGGCCTTGATCTTGGCGAGGAGAGAGTCCGATATCTCGATCGTCGTCTTCATATGGGAGACCATACTCCATAAGCCATATATATGTCAAGCCTTGGCTGGACCGTCATCAGCGCGACGTGGACCTTCCCCGGGACGCGGCAGGGGTTTCGAGCTCCCGCACGGGGTTCGGGTCCCGGACCGCTACCGCGAGATGCCGCGCCGCGGCGGATTTGCTAGAATCTGCACGGAGGCGACATGGAACCGACACGCCCCGATCAAGAGCTCCGCGAGAGGATCGTCTATCCCGACACCGACGGGGAACCGATGTCCGACAGCGACGCGAACGCCGACCGCATGATCGACACGTTCACCGCGCTCGCGCGGGCGCACCGGAGCCGCGGACGCAAGGCTTACGTGAGCAAGAACCTTTTCGTCTATCCGGTGCGGGGGAAGCCGTGGCTTCGCAACTCCCCGGACATCCTGGTCGCGCCGGGCTGCGAGGACCGGAAGCGCCCGAGCTTCAAGTACTGGGAGGAGCCCGGACGCGTGCTCTTTGCCGGGGAGTTCATCTCGTTCTTGAGGCGGGAGACCCTCGAGAGCCCGGAAGTAGAGGAGCGGATCGACTTCTATCGCAAGGAGCTGGGAACGAGGGAGCTCTTCATCTATCAGCCGCTCGGCAAGAACCAGGAGGACGGGTATCGCTTCTTCTTCTTCCGGCTCCGGTCCGAAGGGCCCGACGAGGAGATCGAACCCGGCGAGGACGGCTGGTACAGGAGCGAGATCCTCGACCTGGACCTGCGGCCCCTGGACGATCGCGTCGAGTTCCGGGATCCCGCAACCGGCGAGATCTACCTGCCCGACTCCATTCGCGCGGAACGCGAGGCCCAGCGCGCGGAACGCGAGACGGAGCGCGCGGAACGCGAGGCGGCGGCACGAAAGGACCTCGAGGCGGAGGTCCGGCGCCTGCGGGCCGAGCTCGAAGGACGCCGCCGCGACGTCTGATCTCTTCTCCTCCCCCGCGCGTTCACCCGTAGGGAGGCCGCGGCAACGATCTGCTACGAAGCGAGATCCCAGCAGGCAAGCGCCATCGCGAGGCCGGCGATCACGAAGAGGATCGAGAACTCGACGGGGCGGCTCATGACGCGATGGGGTCGGGCGAGACGGAAGGTATACGCGCGCAAGGAACTCCCCAGAATCCAGAGCGACAGCATGGCGTGGGGGGGAGTCACGAGGACGAGGCAGGCCTCCCCGGCCGAACGCGACGCAGCGCAGACGAGGAGGGCCGTCGCGATCAGGTGAAGTCCGCCGGCGAGGAGAAGGGCCGGTCGAGACCCGAGCGCGGCGAGGATGCCCGCCGGCAGAAGCAGGACGGCTTCCCATTGCAGGGCGCGCGCGGCAATCGTAACCGGCGCTTCCACGCCGGCCCGCGCGACGCCCAGTCGCGGGAGCACGAGGCCCAGGAGGCCCTCCGCCAGGGCGATCACCACCAGGATCCGCCCCCACAGGACGATCTTCTCGAACTTCTCGTGGTTTGAGAGGTTCGCCTCGATCCTCCGGTCCGCGGGCGAGAAGCTGGGCAGAGGGCGAGTCGCGCGATCCAGGAACGATTCGAAGTCGATCGAGTTTCCGGACATGGCTTTCCCTCCAGCGAGTGGTCCGCGGGGAATGGTGCAATCCGCGGGCCACGTCTCTCGGGATGACCTAACGGGTCGCTCGCACGTGGGTTAGGGAAGTCGCTACCCCCGAGCGCGCGGGGTGACGCTGGCGAAGAATCGAACAGTGGCCTCGCCCCGCTCCACGCCCGCGCGGGCGGCCCGCGTTGACCGATAGGGGACTCGCGGCTAGCATCTCGGCATGACTTCCGCCCCCGCGCCGGGGCCCGCGGCGTTCATGGCCGCGCGGCGACGGCCCGAGGTTCTCGCCCCGGCCGGCGATCGCGACTCGATCCGTGCGGCGGTCGAAAACGGCGCGGACGCGGTCTACTTCGGCGTCCGGAAGTACAGCGCCCGGGCCCGGGCAGCGAACTTCGCCATCGAGGAGCTCCCCGACCTCTTCTCCTTTCTCCACCTGCGCGGGGTGAAGGGGTATGTGGCTTTCAACACCTTGCTCTTCCCGGAGGAACTCGAGGAGGCGGAGCGGATGCTCCTCGGGATCATCGAGGCGGGTGCCGACGCCTTGATCCTCCAGGACTTCGGCGTCGCGAGGCTCGCCCGCGAGATCTCGCCAGACATCCCGCTCCACGCGAGCACGCAGACCACGACGACCTCGGCCGAGCAGATGAAGAGTCTCGCCGAGCTCGGCTTCTCGCGCGTCATCCTCGCCCGGGAGCTCTCCGTTCCAGAAATCCGGAAGATCCGCGAATCGACCTCAATGGATCTCGAGGTCTTCGTCCACGGGGCCCTCTGCGTCGCCTACTCGGGGCAGTGCCTCACGAGCGAAGCGCTCGGCGGGCGTTCCGCGAACCGGGGGGCATGCGCCCAGGCCTGCCGGCTCCCCTACAGCCTCGTCGTGGACGGCGAGACGCGCGATCTGGGCGACCGGAAATACCTCGTCTCTCCGCGCGATCTCGCGGCCTACGACCTCGTGGCGGAGCTCGCGGATCTCGTGATCGCCCTGAAGATCGAAGGGCGGCTGAAGTCCCCCGCCTACGTGGCCGCGACCACGCGCGCCTACCGGAAGGCCGTGGACGAGCTGGGCGCGCGCTTCGAGCGCGACGAGGTTCTGGCCCTCCAGCAGGTCTTCTCCCGCGGCTTCTCGAAAGGGTTCCTGGCCGGTGTGAACCATCAGGATCTCGTCCCGGCTCTCTCGCCCAAGAAGCGTGGTGTTTTCCTCGGAGTCGTGGAGGAGGTCGATCGAGCCAGGGTCCGCCTCTGCCTCGAGGGGCCGCTCGCGCCCGGAGACGGGGTCGTCTTCGACTATGGAAAGCCGGAGGATGATGAGCCCGGTGGCCGGGTGACGCACCTCTGGCGCGAGGACGTGCGTGCCGCTCGGGCCGACGCGCCGGACGAGGTCGAGTTCGAGGTGCATGGGAACCCGAGGGTCGAGGCCGGCTGGCGGGTCTGGAAGACGAGCGGCCCGGTCCTGGAGCGGGAGCTCCGTGCGAGTTTCGATATCGTGCGCCGCCGCGTGCCGGTCGATGCCATGGTCGAGGAGGTGGACGGGAGCCTGCGGCTCACGCTCTCCGACGGGAAACATCGCGTCACGGCGGACGCCGGGCCGCTCGTTCCCGCGCGGAACCGTCCGCTCATGCCGGAGTTTCTCCGCGAGCACCTCGGGCGGCTGGGGAGCACTCCTTTCGAGCTTCGGCGCCTGGAGTCGAATCTCGGGAACGTGATCCTTCCTGTGAGCCGTCTGAACGAGCTCCGCCGCCGGGCGGCGGCGGAGCTCGAACGGGCGCGCCGCGCGTGCCCGGAGCGCCGGGTGCGCCCCGGGGCGCTCGCGCGCCTGCGGAGGGCGGCGCCGGTCGCGAAGAGCGAGGAAATCGAGCCTCCCACGGCGCGAGCTCCGCGATTATCGTCGCTCCGGCCATCCCTGGCCTCCGCTCCTCCCCGAGGGGGCTTCGCCCCCTCGGCCTCCCCCGCGCCATTCTTGGC
>JACQVV010000003.1 GCA_016209595.1 Planctomycetota bacterium
CCCCCGTGGTTCCCGCCGCCCGAGGGGAGCTTCCTCGCGGCCGGCGGGGGGCTCGCCTACTTCGCCCCAGGGACCGGCGTGGTCCACGCGGTCGAGATCGCGACAGGGGTCGAGAAGTGGTCGCATCGCTACACGACGCACGAATCGGCAAACCGGCGGCTCTCCTGGGACCCCACCCACGGCTGGGACGTCTCCCCTCCGATCTTCGCCGAGGGACGCCTTCTCGTCGCGGCTCCCGACAGCGACGAGCTCCTCTGCCTCGATGCCGCGACAGGCGAGGAGAAGTGGAAGAAGCCGCGGAGCTTCGAGCTGGGCACCAAGATCTACACACAGACCGTCCCCCTGGGCGCCCGTCCCGGCGTCGTCTACACGACGGGCGACGGAGTCACCGCCTGGCGTCTCGGCGACGGTGAAATTCTGTGGGTCGCTTATCCCAACGTCATCGGCCGTGGGCTCGTGACCGAGGACTGTCTCTACGTCCCGGGCTACGACCGCCGAAAGAATATCCACGGAATCTTCAAGATCGAACTCGAAGGCGGCCGGGTGGACGAGTTCATCGCCGCCCCGGAAGGCGATCGGGAAGCGACGCTCGGGAACCTGGTCATGGTGGACGGCATCCTTGTCTCGGCGAATGCGAAGGAGATCGTCGGGTTCGATACCGTCGACCACCGGGAGAGCCGGCTCCGCGAGCTGACGCGCCGCATCGAGCACGACCCCCGGAACGCGGACGCCTACTTCGAGCGCGGGAAGATCCTCCTCGACCTTGCCGAATCCGACGACGGGCAAGGAGAGTTCTGGTCGCACAGCCTCGCCGACCTCGAAAAGGCCCTGGAGCTCGCTCCTGCCGGAGACGAGAAAAAGACTCGCCGATACCGCGCCGAGCTCATCCGCCATCTGCTAGAACTCGGCGAGAAGAAGGGCGATCGGGATCTCATGGAGAAGGCCGCGGGATACGCCGCGACGCCGGAGGACCGGGCTGCGGTGAACCTCGCGCGCGCCGGGATCCAGACCGCGAAGGGAGAGACGGCCGAAGCCCTCGCCTCGTACCTCGCCGTCCAGGAAGAGATGGTGGGGCAGACGCTCGCGTTCCCGGGCGACCTCTCGGTCGACGCGACCCACCTTGTCACGACCCGGATTGCCGCCATGTTCCGCGACGCGGGAGACCCGGAGCTTCCACCCGAGCTCGCCCTGGCATACGAGAAGTCCGGTCTCCCCCCGCTCGTCGCTCGATGGCGCGAGAGCCCCGAGAGCGGTCCCGTCGAGGCGCGATTCTCGGCCGCGACTCCCCCCGCGGAGGTCTGGCGCCTGGAGGATGAAAACCTCGCGGGCTCCCGCCTGGTTGGGACGATCGAGGGTCCCGAGGGTGACGCGCTCCTTCTCGTCCAGACGCGGAGCATAGACGGCCCGTCCGACGGCCTCCAGTGCCGGCGAGCGGCGGACGGGAAGCTCATCTGGGTGAGTCCCTTCTTTCGCTTCGCAAGAGATCTCGGGCACCGAAGCGTGGACGCCGCCCTGGAGATGAACCCCGACGTCCACCTGGGGCCGCCCTTCCCGGTCGCCTACTCCCGGAAGGAGGAGATCATCGTTTGCGTGGAACAGACGATCTCCGCGCTCCATCCGGCGGGAGGGAAGCTCCTGTGGCGGCAGGAGGTGTCCGAACCAGACGCCGTGATCTTCACGAGCGCCCCTGACCTGCCGGATGAGGCGAAGAACTTTGTCCAGGCGAGGATTGAGGCAGTCGGCTGGGACCGGGTCTACTTCCCTCATCGGCTCGTCGGGGATCTCCTCGTCTACCACGATCCGGCGGGAGAATTGAAGGCGATCGACCTCGCCCGCTCGCGCGAGGCGAGGTCCCCGCAAGTCGCCTGGAGCGTCAGGACCGGCCCCTCGCGCTGGGTCGAGCTCCTCGGGGACGGCGACCGCGTCATCCTCGTGCGGAAGATCCTCTCGGAAGGCTGGGAGGCAAAGACCGAGGTCCTCGTGCTCGAGGCCGCCACGGGCGGCGAGCTCGCCCGGTTCGAGACCGAGGGCGGCGTCCACGGCCGCCGGATCGAAGTCACGAAGGACGGCCTGGTCCACTTCCTCGCTGGGAACAGGGTCGTCGCCTTCGACGTCCGGACGGGGAAGTCCGCCTGGACGCGCACGGCCGAGGAAAGGACGAGTTTCGTCGATCTCGTTCCCTTGGGAGCCGAGAAGATTCTCCTCGCGACCTCCAGGGGAGATGTCCGACTCCTCGACGCGCAGACGGGAGATCTCGTGTGGACAAAGTTCCTGCGAGAGTTGGGCGGGACCAACTCTCTCCTCGCTGGCATAGCCCAGGGCGACTCGGTTTTCATCGTCGCCGGGACGTGCGTCTCGCAATACCCGACCCAGTACGACACCTCGTATCTCGCAAATCAGGTCTACGACGACGTCCAGATCGCCCAGCTCCCCCGCGCGACGGGAGGCGACGAAGCGCTGCTGGATCTCGAAGTGAGCCTGCGCGATCTGACGTCTGTCGATTTCGTGCTGCTGCCAGACGGATTCCTCGTTCGCGCGGCCTGCCGTTCGTTCCGCTCGAACCGGGCCTGGCTCGTTCCGTCCCCGCTGGGCCATTCGTACGAGAGACTCCTGCGAGACGAGCCGATACCGGAGGACCTCGGCAACTCACCCACCCGGTGCCTCCTCGCCGGAAACCAACTGATCCTCCAGACCGAAAAGGGCCTCGTCGCGTTCGAATCGCGGCGCTAGATCCCTAGAAGAGCGCCCACGTTGAGGAATGAGTCAAGTCTCGCATGAACTTGAACTTGAACTTGAACTTGAACTGGTTTTTTGGCGACCACGTGCGAGATCTAGTTCAAGTTCAAGATCAAGTTCAAGTCCAAGTCGAAGAACAACAGCGCGGCAGTCTCGTCGGGCTGGGGCGCCACCCCCACTAGCCCTCGATCTTCACCGCCAGAAGCGTAATGTCGTCCCGCTGGTAGGCGCCGGCCATCCACTCGCCGAGGCCGGAGAGGATCGTCTCGACCATGTCGCGGACGGGGAGCTCGGCGGTCTCGTCGAGGAGGGCGACAAGGCGTTCGAGCTTGAACATCTCCCCCTGGGGGTTCAAGGCTTCGGTGACGCCGTCGGTGAAGAAGAGGACGACGTCCCCCGGGGCGTAGCGGAGCCCCTTCACGGTGATGGCCTTCTCGAGGGCGGCGATGGGGACTCCCATGACGACGCCGCCCGAGCGGTGGGCCTTGGTGTTCTTCTTGTCGGCCCGCCAGTGGAGGATGTGCTCGTGGCCGGCGGAGCAGAACTTCATGTGGTCCTCGCCGGACCGCCAGCGGGAGAGAAGCAGTGAGAGGAACTTCCCGGGAGAGGCGAGGAGGTCGTCCTTCACGAGGGCCGCGACCGAGACGAGGATCTCCTTCAGGTTCGGGGTGATCCGGACCTGCGACCGGATGAACGAGCGTACCTCGGTCATGATGAGCCCGGCGGGGACTCCTTTCCCGGCGACATCGCCCACGGCGAGGACGAGTTCGGGCTGACCGTCGTGGTCGCGGACGATGCAGTCGTAGTAGTCGCCGCCGATCTCCTTCGCGCTCTGCATGAGGCCGTAGACGGACATGCCCGGAAAGTCGGGGAACGTGGAGGGAACGAGGCTCCGCTGGATCCGCGCCGCAAGGTCGAGCTCGTGCTCGATAGCTTTCTTGGCGTCGATCTCCAGCCGCAGCCGGCTGTTCTCCACGGCAAACGCGGCCTGGCTTGCGAAGACGTCGAGGATCTGGGCGTCGCGGAGCGCCTGCGCGGCCTCGTCGAGGTAGAGGACGCCGATTTTCTTCCCCTGGATCGTCATCGGGATCACCGTCCCGTACGGGAACTCCTGTCTCTTGCCTTCCTCCAGCGCGCGCTGGAAGTAGGCTTCAGCCTGACTCCGGCGGAGCTGGATCTTCGAGTCCTCGTCGCAATCGAACCGGCCGCACCCGGCGGCCCACTTGAAGCCCTCGTCGTTTTTGAGCGCGAGAAGAGCCCCGCCCGAGCCGGCCAGCGCGGCGGCCTGGCGGACGATCGTCCCGTAGAGCTCGTCGAGGTTCTGCATCTTGAGGAGGTCGGGCGACCCGGCGAGGATCTGGTGCATTCCCTGCCGCCCGGCCTCGACGCGCTCGAGGGCCTCCTCGCGCTCGCGGGTGTGCCGGAAGCTCGCGATCAGGTTCCCGATCGTGTGTTCGAGCTCCGGCCGCGTGATGAGATTCCCGTCGAAGTAGAGCCACTCATCGGGCGAGCCGAAGAGGTCGGCGATCCGGCGGAAATGGGCCTCGGAATACGGCGCAACCACCCCGCAGGTGATTTTGGGGAAGTGCTTGCGGATCTCCTGGATCGCGCCCGCGTGGCCCGTCCCCTCCTCGGTCTCGCGGAGCTCGAAGAACCCGACGACGATCTCGTCCCCCTGCTCGTGGAGGTCGGCCGCGATCTCGACCGCGTCCTTCCCGCCCATCGCCATGATCAGGTTGTACTTGACCGTTTCGCCGGTCGGGAGCGCGATCTCGAAGCGGCGCGCGAAGATCTTCCCGCTTTTCGAGACCACGAGCCGCGCGTCCGTGTCCCGCGCGGTCCCCAGCATGTCCTTGTAGTGGGCGAGCACGTCCTCCTCGAACTCGACGCAGAGGAGGACGTTGTAGATCGACTCGGTCGCCGGAGACGGCATGGGCTCGGTCTGTCGGGGAGGGGAACGATTCTAGCCTCCAGGAGCCTGTCGAAAAAGTCATTCCGGCTGCGCGCGGCGCTTTCGGCCGATCTCTTCGTTGCTCGGGCGCAGCGTAGCAGGGCTACGCTTTGGGGGCACCCGCGAAGCGGGTCTGCGCCTCGATCTCGGCCGAAATCGCTCGCGCTCGCCTCCGAAGCACTTTTTCGACAGGCTCCCTGGGCCTCCGGGACGGATAGGGGCAATCGCAGGCGATCGGGCACTCCTCGCACCGGGGGCGCCGCGCGCCGCAGATCCGCCTTCCGTGCCAGATCATCCGGTGGGCGAAGAGGATCCATTCGGACCGCGGGAGGAGCTCCATGAGGTCCTTTTCGATCTTCGCGGGTTCTCCGTGCGAAGTAAGCTCCAGCCGGCGGGCGATCCGCATGACGTGCGTGTCCACGACCACGCCCTCGGCCTTCCCGAACGCGGTCCCCAGGACGCAGTTCGCGGTCTTCCGCGCCACGCCCGGGAGTTCGAGGAGATCCTCCATGCGGTCGGGGACCCGGCCGCCGTGGCGCCTGTCGAGGATCCGGCAGGCCCCCCGGATCGCTTTCGCCTTGTTGCGGAAAAAGCCCGTGCTCCTGATCGCCCTCTCGAGCTCGCCGGGCTTCGCCCGCGCGTAGTCCCGTGCGCTCCGGTACTTGCGGAAGAGCGGACCTGTCACCACGTTCACTTGCTTGTCCGTGCACTGGGCGGAGAGGATCGTGGCGACGAGAAGCTCCAGCGGGTTCGAGCGACGAAGCGCGCACTCCGCGTCCGGATACGCCTTCGCCAGGCCGGCCACGATCCGAGCCGCGCGGTCCTTGAGGGGTAGGGGAATGGCCCCCTCCCCCTTCGAACCGCCATCACGGCGTTCGCGAAGCGAACGCCGCGCCAGCGGCCCCCTCCCCTTTCTCGCTGCCTTCGACTCCCGGGCCATGGCGGGATCCTACCCCGGCTGTCGAGCCTCTCCGAGCTGGAGGGCGTTCGCCAGCGCCGTCCGTTCGAGGAGGAACCACTGGAACGGAGGCCAGGCAAAGGCGAAGAAGAGCACGACGAGGAACGCGAGACTTGGGGCGCCGGCTTGACCGGAGGTCTGGAGGAGCGTGCCCAGGAG
>JACQVV010000098.1 GCA_016209595.1 Planctomycetota bacterium
CTGAACGATTGTTGCGTGCCACACGTGCCCGGAAGGACGTCGAGGCACGCGATCAGGGGGGGCAGCTCCGCCGCGCGAGCCCGCACCCCGCGCGGGGGGGAGGACGAGATCGCCCTAACTGACCGGCATTGTCGCTAGGCGGGATCTTCTGTCTGCGCGACGCACCCTCGATCGAGGGCCGCCCTCCGGTCGAGCGGAGGCGGTCGCGCAGACCCTGGCGGAGGGCGGATAGGGCTGCGGAGCCACCGCGTCTCGTGGCAGTCGGAGCAGCCACGGCACGGATGGCGGCCGAGACTTGTTCGGGATCGAGTCGCGTCAGGGTCGGACCAACGTCTCGGATGCGGGAGAGTGTCGCTCCGGGGTGTCGCGCAGGCGTTTTCTCATGGTGGGGCATCTCCGGCTGGGTCGAAGGTAGTGATGCGGTACAAGCGGCCGTCGAACTCTACGACTACCTCCCCCTGATTCGTCGAGCGTCCCATGTCATGAAGAAAGGCGCGCAGTTCAGGCAGAGCTCGCAGGAGCCCCTCGGGGCGGATGTAGGTGTAGACGATCACCGGATGTTCCCAGATGATCTGCTCGGAAGGGTTGACCCAGCCGCCCTCGACCGGTGGCAGGATGGCGACTCCCCCGCCGATCCGAGCCAGGGTGCTTGCCGCGTTTGGGACCGATTCGCGCTGGTCGCCGATCCCCGTTCCGTCATGGTCTCGGCTAGGGATGTAGCCGGGAAGAACCTGTATCGAGGTCTCGGCGGAAGCGCCCAGAGCCTTCCCGAGGTTGAGAGCTTCCTCGTCGGGCTCCGGGGAAGCGTCGGGAACGTCGCCAGCCATGGAGGGAACGCACTGCTTATGGCCCCAAAAGTCCACGGCGTGCCGCAGATCGCCGGCGGAAGACTGTCGGGCATCGCCGCGACCAGCGGTCAACCGACAACTATCTCCCTCATGACACAGTGGGGGACCCACGCCTGTCCGGCCCCCCGGGTCCCCGGACCCGCTCCCGGCCCGGGCGATTCAGCCGGCCTACCGCACTCCCAGCCATGGCAAGAGATGACAGACCTGGCCATCCGGGAATGTCCTTGGAGAAACCCGCGTCCGGAGAGCTCCCGATGACGGTCTCTCTCCCCCCAAAACTCAAGAAGTTCGTCAGCAAGAAAATCGCGATCTGCAGGTACTCCTCCGCCAGCGAGGTCGTTCGGGAAGCCCTCAGGCTCCTCGAAGGGCAGGAGCGCAGGCGCCGCATCATCGAGTTCGCGGAGAAGCTCCGGATTGGCCTCCAGCAGCTCGAGCGCAGAAGGCCCGCGAGGACCTGCTGGAGATGTGGACCTACATCGCTCAGGACGACGCCGAGGCGGCGGACCGCCGGATCGCTCGAATCCACGAGACTTGCGGTGGGCTTGGGAAACGGCCAGCGACGGGACGGTCCAAGGAAGACCTCGGGGAAGGCTCTCGTACTTTCCCGGTGGGGACCTACATCATCTTCTATCGCGATCCCAGGACGGGATCGAGGTCATCCGGGTTCTGAGCGGCTATCGGGACCTCGATACCAAGGATGGAACCGCGCCAGGTTCGCCCTGAGCGTCGAGCACGAGTCGATGTTCAAGGCGACCTTCAGCGGCTGCACAACCAGTCCGCAGTCCGGATGTCCTGTTCGAGGTCTTCCTTCGCGAAGTTCAGAGGACGTCCCCTGGCCTTCAGGATTCCCTGGAAGTGGATTCGATCGAGCTCCAGCAGGTCTGCCGCGTAGGCCAGGGACACCGTCCCTATCTCGTACAGGCCGACAAGGATCTCGACGAGGACCTCGCGCTCGTTCTCTCCGAGCGCCTCGGCGAGTGAATCGGGGATCGTAATCGTCATGCTGGCCTCACTCCGTGAGTCATTCTGCGAGGGAAGCGCCATGTTGGTGTGGGTTGCCCTGTTGGGCCTGAAAAGGAGGGCGCGATTCTGCACAACGCCTCCGCGGCCCTCGCCGCCGCTGGCTGATGTTGGCGGCCCCTCAACGTAGCTGTCCTACGGTTTTCGGGGCCGCGTCTTGCCAGCGCCGGCGATCATCCGCCGATTCGTGGTGCCGATTCGCGCCCTCTTGTTTAGCTCTCGCTGCCCGGCTTTCCACGAGAGGACTTGTGCCTGGAGCGGCGTTTCTTGGCTGCGAGGCGCTTCTCCTTGCTTGCCCGAGTGGGCCGGGTCGGGATGCGTTTCTTGCGAGGGCGCAGAGCGTCGTCGAGGAGGGCGCGGAGCTTCTCGATGCAGGCGCGGCGGTTCGCAGACTGGGTGCGGTGTTCCTGCGAGCGGAAAACGATTTCGCCGCACTGGTTGAGTCTGGAGGCGAGACGGGCCAGGATGCGGTCGCGGTCGCCAGGAGGCAGGCCGCGGGAAGCGGCGGGCCGGAAGCGGAGTTCGGCCTTCGTGGCGACCTTGTTGACGTTCTGTCCGCCGGGGCCCCCGGAGCGCGAGAAGTGGAATTCGAGATCGTGGGAGGGGATGATGATGCCCGTCGAGAGAACGAGGGCGCCTTCGGGGGAAGCGTCGGACATGCAAAGGGAGTGTACCGCAAGATGAAAGGGCAGGCCGAGCTGCCGCTCGGGGCGGCAGGGGGGCTGGGGCTCGCGGCTCTGGTGGCTCTGGCGCCTCTGGCGGGCGCGCAGTCGTCGCCGTATGAAGCCCGGCGGATCGACGTGGGGATGGACGTGGACGACGCGCGGGGCGACTCCGCGGTGGTGAAGTCCGTGGCGGCGGGCGGGCCGGCGGAGAAGGCGGGCATTGCCGTGGGCGATGTTGTGGTTCGCCTCGGGGAGCACGAGGTCAAGGGGTTCCAGCACTTCCTTTATCTAACGCACTACGTACTCCCGCCGGCGAAGCCGGTGGAAGTTGTGTTCCGGCATGGCGAGGAGGAGAAGAAGGTCGCGCTCGCGGCTGGAGAGGCGCCGGTCGTGCCGGCGGAGATGTCGGAAGGCGGACGGACGGTCTTTCGAGCGGACCCGGAGGTTTTTCCGGTCCTGGAGGGCGGGAGCGACTACCTGGAACGCGCGGTGGTCCGGCTCGTGGAGAGGAACGGGATGAAGGAGCGGGCGGCGGACCTCTTCCGGGTTCTCCGCGAGGACGTGGATCGGAAGGCGGGTTTTTTCCGGCTGGACCGGGTCACTTACGCCCAGCGGAATCCGCTGCGGTGCCATCGGGTCGCGGGACGGCTCGTGGAAGACCTCCGCGCCGCCGAAGGGGCAGGATGGCGGGATCTCCCGGATCTCGCCTCGGAGTGGCTCGACTCCCCCACCGGGAGCCCCGGGAAGGCGCCGGCGATCGTGGCGCGCGACCGCGAGGATCTGCTCGACTCGATCCTGGCGGCGTACGACCGGGCAGAAGCGGAGCGGCAGAGGGCCCTCGCTGGCCTGTCGCAGGCCGAGGTCGAGTTCCTGGCGAAGCGCGGGACGTCGCTCGCATCGGCGTTCCTCTGGCACATCTACATCAACGCCCAGGGGCAGAAGGAAGTAGAGGAGAACCTGAAAGCGGTCCGTCTCGCGAAGAAGGTCGACTACGCGGCGCTGGGACGGATGGCCGCCTGTCTCTCCGGGCTCTGGGACGTGAGTGGGCTCGCCGCGTGGAAAGCGGCGCTGTCCGAGGCGGGGAAACCGGAGGTCGAGGAAGTGCTCGGAGTCGAGGGGGATGTACTGGCGTTCCGGGACACGCCGTTCGGGGCGTTTGTCGTGGGAGGTCCGGGGACGAACACGTACAGGGGGAGCTTCGCCCTCGTGATCGACGTGGGTGGAGACGACATCTATGAGGGCGACCTCGCAACCTCGTGGCCGGATTCGAAGACGACAGGGATCGGCGCCGTCGTGGACCTCGCGGGAAACGACCGCTACGCCTGTGCGGGGCGTGAGGCGGTGCTCGGATCCGGATGGCTGGGCGCCGGCGTCCTGGTCGATCTGGCGGGAGACGACTCGTACGAGGTCTCCAGGCTGGGCCTGGGCTTCGGTTACCTCGGTTTCGGCCTCCTCCTCGACGCCGGCGGATCGGACACCTACGAGGGGGGGGAGTTCGCGCAGGGGGCCGCGTGGTTCGGCACCGGCGCGCTCCTCGACCTGGGGCCGGAGAAGGACCGCTACCGCGCGAAGGCGTTCGCGCAGGGGTTCGGGCTCACCAAGGGGTTCGGCCTCCTTGCCGACTCCTCGGGCGACGACGAGTACTTCGTCGGCGGAGCGCACGCGTCGTACTACCAGGACGCCGGGATCTTCCGGGGAGTCGGACAAGGGCTTGGGATCGGGCTCCGCTGGGTCGAGTGCGGCGGGCTGGGGGTCCTCCTCGACAGGAAAGGGAACGACCGCTACGAGGCGGGCGAATTCAGCCAGGGGGGCGGCTACTTCATGGCGCTCGGGGTCCTCGCCGACGACGAAGGAGACGACGTCTATCAGGTCTGCCGGTACGGGCAGGGATTCGGCTGCCACTCGGCCGCGGGAGCGCTACTAGACGGTGCGGGCGCCGACCGGTATCAGGGGAAGACGGCGGCGAACCAGGGGGCGGCATGGGACGCGGGTGTCGGGGTCCTCGTGGACTCGGGCGGCGACGACGAATACACGGCCGAAGGGCTCTCGGTGGGCGCGGGGGCCCAGAACGGGTTCGGGCTCCTGTTCGACGCGGGAGGAAAGGACCGGTACGGCGCGGGAGGTTCGTGTCTTGGCCACGGGGGCGGGAACGAGTACTGGTTCGGCCGGGGTGGGGCCCCTTCGCTCGGCGTCCTCCTCGATCTCGACTCGGAGGGAGACGACTACGGCACGAGCGACCGAAAAGAGAGCGAGACGCGCACGGGGACCGATCTCGGTCTGTTCCATGACTCCCCCACCGGACTCCTGGAGCTCCTCGCCGGGGATCCCGACGTGGACCGGATCATCGAGGAGCGCCACCTCGCCGAGGAGGAGCGCCGAAAGGCCCAGGAGGAGGCCGCGAGGAACGCCGCGGCGCGTGCGCGCTGCGAGGCAGCCGGGGCGCTCCTCGCGGCGAGCGAGTTCCGGGGGGCGATCGACGCCTTCCGGAAGACGGCCCGGGAGTATGCCGGCGTCGAGTGGGGCCGGATCGCGGCCGAACGCGCGGCCGCGATCGAAGGCGACCCGGTGGTCCAGCGGAAGATGGAGGAGCGACGGATCGCCGACGAATGCCGCCGCTGGATCACCCTCGGGAAGAACTACCTCTACAACGGGAACCGAGAGGCGGCCGCGCGGGAGTTCCGTAAGGTGATCGAGGCCTATCCGGACACGCCCTACGCCCGGGAGGCGCGCGAATGGCTCTCGAAGGCCGGCGGGTGAGGCGCACAGGATGTGCGCCGAACGCCCGCGCCGTGGGGGGGTGTCCGGGGGGGGAACCCCCCCGGGCGCCAGGATGGCGCTTGGGGGAGGCCGAGGGGGCGA
>JACQVV010000099.1 GCA_016209595.1 Planctomycetota bacterium
AGCCAACCCGGGATGAAGGAGTAGACGTGCGGGGCGAACTGGACCGCGCGAAGAAGCGCCACGTTCCGCTCGCAGCCGGGAGCGAGCCCCCAGTTGCCGCTCGTCGCCAGGCCCGCCGGCTTCCCCCGCGCCGCCTGGTGGGCGAATACGATCGCGCCGAGCCCCAGCGTGCTGCCGCCCCAGGACGCGATGGGCCGCCAGTTCCGGCGCTCCTCCTCGTCGCGAGCCAGATCGAAGGGGTAGCGGACGTCGGGGCGCTCCTCGCCCCGGTAGAAGACGAGGAGATCCACGACGTCGCTCTGGGGCATGTCGTAGCGCCCGCGCACCCGGACGGTCCTTCCCGCTCCGGTCAGGAACAGGGCAACCCCGTCCTGCGCCGAGACGGGGCGCTCGCGATTTGGGAAGCGATGGAGATGGAGCCGCGCCCTAAGGGTGCTCGTCGCCGCCTCGAAGCTCCCGGCGAGACAAAGCTCCGAGGCGGCCGAGGGCAAGCCGCGCAAGGTGCCTGTCGCGGATAGCGCTTCGAGGGCGAACGCGAGCGATCTCGGCCGAAATCGCTCCCGCTCTCCTCCAAAGCACTTTTCCCACGAGCTGCTAGTCGCCGCAAAATCGCCGGCCATCGACCCAGATCTCGCCGCCCTCCACGCAGCGGAGATCGAGGGTCTCCAGCCCCCTGCACCCCTCCAGGTTCATGACTCCCCCGTTCGCGGCGACGATCTGCCGCCTCGGGAGAACCACTGGAGCGGCCGACCCGCCTGCAGGCTCGAGGGTCGGAACGACGCCGAGGAAGCGACAGTCGAGGAACTCGAGGAACGGAGCCCCCAACTCCGATCCAACGCAGCGAATCGCGTACTCCTGGTACGGGACCTCGCACCGCTCGAGCGTGAAGTGGGAGTTGTCCTCGGCACTCAGGTAGCTGGCGAGCACTGTGGAATCATACAGGAACAACCTGCCGTCGCCCCCCGTCTCCGTCTCGTAGAAGAGGCCTCCCTCCTCGCAGGCCATTGCCAGGTTTGCCTTGCCCGAGACGTAGACCGTCCAGCCGGAGAGGTCGCAGTCTTTGAGCAGAAGGTCGATCCCCGCGGAGCTTGCCAACCTGCGCAGCGCGTCGTAGCGCTCGTCCTCCATCGAACTGTCCGGGATCGGCCCTGTCGGGAGCCGTCCCAGGTCGATTCCCCCCGCTGCACCCGTTCGCTCGAATCGCAGGTTGAGCCCCAGGCCGAATGGGACTCCCCGGAAGCCGTTCAAGTCAAGGTGAGTGCCCACCGACGACACGTCGCTCACGTCGAACACCCAAGCGCCGATGTCCGTCCGCTCGATGGCGTAGCTGAGCTTCAAGGGGCTGTCCTTGTCCCGGGCGCTCTCCGCCCCCTCGAGGAGGTTTAACTCGGTCCACTGGTAGTGCCAGGCGCGGCCATCCTCGCGGACCTCCCCGCTCTGCGCGAAGCCCCATCGGTCGTCTCCGATCACGAGGCCGATCTGGTCCACGAAGCAGTCCGTAAGGTCGAGCGAGGTCGAACCCCCGAGGTTGAGCCCCCCGGCCAACTGGGAAAGCGAGGCCACGAGGTACGAGTCGTTGGGATGGACTGAGCCCTTGAGGTAGTGGGCCGACTCGAACACGAGCGTCGAATCCCACGCCATTGTGTCGTGGTCTCCTGTCGTCCCCTCGGGCCGAGTGGTCGCGCGCATGATTCTCATCGTGGACCCGTTCTTCACTACGATATCGCCCCCCGTCGGTGCCATGACCTTGTGCGGGCGAACAAGCGTGATATCGCGCACCTCCAACATGCCTCCGTCAATGACCAGGATCTGGCCCTGGATAGAAGCGACGCAGGTTGCCTCACCAGTGCCACGAACAAGCACCGTGGGCGCCTGGCCGGTGCGCTCGTCCCAGTCCGGCGTCGGGTCCGCGAGGATCGCGATCCCCGCGATCGTGTCGATGCTGATAGAGACGTCCGGAGGGATCGAGAGGTGGGCACCGTCGGCTACGACGATCGCGGGGTTCGCCGACGACGCGAAGGAGTATTCCCCCGCCATTAGCCCCGCGCGAATGCTTCCGACCAGCCAGATCGGCTCCTCGTACCGGCCCGGCGGATACACGACATCGAGTTCGATGGACGCCTCCGGTGCCGCCTCCTGGGCGACCGTCGGGCACACCTCCGACAGGAGCAACAGAGGAGCGGCGAGCGCCACGCGCAGCCAGGTTTCGTTGTAGTCCATGGGTTCCTCCTCTGCCGGACCGCGGGGCGTCTGTTCGGGACGAGACCGCGTGGATCAGTCACCCCGTCTGCCAGGCTCACTTCTGCAGGCCAGGGAAATCATCAGGGAAATCCGGCGACGATTTCATCTCCGCTCCGCGCCGCCGATCGTGATCCCCGTCTCGAGGGACCCTCCAGAGAACCACATGCGCGCTCCTCCTCCCTCGACGAGGACGTGGGGCCCCCAGAGGTGATCGAAGTCGCTCCCCCAGGAGGCCTGCAGTATTGTGAGGACCGGGTTGTGCGCGGCCTTCTCGAAGCGCAGGCCGTCGATGGAGGTCGCGCAGCCGATCTGCGCGCGCTCGAGGTCCTCCGCCAGGGTCGCCCCGGCGTACCACATGCCGAAGGAGCCACCCTCCCCTACGACACACGGCATCGCGACGACCCGCGCATCCCAGGCCCCGTCGGAGACGTCGAGGGCGATCCCGCGCTGTGTCCAGGTCGACCCGTCCGGCGAGGTCGCGACCCGGATACAGTACGCCGTATCCTTCTCGGTCTGCCTCCCGTAGGCCGCGGTGAACCACATCATGTACCTGCGGTCCTCGGGGGCGTCGTCCAGCCGCACAACGCATGGGTCTCCCATCCCCGCGTAGCCGGGGTCGCGCCTCTGCCAGTCGAACTCGCTCGCGCGGACCACGGGGTTCGCCGGGTCCCTCTCCCATTGCCTCCCATCCGCCGACCAGGCGTGACCGAGCTGGTAGATGGTGTGTTTCTCCCCGTCGCCGAAGTCCATGGGCCCGGCGCCGCTGTACCACATCTCGTATCGTCGCGCCGCGGGCGCGCCGGGCACGACAATCACGCAGACGCTCTCCGCCCGCGAAGAGTCCCACGCCTCCTCCGGGCCGAGATCGAGCACGATCCCCTCCTTCCCGTTCGTCGAGACGGAGGTGTCCACTCGCCAGCGGTCTCCGTCCGCCGAGATGGCGATGCCCGTCCGTGTGGTCCCCCCCTCCTCGCAGGAGCCAAAGTACATCTTGTAGCGCGCCTCGGAGGGGGCGTGGGGGTCCAGGACGACGCAGGGATCCCCGTGAGCGACGTGATACCGGTTCGGCGGCGGGTTAACCGGGAGGGCGGGGTTGTCCTTTCGGGCGACCCAGGCGCCCCCCGTGTCATCCGCCTCGACCGTTCCGATGGCCAGGAGTGCCAGCAAAACGACGGCGATGAGCCTCATGGCGTACCTCCTCCGGTCGTGCGTTACCGTCCAAGGCGGCTATCGCGGGGGTCGAGACAGCCAGGAGTCCCAGACCTGCGAGCCCGCGCGCGGGCGGCCCTCGCCGTCCCAGAGCCCGGTGTCCCGCCAGATCTTGGCCAGCTCGTTTGGGGCCCCCAGCGACTCCCATTGCGCCCAGAGCCGGTCGTAGTCGCGCGGCACGAACCAGACGACGAATTCGGCGCGCTGCTCGTCGGCGCGCTGGAGAAGACGAGAGACGTACTCGGCCTGGCCCGCTTCGTTTCCCGGCTGAGTGTGGCCCAGGATCGTGAGGTCCTCCGCGATGAAGCCGGTCTCCGCGATCGCGAACGGCTTCTCCGGGGCGAGCGCGCGGACGGAGGCGAGCCAGCGGTCGGAAAGGGCGTCCTCGCGCGTCGGGTAGGTGCTCACGGCGACGAGATCGCTGTACGGGAGGAGCTCCCGGATGGCGGAAAAGTCCTCGCCCGCGGCACCGGAATGGCCGAACGTGAGGAAGACGGGCAGGTCGGGGCGTTCTTCCTTGAGCGTCCGGTAAACTTCGCGGGCCATGGTGCCCAACCGCGAGTAGGCATCGCGGTTCTTCTCGGCGAGCAGGTTCACCTCGATACCGTACGCCAGGTAGTCGGGGTGGAAACGCTCGACGATCGCACGGCAGAAGTTCGTGTAGGCCCGGATCGCGTCGGGGTCGTCGAAGTCCTTCCCCTCCCAGCCGTCGGGGCGCTCCATGTTGGGGCTGTCGCCGCGGTACTTCGCCAGACCGTCGCGGGAGTCGGCGATTGGCGTCACGGCGACGAAGACCCTGCGGTTTCCGGAGAGGTGCGCGACGCGGAACTCCAGATCCCGTTGCGCGCCCGGCGAGAGGCCTCCCTCCAGCGCCTCCGGCCAGGGCACGCCTTCGTCAAGGTGGTGGACGTCGAGGTCCCCGTGCTCCCGGATGCGCCCGTAGGTCTCCTCGACCGCCTCGAGGCTGAACTCGAAGGGGAAGGGAGTGAACCCCATGCGAAACGAGCGCTCGCCGGCCGGGCCGGACTTTTCCCCCTCGAACGCGATCTCGTCGATCGAAAGTTCGACCTCGCCCGCGCCCGAGAGGACCAGGACGAGGTGGTGGACCTGCTCGAGGTCGAGTCTTCCGTTCTCGTCCCGTCCGGCCAGGCCCTCCCCCTCCTCGTCGAGGCGAAACTCGGAGAGCGAGAGACTGAGTTGCCGCCAATCGCCCGCGACGAGGGCCGCTTCGTGGACGTAGGAGGAACCGTCCCGCTCCTCGAGCCCGAGGCTCAGGCCGGGAAGCCCGTTCGACCGGAGGCGCGCCGAGAGCCTCCGGGCTCCGGCGAGAGCGCCGAAATCGCTCACGGCGATCGCGAGAGGATTGCTCGCCGCGAGGTCGCCGCGGAAGACGAGCTTCCCATCCTCGGCCACGAGCGATCCACCCAGGGGCGCGACCCAGCCCTCGGTCCCCGAATCGAACGACCAGGTGGGGAGTCCCGCCGCCGTGTTGGCCGCGGCACACAGGAGCCCCACGGCAACGACGATCTTTCTTGGCCGGAAGCCTGTTTTTTCTAGCCCGAACCCCGAACCCCGAACCCCGAATCCCGGTCTTTCCATGGCTCGCCTCCCGCGCGTTTTCCGTCCCACGTCCGTTCCCGTACCCGCGCGTATCTTACCGGCCTCAGCAGGCCATGGAATACCGCCCTGTGATGCGACGCCGAGGAATCGCACGCTCGGTCGCCACGCTTTCCTCCACGCTCCTCGCCCAGGTTCGGGAGATCGTTATTTTCTCTTCTCGAAGCGCAAGGATCGTCGGTAGAGCAGCCGCGCGGTAGCCTCGCTCGGATCTTGTACGTACGCGTAGTGCAGAAGATTCTCTTGCGAGCTCTTGCCGTCCCACTCCGTTGCGGGGCTGAACAGGGCGGGGAAGAGACGGGCCGAAGGTCCCTCGACCCCCACGTCGTTGTTGACGCTCCAGATCCGGCCGTACGGAGTCCATGAGATCCCATCCAGGGACGTGTACAGATCGTAGCCTCGATCCTCGAGGGGAACTCCCCAGCGCGATCCGATCAGCACGTACCGCCCAAGGTACTCGTTCCAGCTCACGTCGAAGAAGTGGATGTCCGGGAGGAGGATCCCCACCTTTCCTCCGAGGCCCTCGGACCCGAAATCGCCGGAGAACCAGAACTCCCAGCTTCCGGGACGAGCGGGTTCCGGGACGTCGATCGGGGCGCGGGCGACGGCGAGACCGGATCCGCGGTCCCCGGCGCGCTCGCTGACCCGATACTCCGCGTCCACGGCGTCGGAGAGCGCGTTCTGCCAGGCAAAATAGAGGTACACGTAGCGCCCCTCCGGATCGAGCACGGCGTCGGAATGGGTGATCCCGAAGACGCCGACCTCTTCGGATCCGAAGCGCCGCATGGCATCCACCCATTCTTTCTTCGTGAAGGCGGGCTGGAGGATGCGACCTCCCCGGCCGAAGCTCTGCCCCCCATCGCCGGAGACGAGGAGCTCGCCTGTCCCATACCAGGCGCCGGCGAGGTTCGGCACGTCCTCGTCAGGCCTGTCATCGGAGGAATTGAATATCAGGAGTTCGCGGCTCGCGGTGTCGTAATACGACCCCATCGGCCACATGTCGGAGAAGTTGGGCCGAGGATCGAGAGGACCGACCGGGGGGCGGCGGTAAACCGCCCGAGGGCGATTGCTGTCGGAGTCTGGATCGAAGGCAAGATCGTCGAGGGTCTTTCCGCTCAGGCGAGCCATGCCGTCGCAGAGGCGATCCTTGCCTTCTCCGGCACAGAACGCGGGACCGATCTCTTCCTCGCCGGAATCGAGGGGAATCCCGCCCCAGGTGAAGAGGACGAATTCCCCGTCGATCTTGACCATCGGGATGGAGCTGTCGGGTGAGGTGGAGAGCAGGCTCCAGACCTCGGGATCGACGGCGGGTTCCTCGGGACCCAGGATCACCGCGAAATCCGCGCCCTCGGGCTCGATCCGATCTTCGCCGGCCGTCGCGTCTTCTTGTCCTCGTGCGGCGGGCGTCAGGATGCCCATGGCCACGCCGAGAGCCAGAATTCCCGCGATCTTCATGTCTCATCTCCTTGCGCCGAACCGTCAGGCGGATCGAAGCGAAGCATCGCTGCCTACTCACGCACTTCGAGAATCGTCCCATCGCCCGGCGCGAGATCGAGGTCGGCGGCCAGGCGTACACCCGCGACCTCGGCCCCGGCGGCGATCGTCCGCGGCGCCTCGATGTCGCGATTGAGGACGACGACCCACCTCGTGCCGTTCGCAGGGTCGCGGAACCCGCGGGCAAGGACGCCTGGGACTCGGTCGACGCCCATCGCGGGGCCGCCATCCGGCTCCAGCCGGCCGATCCGGTCGAGATGAGGCTTGAGGGAGGTCGCGATCACGGCGAGGGCCTCATACGACGGCGTCGCCTCGCCGTCGAGCGTCCGGAGACCGGTCCCCACCTCCCACTCCTGTAGGGTCGCCTCGATCTCGGGTGGAAAGCGCGGGGATGAGTGGTACTGGAAGAAGAAGATCCCCTTCGCGCCGGCGAGGACCGCAGCCCAGATCTGGAGTCGCATCTCGGCCTCGGTCGGGGCGCGCGAAAGCGCGCGAGTGACCGGCACACCGTCGAGGACCCGCGTCCAGGTCGAGGAGTGACCTTGCGCCATCACCCAGACCGGGACATTCGCGTCGCGGCCGATCGCGACCCACCGGTCGAGGAATTCGACGTACATCGAGACCGCCTCGGCCGGCGTCGCGGCCGCAAGAGCCGGGTCGGAGACGTCGGCCCAATCGGGAATCGGGTGCGAGAACGGATAGTTGTCGTAGACGATGACGCGGATCCGCCCCGGCCCGTCGCGCCGAAGGCGCGCTTCCTCGATCGCGACGTTCGACCACGAGGCGATGTGGATCGTCGTTGTCGGGTGGAGCGGGTCGACCTCGGCAACGGCGCGCGCGACCTCGGCGAGCGCCCGAAGCGTCTGGTTCTCGCCGAGCTCCACGTTGTCGCCGATCTCCTCGACGGGACTGTACGCGAGGAGCGCCGGGTGCCGGCCGTAGGTCCGGGCGACCGCGGCCCAGGCCGGCGCGACCTCTTCGCGCGCGGCGCGCAGCGTCTCATCGGCGACCTCGGCCCCCTGCCTCTGGATCACGTACGGAACGCCGGACCCCTGGAGGACGACCTTCACGCCCCGCCGCCCGGCCGCGTCGAGCCAGACGCGCATGAGTGAGATGTCGCCGTACATTCCGCCGTCGAAACCCGTGACCCAGACGGCATTCAAACCCCGGTCGGCGAGGTCATCGACGATCCCCGGAAGGTCGGCGGGCCCGCCCGGCGCCGCGCGGAGGTCGCCCCACTCGAAGACGTTCGCGCCGACGAAGGTGCCGATGAAGAACGGCTGGACCTCTTCCTCTGGGACCTGGGCGCGGGCGCCGGGTACTCCGACGGCCGCAAGGAGGAACAGGGTCAGGAAAGCCGACCGGTTCGGGAGCCGGAAAGTGGATGGGTGTGACATCGGGACTTACTCCAGAGAGATCGGGAGCGAATCTATCTCGTCTGTCTCCGATCATAGAACGATCTAACACCCGGTCAGTCGCGGCGACCCAAGAGGGAGGATATGACTTCCCGGCGCTCGCGCTCCGGGTCTCCCGACCAGGCGCGGACTTCGAGCTCGATCTGGGTGGCGAAGGCGTGGCGGAGGCGCGTCGCTCGGGAGTAGAGGTCGGACGGCGTGATCCCGAGTTCCCGCGCCAGCTCGGCGCCGGCTGGTCTGCGTTCGGCGAAGACCCACTCGCGAACGAGGCGGAGCGAGAGCTCGTCTCCCGCGGCCTGGAGCCGCGCCTCGAAGGCGCCCCGCCCGCGAGCCCCGACCTGCCGGACCCAATCGCTCTCGAAGACCTCCTCAGGGCTCGAATCCGGCCGCGCCTCGAGGAAGGCATCCCCTTCCGCAGTCGAGCCGATGCGCAGCGCTCGCCGGTCGGGGCGGACACGGTCGTGGCGGCGCGCCTTGCGTCTCAAGTTTGCGAGACAGGCCAGGAGAAACGTGCGGAATCTCCCTCGCGCCGGATCGTACCGCGACAGGACTCGTCCCTCGACGCCGGCGAGGAGGAAGTCCTGAAGCAGGTCGAGGGCCTCTTCGCGCGAGCTCCCTGACCGCCGGAGGTACGCGTAGAGCGGCGGCCAGTAGCCGCGGAAAAAGGTCTCCCATGCTTCCCGATGCTCGGGTGACTCGGGATGGCCGACATGGGCGACGAGCGAGGGATGGGTGGAGGGGAACGGGCCTCCATACGTGTCCCTCTTGTCCATGCCGATCCCGCCCCCCCAGGATACCGGGAGAGTCTACAAGGGACGGTGGGGGCAGGCCAGTCCCTCGGGGGGATCGGACGAAACTCCCTTACCAGCAAGCCGTTGCGGAGAATCACGCCCGACTCTGCAAGAAGCACGCACGTCGCGGATATACGGGCGCGATTCGAGGCGCCGCCGGCATCGGCGGCCGCCGAACCCCGAGACCAAGGAGGTGTCACATGAAAGTCCGACTCGTCTCCCTTGTCGTCGTCGCTCTCGTCGCCGGGACGGGAATCCCGCGGAGGTCCATTGCCCAGGAGCCCTCGCCCCTGGGCACGAATCTCGCCGGAGTCGTTTGTTACAGCACGGAATACCCGTTTGTCGATGCTTTCAAGTCGTCGAGCCCGTGGGTCTCCGGAACCGAGGAGACCTGGGACGACCGGCGCGCGATCGACGTCGATCTTCACGGCTGGGTCAGGTCGCTCTTGCCCGGGCAGATCGTCTACACGAGCGTCTTCTCACGCGACATCCGCTACCCCGCCGGCCGCTACGTCGTGGAGTACGAGGGGGAAGGCGAGATTCGATATCAGGAAGGCGCCGAGCTCGTCGAACGAAGCCCGGGGCGGGATGCGATCGAGGTCGATCCCTCCCGAGGAAACCTGCTTCTCGCGATCGTCTCCGTGAATCCGCGCAACTATCTCCGCAATATCCGGATTCCCCTTCCCGGCGTGGAAGCCCAGGCCGGGGAGATCTTCAACCCCCTCTTCCTGGAGCGGATCGCGAACTACGGCACTCTCCGGTTCATGATCTGGATGCTTGGCGATTCGCCCGAGCAGCTCGGACAGGAGACCTGGTGCCGTCGGCCCAAGCCCGAGGACGCGCGCTGGAGCGACAAGGGTGTCCCCGTGGAGGTCATGGTCGAACTCGCCAATCGTCTCGAAGCCGATCCCTGGTTCAACATCCCGCATCAGGCGAACGACGAATACGTGCGGCGTTTCGCCGAGTACGTGCGCGACACGCTCCATCCCGGCCTCCGGGCCTACGTCGAGCATTCCAACGAGGTCTGGAATCCGACGTTCTCGGTGCATCCATACGCGATCGCCAGAGGTGACCATCTCGCCACCGCTCCGGCCTCGGATCCGGACCAGCACAACTACGAAGCGCAATACCGCTACCACGTCCGCCGCTCGCTCGCGATCTTCGACATCTTCGAACGGGTCTTGGGGAGGAATCGCCTGGTCCGGGTGCTCGCCACGCAGAATGGAAACGTCTACCTCTCCCGGGACATGTTGACCTACGAGGACAGTGCATCTCACACCGACGCCTTGGCGACCGGGGCTTATTTCGGATACATCCTTGGCACGCGCGACTTGCGTTCCCGCGTCCTGGCAATGCAGCTCGATGACCTCTTCGCCGTGCTACGCGACGAATCGCTCCGCGAGACTCGACAGGACATGCTGGCGGACGCGGAGGTTGCCAGGGAGTTCGGGCTGCCGCTCGTCGCCTACGAGGGCGGACAGCACCTGGCCTGCATGGAGTCCGCGGAACGCGACCAGGACGTCATCGATCTCTTCCACGCGGCGAACCGGGACCCGCGAATGGGCGCTCTTTATGACGAGCTCCTGAGCGACTGGAGCACGGCCAGTGGAGGTGGGCTCTTCATCCACTGCGACGATTGCGAGCGCATGAACTGGGGCGGGAGCTGGGGGGCGCTGGAGTCCATCGAACAGCCGCGTTCGGAGGCGCCGAAGTACGACGCCCTCGAGCGGTGGATGGAGTCGAGCGGCCAGGCGCCCCGGACCAGGACGCCGCTCCCCGACCTCGCGGGTTCGTGGAGTCCCGTGGTGCCGACTCGGGTCCGGGTCGGCCGAGCCATTCGCTACCGCCTTCAGGGGACGCTCCTCGTCGAGAACCGCGGCGACGCGACGGCCGGCGCCTGTCATCTTCGGGTCTACCGGTCCGCCGACGCAACGCTTGACGGCTCGGATGTCCTGATCGCCGAGGGGAGCCTGTGTTCGCTTCCCCCGGGCGCCCAGAAGAGGCTCTCGCTTCGCGTCGTGCTGGCCCGAGGATCGAACCCACGAAACCACCATGTCCTCGCGGTGATCGACGACCGAGGGGAGGTGGAGGAGTCCGACGAAGAGAACAACGTCGCCGCAGGGCGCGTGCGATGAACCGGGCCGGGAGCCGGCTCCGGCCGGCCCCCTCGCCCTCCCTCTCCGGGGCATCGAACCGACGTCTCTTGAAAGATAGAGTCGCTCGCGGCGACGAATCCTCCGCGAGACTCGTGGTAGGATCGAGCCTTCGATGTCTCCGAATCAGCCGAACGAGTCGACCTGCACCTGCTGCGGCAAACCCATGCCTGCCGAGTCCGCGGCGACCCGGCTCCAGCGGTGCCCAAGTTGCCCCCCGATGCGATTCGGAAAATTCGAGATCGGCGGCCTGGTCGGACGCGGAGGAATGGGCGAAGTCTATCGCGCCCGCCACTTCGAACTCGGAACGGCGGTAGCGATCAAGGTCATGCGATCCGCGGAGCATGGCCCGGCCCGCCCCGTGCTGGCCGAGAGGTTCCGGAGGGAGGCGCTGGCGGCGGCGCGGGTCGATCACCCCTGCGTCGTCCGCGTGCTCGACGTCGGAGAGGACGGCGGAGTCCTTTGGATCGCGATGGAGTGGATCGAGGGGGAACCCCTTCACGAACGACTGTCCCGCGGGCCGATGGAGGCACGGGCGAGCCTGGCGATTGCGCTCTCGGTAGCCAGGGGCCTCGCCGCCGCCCACCAGGCGGGCGTGGTCCATCGGGACATCAAACCGTCGAACATCCTGATCGACCGGACGGGCGAGCCCCGGATCGTCGATTTCGGCCTCTCCAAGACCGTGTTCGAGGATCTCAAGCTCACGGCCAGCGACAGCATCGTCGGAACTCCGGCCTACATGTCCCCCGAGATGGTCCACGAGCAGGGGAACGCCGTGGACGGGCGAGCCGACGTCTACTCGCTGGGGTTGGTCCTGTACGAGATGTTGACCTGGGTGTGCCCGATGGCCGGTTCGAACCTTTACGAGACGCTCCTTCGCGTGGAAACGCTCGAGCCCCCCCCGCCCTCCCGCCACCGACCCGGTCTCTGTGGAGAAATCGATCGGCTGGTGCTCGCCGCGATCGCGAAGGACAAGGAGGAGCGTCCCGCGAGCGCGGCGTTCGCTTCCCAGATCGCGACCCTCCTCGGGGAAGAGCGTGGAGCTCCCGTCGCTCGGGCCACATGGAGGAGGCTTCCCTGGTCGATCGCCCTCCCCGCGGTGGCCCTCCTGTGCGTGGCGGCGGCCTCCTGGGTCATCCACCGCCAAACGGCTGGCCCCGAGTCGCGGCCCGACGATCGTCAGGAGGTGCCATCTGGACCCTGCGCGGCGGTCGAGAGCGTACGCCAGGCGATCGGGCTTCGCCGGCCCGAGGACAGGGCGCTGAGACGGAACCGCCTCCTGGGCGCGGTGGAAGAGCTTTCCGACGCCCGTACAGGTGAGGATCTCTACGGACGCGCGATCGCCCGCAAATACCTCGGCGACTTCGCCGGGGCACATCGAGACATGGAAGCGGCGGCGGAGGCGGGGTTTGCACCCGCTCTCGGCGAGCGGATCGTGACCTGGATCCTCGATCGGAAGCTCTTCGCGCCCCTGGTATGCGAGGCGGAATGGCTCACCGCGAATCGTCCCGAGGACGTTGCAGGGTGGGTCGCGGCTCTGCCTGCCGACCTGCCGGAAGCGGATCGCGTCTTCTACGAGGCCTGTGCCGCGCTCGCCCGCGGAGAATGCGAGCGCGCGTCACAGCTTCTCGCGCCCGAGATCGCGGGTCCCGGCGAGGCCCCGGACCGCGAAGTCGTCGCGGCTCTGTCGGAACACGCCTCTTTCCGGTGGGACGAGGCGAACAGACTCCTCCGGGAGGGGAGAGAGCGGGATCCGGGCTATGCGCCCCTCTTGCTCCTCCAACCGTTCCTGGACGAGACCTGGTCCGGGCCGCGCGCGTCGCCTTTCGTCGAGGCTTCGACTCCGTCGGCGCAGGAACCGTATCTGGCGCTGGCATGGGAGGCCTTCCTGGATCGGGATCGCGAGGCGCTCGCCTCGAACCTGTCGCGGGCGGCCCAACGGGGAGGTGGGCCCCGCGTCGCGGCATGGAAGGCCGCCCTATCCCTTCGCTGGTGGGCGATCCGGTCTCCGGAGACGGGCATCGAAGATTCCGAGGCACGGGCATGGCTCGGAGAGCTCGATGCCTTTCCCCTCGACCAGGAGCCAGGGGCCCAGGTGTCCCGCCTCCTCCTCCTCGTGGCCCTCGGCGAGGTGGATCGCCTTTCTCATGCGCTCGTGCGCCTTCCGGAGCTCCCGGACCTCGGAGAATACCTGCGCTGGCGGGAAGCGAGGGAGAAGGGAGAGCCTTGCCGGCATTACTATCACGGCTGGGCCCTGGCGACGGTCGGCCGGGCCAGCGCGGCGGTCGAGGCCCTGGAGCTCTATCTGGGAGAGGCCGAGAACACGGGCCGCGCGCCCACCGAGCTCCTGTCCTCCGCCCACGAGAGTCTCGCCGCGGAAGTCATGATCGTCGGTCCATTGTCCGATCCCGCGGTCCAGGAGCGGGCCCTCGTGCACATGGAGGCCGCCGTTCGGATGGGAGGCGGGCTGTACGGATTCCCCCATTGGACGTGCCCTGTCATCGAGCTCGACACGAGCGGCGAACGCCGGTCGACGCTCGCACGGATGTTACTGAAATTGGCGCGCCAGGGAGCGCGAGCCCAATGGCCTCCGCCATCCGTGCTCCAGGTACTCGGTCTCTCCCTGGATGCAGGAACCCCCTGGTCCGCCGTCGCGGAGGATCCCGCCTTCGCTCCATTCCGCCCCGATTCCGAATTCGAATCGCTCCGCGAGAAATATGGCGGGGGCCGCGACGAGTGAGCTCGCGGCGTCCCGTTCGCCCGTCCTCAATCCCCTCATCTGGGGTTTCGCGGATTTCGACCGCATGATCCCGTCTTGCGGTCACGGTCACGGGTCGGCGTGACCATGGACCGTGAACGTGACCGTGACCGTGGTAAGGATGGGGCCCCTCCGGCAACCCAATTGTGGGCCGGTCCCCGGGGGCGTTCCTTGACGTGACCGGCGAGGGATCTCAAGTTCCCGTCAGGGACGGAAAGGACTCGGCATGTCCAGGTGGCATCCTTTCCGCGCGCGCCGTGGAGAGTCGATCGTCGAGATCACCGCCGCGGCGGCGATCCTCGCCATCGCGATCCTGGGCATGGCGAACGTCTTCCTCGTCACCTCGTCCGCGAACGCGACGAGCCGGGAGACGGCGCTCGCGACCGAGGCCGCCCGCGACATGCTGGAGACTCTCCTCGGCGCGAACTTCGACGCGGTCACTGGCACGTACGGCCCCGGGGGCGCCGTCGGCCCGAACTTCGAGGCCCCGGGTCTCACGGCAGCGCCGGGAGACTCGGACGGCCGGCCCGGGTATCTCCGCTTCCTCGTGAACGAGACCGAGAACACGCCCGAGTCGAATGAGCTTGGAATCCCCGGGCTCGACCTCGACGGGGACGGGAGGACATCGAGCACGAACGTTGCGCGCGACGCCAACCCCGCCGACGGGGAGCCCGACTACGAGATCCTCCCCGTCTCCGTCTAGGTCCGCTGGCGGGGACGCGCCGGCGTCCGCCGGATCGTCCTCGCCTCGGTGCTGGGGGAGGATAGACCACATGATTGGCCCGGCCAATCATGAACTCGTCTGGATTGGCGCAAGCGCCGCACCGGCCCTCGCAAGCGAGTGCCGTCACAGCGCTTGCGAGGCCAATCATACCAGAGGCCCGAGAGAAGAAGCGGTACGAGGAGGCGATCTCCCTCCTTGCCCGCGCGGTTGCGCGGCTCCGGATCGACGGTATCCTGCGCTGGCACCGCGCGATCCACGACCGGTTCGCACGCGCCGTGGTGCAGGTCGTGAAGATCCACTCCGGACTCAAGATCGACGTCCGGGAGGCGCCGCAGAGCGGGCGGCTGGACGTGTCGGTCCACGGGAAGTCGGTCCGCTCGTTTCACGTCTCGAGCCGCTATCTCGACCTCCCACGCGTCCTCCTCGCGCTCGCGCGCGAATCGCGCGTCGAGGGGTTCTGGGCCCTCTGGTTCCACAGGGCGGAGAGCCGTACTCTCGGGACTGAGGACTCCCGCTCTCGTCGTCCTGACGGCGAACCGCGCCTTCCTCGACTCCCCCGGCGCCGGCGAGGCCGCGACGCCCTGGCCCGAGGCCCGCGGATCTCCAGTCCTCTGGACGGACGACGAGAGCAACCTCTTCGAGGTTCTCGTGCTCGACTGAACAGGCCGGGGGTTCGAGAGTCTTGGAGGGGCTCTTAGTCGACTAGGACGAGGTGCCACCTCCCCAGACGGCCGCGGAGGCGTCCGTCCTCCAGGCGCACGGAGGGCGGGTCGACCGGCCGGCCGCGCTCGTTCCACTGGGCGATGCGCGAGCCCGA
>JACQVV010000111.1 GCA_016209595.1 Planctomycetota bacterium
CCCCTCCCCCTACCTCCCGCCGGCTCGGCTTTCGCGGAGCGAAAGCCGTGCCGGCGGCCCCCTCCTCTTGCTGGCTGTCGTGGGGGCCCTCGCCGGGTGCGTCAGCAATCCGGAAGATGGCGGAGGGGCGCCGGGCCGAGACCGGACGCCCGACGAGGTCTACGGCAAGGCGCTGGGCTTCGCCTACGACGGGGTGTACACCGGCGACCCGGAAGTGGTCGCGATCCTCGCTCGGGCGGGAACCGCGAGGAGCGAGGCCGTGCGCAAGGTCGCCGACAGGATCGGTCTGGACGGGCGGCGGGCGGGCGAGGTGGTCGTTCGGGCCGCCGACGCCTCGGACTGGCGCGAGCCGCCGCTCCGTTTCGAGGAGAAAATCCTGGAAGGGAGGAGGCGGCCGCTCGCGACCGTCTCGATGAACGCGCTCGTCGTGGGAATCACCGACCTCGACGCGACCATGGTCGAGGCCATGGCGGTGGGGCAGGTCATGGCCCTGCGGGGGGATGAGTTCCACCGGTTGCCGCCCTGGTTCCGGTCGGGGCTCGCGCTCTACGCCTCGGGTCGTGGGGAGAAGGTCGTGAACTCCCGGCTCGCCGAGCTCCTCGCCGGGGCGCTGGCGCCGGCCTATCTCGTCCGGGGGCTTGACGTCGAGTCCCCCGGAGGCTGGGACCTAGCGGGCTATCTCGCCTTCCTTCACATAGAGGCCGAGTACGGGGCCGCGGGGGTGAAGGAGTTCGCGCGGGTGGTGGTCGAGGACGGCGTGGAGGCCAACAACGCCTGCGCCGTGGCGCTCGGACTGTCGCCCGGCCAGTTCCGCGCGCGCTTCCTTGATGCGGCGACGCGGGAGCTCGAAGCCCGCGCCGCGCCGGTCCTCCCCGACTTCCGCCGGGCGCTCGCCCTGGAGAAGGCCGGGGCCGAGGAGGAGGCGGCGGCGCTCTGGACAGAGATCGCCACGCGAGATCCCGAGGGCTACGCCGCCGGGGACTCGTGGTACAGGGCCGGCCGGATCCGCCTGCGGCAGGGCCGCCACGTGGACGCGCTGGAGGCGTTCGACCGTGTCGTCTCCGCTCACGCGGCGATCTCGCCCCATCTCGACCAGGCGGCCTACGGCGCGGCGCTCGCGGTTTTCAAAGAAGGGGACCCCGCGGGCGCGATGCTCCGGCTACGCCAGTTCATAAAAAACTTCGCGGGGAGCGGGCGGGAACCGCGCGCGCGTTCCCTCCTGGGCCAGGCCCTCGCCTCGATCGGGGACCTCGACGGGGCGCGCTCGGAATATCTCGCGCTCCGCGAACGCTTCCCCGCGGATGAGGACCGGCACAAGACGGCGCTCGCGCTTGCCCGGATCTCTCTCGAGCGTCACGAGTACGGCATCGCCCGAACCGAGCTCGCGCTCGCCGCCTCCGAGGGGGCCGACCCGGAGACGGCCGCGGCGGCGCGCGAAGGGACCGAAGCCATCGACGCGATCGAGGCGGGAGATCCCCCGCCGGAACTCGCCGAGGAGCTCCAGGCGCTCGCGGGGGAACTCGCGGCCTCCGGGGAACCGCTCCGGCTCGCGGGCGTGCGCGCCCGGCTCCTCGCCATCGGCCCCCTCGCGCTCTCCCCCCTCGTCCTTGCCCTGGAGAACGCCGGACCGGGCCCTTCCGCGCGGATCCTGGAGACGCTTGCGGCGCTCGGCGATCGGCGCGCCGCCCGCCACCTGATCGAGAGGCTGCGGGCTTCCGACGTCGAGGTCCAGGTTGCGGCGCTCTCGGGCCTCCTCGTTCTAGGGCTCGATCCCGACCACCTCGCCGCTCTCGCGGGCGCGGCCGTCCGCGACGCTTCCGAGGAGAAGAAGGTCGAGCTCGCCGCGCGGATGGCCGAGCTCTTCTTCCACTCGACGCCGGAGCTCCGGGCGAGCGTCCCCCGGCTCGTCGAACGCCTCCGGAACCCCGACTCGCGAAGCCGGCTTTCGGTCCTGGTCGACATGAACCGCATTGCGACCGGGGCCGCCGGCGCTCCCGACGCCGTCCCCGTCCTCTCGCACCTCCTCCGCGATCCCGACCCGGAGGTCCGCCACAAGGCCCTCGTCGCCGCGAACCTCTGGGGAGACGTCCGGGTCGCGGACGGACTCGCGGCATGCCTCGCCTCCACGGAGGCGGAGGACCGCGCCCTCGCCCTCCACCTGCTCGGTCGCTTCGACGCGGCGGCGGCGGTCTCCGCCGCGCGAGCGGCGCTCTCCGACGATTCTCTCCCGGTTCGGGTCGCCGCCGTACAGACGCTCGGAGAGGTCGTGAGGGCGCGAGCAGGCGGGCAAGAAGGCCTGCGAGAAGCGGTCGCACCCCTCGTGGACGCGGCGCTCGCGAGCGACGAGCGCATGTCGGGGCCCGCGCACGACGCGCTGCTCGCGGCCGAGCGCGAATGGGTCGTGGAGGAGCTCGCCGGTAGGCTCCGCGAACCCGAACTCCCCTCGCAGGAGGCCGCCGCCCTTTTCCGGCTGCTCGAGCGGGTCACGGGTGCGCCGGTGGAATTCGAGACGGGCGGATCCAGTGAGGACCGCGCCCGGGCACTCCAGGCCTTCGACGAGTGGTGGCAGGCCAACCGGGAACCCGAAGAAGGGGACGCGGAGGGAGGAAACGAATGACCCGGCCCCGAAGAGCCGCTCAGCGTCTCATTCCACATTCCGGTTCCACATTCCCTGTTCCACGTTGTCTTTCCCGCTCCCGCTCCCGGCTTTCCGCACACGCGCACGGTTGTCAGTCGCCTGTGGCCTGTTGTCTGTTGTCTGTTGCCTGTTGCCTGGTCGCCCCCCCGTCGCTTGCCCAGGATTCCGAGGGACGGGGGACGGACGCCGGCGATCGGGAGGAGCCCCCGAACCCCGAACACCGAACCCCGACCCACGATGAAGAATACCGCCTCCCGCTCTTCCGGAGCCTGCGCGAGGCACCCAAATCCCCCGTCCGCCGCGAGGAGGTCGAGGACGCGCCCACGAGCGTCGCCCTCTCGCTCGAGGAAACGCTCGTCTCCGCGCTTGCGAGGAACCTCGACCTCCGGGTCGAGTCCTTCGGCCCGGAGCTCCGCGAGGCCGACGTCCTGGCGGCGCGCTCGAAGTTCGACCCGGTCGGCCGCTGGTCGATCTCGCGCGCTCGCTCGATCCAGCAGGGGTCGAGCCAGCTCGCCGGCGCCCAGAGCGTCCAGAACGTCACGGACCAGATGACGACGGGCGTGAAGAAGCTCGGCGCGGTCGGGACGACGTACGACTTCAGCATCAATGGCACCCGGACCGCGACCAACAACTCGTTCGCGAACCGGCGGGTGCAGTACGAGACGAATGCCACGCTCCTCGTGACCCAGCCCCTGCTGCGGAACCTCGGCTTCGACGTCCAGCGGGCGGACACCAACCTCGCCCTTGCAGCCAAGGACCAGAGCTACTTCAAGTTCCAGGAGGTCGCGCAGGACGTCCTCGCGCGCACGGAAAAGGCATACTGGGACCTCGTCTTCGCCCGGGAGGACCTTGCCATCCAGGAGGACTCGCTCCGGCTGGCGGAGGAGGCCCTCCAGATCAGCCAGATCAAGCGGGAGGTCGGGACGGCCTCGAAGATCGACGTCCTGGACGCCCAGAGCGACGTCGCCGAGGCCCGGAGGGTGCTCATCCTGGCGCGGAACGCCGTCAAGGACGCCGAGGACAAGTTGAAGAACCTCTTCCATCCCCGGGACATGAACTTCCTGTGGAACGTCACCCTCGTTCCCACCGAGAACCTGCCGCTCGAGGTCCCTCGCGTCTCGGGGACGGCGATCGATCTCTTCGAGTCGATCGATCACGCGCTCGCCTACCGCCCCGATCTCCTCCAGCTCCGGACCGACGTCTCGCGTCAGGGGATCGAGATCCAGCGGGCGAAGAATCAGCTCCTCCCCAAGCTCGACGTCGAAGCGAAGGTCGTCCTGAACGGCCTGGAGGATAGCTTCGAGCAGGCGATGGACACGACCACGACGGCCGATTTCTACCAGTGGCAGGCAGGGCTCGCGCTGGAGATCCCGTTCGGCAACCGCTCGGCGCTCGCCGCCTACCAGCGCGCGCTCATAGGCCACCGGCAGGCGAGCGCCCGGGTCGAGAGGCTCGAGCGGCAAGCGATCCTGGAGGTCCGCACCGCCGTTCGCGCGGTGCAGAGCCGGCTGGAGGAGATCAACGCCGCGAAAAGCGCCAAGTTCTTCGCCAAGGAGAAGTGGGAGGCGGAAAAGAGCCGCCACCAAGCGGGCGAGAGGACCGCCTTCGAGGTGAACGAGTTCCGCAACGACTACATCAAGGCACGATCGAACGAGGTCCGGGCCTTCACCGAGTACTTCAAGGCGGTCGCCGACCTCAAGAAAGCGGAGTCCTCCGCCCTGGAGGAGCTCCGCCGCAAGGGCTACCAGGTCGCGCCCGCAGCCTCGCCGTGACCCCGACGGCCGCCTCGCCGTGACCCCCACGGCCGCCCGCCGCCGCGAGTCGCGAAGGGCGATGGGTCTTGTCCTCGCCTGCCTCCTGCTCCTCCTCGTCGGCGTCCTCACCGCGGAGCGGGTCGAGGTCTTCACCGACCTCGCGGCCTTCGCCACGCCCGAGGGCGACCAGTACCTCGTCTACCGCCACCGGACGTTCGACCCGTTCGAGGAGGACGGTTTCGCCTTCCAGTACCGCGAGGCGCATGGCGAGTGGGAGCGGGCCGACCGGCTCTCCGGATCGTACATGTCCGCGGGCCTCTCCGGGGGGGAGCTTGTGGTCTGCCACGGTTCGGGCACCTCGTTCTACGACGGCCTCCGGCGAGCGTCCTTCCGCGAGCTCCCCGTGGACTGGGAGGTTCGGGCCCTTCGGATGGAGGGGGAAAAGGTCCGCTTCTTCGGCGGCGACGAGAAGGAACTCCGGAGCGCGGTCCTAGCCGACTCGCGGCTCGTGGAACACGAAAACAAGGCCGAGCTCGAGGCCGAGCCCGGCCGGGTCCGCGTCGTCCTGTCTTCCGAGGGCATCCTCGTCTTTTGGAACCGTCGGCCACGCGAGGACGACCACGAGGCCGCGATCTGGTGCGCCAGGGCCGGCGAGGAGGGCCTCGCCGATCCACGGCGCGCGGACGCTCCTTGCGGAGTAGAGATGTTCGACGTCGTGGAACGAGATGGCGAGATCTGGCTCTACCTCTACGAGCGCGACGCCTCGGGAGAGCACGTCCTCTACCAGGCCCGCTGGGCCGACGGCGAGCTCGCCGACGCGAGCGAGGTCCCGTACGAATCTCGCGAGCCTTTCGGCAACCGCGTCCTCGGGTTCGCGGCTGTCTCGAGCCCCTCCGGGGAGGTCAGGCTCTACCTCGCCACGCTCGCCTCGATCCGGGTGCTCGCCACGGCGGACCCCCGGAACGGGGAGTGGCGCGAGGAGGAACCGATCGCCGGCCTGTCCTCCCTCGGTCGCTGGGAGATCATCCTCTGGCTCGTCGGGCTCGCCACGGTTTCCATTCTCCTCCTCTGGAGTGGCGTCTCGATGATCCGGGGCCGCCTGTCGTCCGCGCCGCGCGTGCGGAGCCCGTTCGAGGGAGAGAGCGCCCCGAGGAGCCACGGCCGGGACGACGCGTAGCCGCTACCGATTCCGGAGGAGCTCGGCCAGTCCGCGATAGGCTTCCCCGCCGTGAAGGCTCGCCGCACGGGCCGCCCACGGGATCGCCTCGCCGGCCTGCCCCGCGGCCGCGAGGGCCGAGGCGAGCCGGGCGTGGAGGTGAGGATCGTGAGGCGAGCGAGCAACCCTGCGGTGGAGCTCTGAGATCGCGACACGGTCGGCCCGGCCTGCGAGCTCGGGATCGCTCGCGCGAGCGAGCTCCGCGAGGCTCTCGGCCGCCTCGACCAGGAACGGGTCGTGCGAGAGAGCCCGGCGGAGCCTCCGGAGCGCTTCTTCGGTGCACCCCGCCGCGAGGGCCGCCTCGGCCCGCCAGAACTCGATGCGGGCGCGGCGCGACGGATCCTCGCTCGGATCGCGCCCGCCGTCCGGACGGACCATACGAAGTCCGAAGGACCGGGAGAGGAGATCCGCCGCCCGCGAGAAATCCCCGCGAGCTGCCGCGAGCTCCGCGAGGTGCTCCAGAGCGTCGGGCTGAAACTCGGTCCTTCTGCCGGCAAGCCACCCCCATTCGACCTCGGCCGCGTCGTACTCTCCGACACGCTCCAGGAACGTCGCGGCGACGACGTGGACCTGGGGATCGAGCACCTGTCCCTGGGGAGGAAGCGCGGTTGTACGCGACTCCCGCCCGCGCTCCCGTTCGACCCGGGCGAACAAGGGGAGCGCGGCCCGCCCCCAACCGTCCCCGGACCCAAGCGCGACGACCGGGGCAAGAGCCGTGACGGCGCGCGGAGCGTCCGCGGCGCGCAAGAGGAACGCGGCGAGCTCGAGCCGTTCGGCCGGAGAGAGGTTGCCACCGCGATACTCGAGGGACCGGGAGAACTCCGACGCGGCGGGCAGGGGATAGCCCGCGTGCCGGTGGATCTCCGCGCGGAGCCGGGCCCGCTCCGAAGCGGGACCCGCGTCGCACGCGAGCGAGAGGGCGAGCGCGAGCGCCTCGGGATCCTTCGCGAGGACCTCGCATCTTGCTCCGAGCTCGCGCCGCAGGCGTAGCCACCGCGGGTCGGACTCGAAGCCGAGCGGAACGAGCACCGAGGCGTATTCCAGGAGCGCCCGCGCGCGGCGGCCCTCGAGCTCCGCGACCCGGCCCGCGCGGAACGCCGACTCGAACGCGGCGGACGAACCGGCCTCTCGTCCCTCGCGGACGTCGAAGATCGCCTCCAGGCGCGTCGCCGCCAGCGCCCGGAGGAGATCCTCGGTCCCGGCCGAAAGAACCGCCGCGGCGACAAGGACGTCAAGGCGCCTCCCGGACGCGAGGGCCCACGCAAACCTCGCCCTGGCGAGGCCCGCATCCTCGAAGCTCCCCCGCCACGCGGAAGGCCGTCCCCCGAACCGGGCGGCGGTATCGAAGTCGAGCGCGGCGACGGCGGCCCGGAAAGCGAGGTTCCGGTAGTCCTCGCGGTGGCCGAGCGATGCCTCGTGCGCCAGGACGAGCTCCAGGGCCTCGGCGCCGAGACCATGGAAGAGCATTTCCTCGACGAGAGGACCGAGATCACCGGTGCGCTCGAACTCGCCCCGAGCGAGGGCGACGCCACTTTCGGCATCGAACGCCGCGCGGGCGACGATCCGGAGCTCCTCTCGTCCGCCCCCCGGCAGCAAGCCGGCGAGGTGTCGCGCCCGCTCGAACTCGCCGGCAACGAGGAATGCGTCGAGGAGTCCCCTGGCGACCGTCTCCTCGCCGGACGAAGTAGCGAGGGCCGCGAGAGCGACTTCCAAGCCCAGGTCGGACTCCCCTTGATCCAGGAGGAGCGCCACGACCCCGGGCGCGTTCGCGCCCGAAGCGCCCTCGATCTCCGGCGCAAGGAGCGCGAGCGCCGGCTCGCGGAGGCCGTGCGCGAGGAGCCGGGCGGCGGCCTCCATTCGATAGGAGGGGCTCCCGCCAGCGGCATCGAGGCCGGCGCGGACCATCTCCAGGGCGAGCGACCGGCACCCCTGGAGCGCGCATGCGCGACCCCGGACATGGTTGAGAAGCGCGCTCACCCAGGCGAGCTGGAGCCTCCCGCCGGGCGAGGCCACAGGGGCTTCGAGAATCCCGCGCGCATGCCGCTCGACCTCCTCACGCGAGAGCTCCCTCGCGGCCTCGCCGGAGGCGAGCCTCGCGAGGCCGAGGTAGATCTCCGCGATCGCGTCCTCGGCCTCTATCCTGACTCCCTGGCGGATCTCGTACCGCTCGACCGCCCGCAGGAAGGGGAGCGCCGTCTCCCCGCCCGATCGCGCGGCTTCCTTCACCAGCTCGTGGCGCCTCGTGCCGTCGGCCGCATCGTACGACTCGATCCCGCCTCCCACTTTCGACACGAGCTCCGGCGAGATCCCCCACCGGACGAGCGGCAGGATCGTTCGCGCCCGCTCGGCCCTCTCCAGGTCGGACGAGCCGGCGGCCGAAACGACGGCCGGGAGCGCGGCCGGGCCCGCGGCGAGGAGCTTCGCCGTCGCTTCCTCTCTCACCTCCCAGGCGGGGTCGCCGAGCTCCACAGCCCAGCGGGCGTACGGGTCCTCGCCGGGGAGCGCGCTCTCCTGAGCGCCAGCCGTGGAGAGGAACGAAATCATCGCGAAAAGGACGACGAGGGCGCGGCTCATCCCATACCTCGAAACGAACGCCGGCGACAGGCGGTTCGCTCTTATTCGCCCTTCACTCCGGAAACAGAAGCAACCCGCCACCAGGCGGCTCCCGCTGCCAGGAACCCGAGCGCCAGCGCGACCGCCTCGTGTCGCCCCGAGCCCGCGAGGAAGGCCGCGTCGAGGAGGAGGATCCCGACAACCCCGGTGCGGACGAGCGTGCCGGCGAGGGCGGCGCTCGGGCGGCGGGCGAGCCGCAGGTACGCCCACACGAGGAGCCCGGCGAGGAGGCCGAGCGGCACCCAGCCGGCGGGATTCTCGAACGAAACGGCCGCGGCCACGAGAACCCCGAGGTGCGAGAGCCCCAGAAGAGCGACGCGTCCCCGCGTGGCGGGCCGATCCTCGAAGCCTGAGGCGAGCGAGAGGACGGCGACGTAGCCGAACAGGAACGCCGGGGCCGCGGGGAGCCGGTCGGGGAAGTCACCCGCCGCGAGTCCGCCCGCGGCGAGGCCGAGGCACAGGTTTGCCGCGCGGCAGAACCCCATCCCGACCGCACCCGCGACCGCGTTCCTCTTCAGCGCGAAGTCGTAGGCGGCGACGGCGATGGCGAGGATCGAGCCCAAGGCGAGAGCCACGGGCCCGGCGAGCGCCGCCGAGGCGAGACCGAGCGCCGCGAGGATTCCCGCGAGAACGGCCGCGCGGCCGACCGGGATCTCCCCCGCTGGGATCGGCCGGTCGGGTTTGTGAATCCGGTCGCGCTCGCGGTCGGCGACGTCGTTCGCCGCCATGCCGGCCGCATAGAGGAACACACCGGCGAGGATCGCTCCGGCGAGGTTCGCGGGCTCCGGCGCGGCGCCCGCGGGAAGGGCGAGAAAATACCCCGCGAGCGGGTCGCCTGCCGCGGTGAAGAGCGCAGGCAGGCGTACGAGGCGAAGGTAGGTCCTGATGTTTTTTTTGTAACCGTTCAGGGGACTGCGCCGGCGTGGAAGCCGTTCACGGGCGATGAGACATCCTAGTAACCCAGGAACCCAGGAGAGGCCAAGTGACAGGACGTTTTCCTGGGCTCCTGGGTTCCTAAGAGATCAAGACCTCTCGTGGCCCGTGAACGGTTGCCTGTTTTTCAACTCGGAACTCGGAAGGCGGAACTGAGACAGCATGCCCGCCGTTGTTTTCACTTCTGACTTCTGACTTCCGCCTTCTGCCTTGGCTCAGTAGACAATCACCTCGTCGAGGAGCGAGATCGAGACCACGACGTCGGAGCGGACGATCACGCTCCTCCGGTTCGCTTTGATGCCGAGCTTCTTTGCCTCCATGACGTAGACCTCCTTCGAGGTCTGGCTCTCGCTCCTGTCGTGGACGTCCACGTCCGCCAGAAGAAGGACATCCCCCCTCGCCTCCGTCAGGCGCCCGATGTAGACGAGCGGGGTCGCGGTGTCGACCACCACGTTCTGCCCGACAAAGGGTGCGAGCGACTCCAGCGTCACCTGTACACCTGAACGAGACGGTGGACCTCGGCCATGATCCGAGAGCGCCTAGCAGAAGGGGAGGGGGCCGCTGGCACTGCGTTCGCAATTCATTGTGCATCTCGAGCTACGACAAGTCGGCGCGAACGCCGTGCCGGCGGTAGGAAGGGGGAGGGGGCAGTTCCCCTCCCCCTCACATGTACACCTGAACGAGGCGGTGGATGTCGTTGTAGAAGACGAAGACCATGAGGGCGAGGATGAGGAAGAGCCCCACGTAGTTGATCTTCA
>JACQVV010000102.1 GCA_016209595.1 Planctomycetota bacterium
CCTCCGGGAGGAGCGGAGGCCAGGATGGCCGGAGCGACGATGATCGTCCAGATCGCGCCGTGGGGAGGTCCGGGGGGGCGAAGCCCCCCCGGTGCGCAAGGATGGCGCTTGGGGGAGGCCGAGGGGGCGAAGCCCCCTCCGGGAGGAGCGAAGGCCAGGATGGCCGGAGCGACGATGATCGCCGAGCTCGCGCCGTGCGGCGATTTCGCCTCCTCGCTCAATCCTGGAGGCCTCGCTTGCGGGAGACGTCCTTCAGGTTGTTGAGGGCGGCGTTCCGCAGGTCCTTCAGGTACTCCTCGTTGAACTCCTGGTCCTCCGGGTCGATCTTCTTGGCGAGCTTCTGGGCGTCCTTGTAGTCCTGCTGGATGTCGAGCGCGGCCTGCATCGTGTAGCGCTCGATCGCCTTGGTGAGGTCGGTGAGGAGCTGCGCCTGGACATCCATGAGCTGCCGGTTCGAGTGCATGCGCAGCGTCTCGATTTCCCGGTCGCTCTTCACGTCGATCAGGCGAAGGACGTATTCCTGGGACTTCTTGGAGACCTCGAGCTTGTACTTCTTCTTCTCCTTGAAGTGGATGTTCTTCTCCCCCTTGGCGATCTCCTTCGCAACCGAATCGAAGAAATCCTTCTCCGTGAGGGAGAGGTTCTTGCCGACGTATTCCAGGGAGAAAGTCGTCATGGGATCTCTCCTAGACCTGGTACTTCGCTCGAATCTTGTCGACCAACCCCTCCAGCGCCCGCTCCTTGAACCGGAGCTTCTCCAGCCGTGCCGCGCTCTCGGCGAGGACCTTCTGGTGGCGGACGGCCACGTCCGCGATGCCCGCTTCCTTCTCCGCCTCGGCCAGGACCTCGTCGACCCGGCGGCGCGCATCCACCGCGGCGGCGAGCCGCGCGTGCCGGGCGAGGGCGGCCTCCAGCCTTCCCGGCGGGATCCCCTCCTCGATCAGGGTCTCGAGGTACTGGAGGAGCCTCGGGTTCTCGGAGACGAGCGGCATGTAGGTCGCGAGCACCTCGTAGTTCCGCCGCCGGCGCCGCGCTCCGATTCCGTCGAAGGCGCGAACGAACAGGGAGAAGGGGAAACGGACGACCGCCCACAGAACCTGCAAGAGGAGGATCGAGCCGCGCCCGGCGATGCCGAAGATGACGTTCACCCACAGGATGAGGAGGAGGACGGCCAGGACCTGCCAGTACGATTCCTCCATCCTAGGTTCTCCCGCCGGCACGCACCCTCTAAAAGGACGCGGACCACGCTTCCATGGAACGGCCTGGAAGAGTATAGGTTAGCGGGAAGCCGTTTGCAATTCTCGACTTCTGTGAGACACTCGACGGCACGTCGGAGGCTCGAATGTTGGACACGACCCTTCGGATCCGAGGCACGCTCCTAGGTTTGGCGGCGGGGGAGGCGCTGGGAGCTCCCCTGGAGTTCATGTCCCCCAACCAGATCCAGATCAAGCACGCAACGGTCGTCGAGATGGTCGGTGGGGGCTGGCTGGGGCTGCGGCCAGGGGAGGGATCGGACGACACCGCGATGGCGCTCGCGCTCGCGAGTAGCCTCGTGGAGAAGAAGGGGCTCGACGTCGCCGACGTCGTTTCACGGTATCTCGCCTGGTACCGGAAGGGCCCGAAGGGGATCGCCAACACCGTGCGGGCGGCGCTCGCCTATGCCGAGCAGGGGCTCGCGCCTGGAGAGGCGAGCCGCCGCGTCTGGGAGGAGAGCGGCGAGTCGGCCGACGACAACGGCGCCATCGCACGCGCGGCGCCCCTGGGAGTCTACTACCACCGGGACACGCGGGTGCTCCTCCGGGCGGCCATGGAGGAGGCCCGGATCACCCACCACGACCCACGGGCCGGCTCCGGCTCCGCCTCGCTCGCCCTTCTCCTGGCGGGCATCCTGGGTGGCGCGCCGGACCGAAAGGCTCTCGTGGACGCGGCGAACGCGACCCTGATCGAGAACGAGGAAGGCGTGCAGGCGATCCTGCCCGACGTCGGGGCCAAGACGGTCGCCGACCTCCGGCCCACCGAAAACATCGTGGACACGATCGAGACCGCGCTCGTCTGTTTTCTCAAAACATCGAGCTTCCGCGACTGCCTCGTGACCGCGGTCAACCTCGGCGGGAGCTCCGCCACCGTCGGCGCGGTCGCCGGCTCTCTCGCGGGGTGCTGGTATGGCGCGGATGCAATCCCCGCGAGCTGGCTCTCGGTCCTGGCCGACCGGAACCGGATCGAACAGATCACGCGACAACTGGCGAAGGCGGCGACCGCATGAACCGGGCCTCTTTCCTTGCCCTTCTGGCGCTCGCTCTTGCCCTCCCCGCGGCGGCCCAGGAGGTTCCCCGGGAGTGGGTGCGCGCCCCGGAGCTCGACCTCGTGGATCTCGACGGAAAACCCGTGCGCCTCGCCGATTCCGAGCGCAAGGTCGTCGTCCTCTACTTCTTCCGGTATGGCTGAGGGACCTGCGCCGCCAGTCACCCGGCCGTGCGCCGGGCCCTGGAAGAGGACCCCGAAAAGGACGTCGAGCTCGTCGCGATCGACGTGGACGCGATAGAGCGGCCTTCGCCTTCCCGCGAGGCTCGGGAGATGCGGGAGGAGCTCGGCGGGAAGTTCCGGATCGCGGGGGCGGACGAGCGGGTGCTACGCCTCTACGGGAAGGTCATGGGGCGGAGCCAGATCCCGGGGACCCCCACCTTCGTGATCGTGGACCGCGAGGGGTTCGTCTTCAGCTACCGCGGAGGGATCCTTTCGCCCGAGGAGATGATGGCGTCGCTGGAGTTCCTCTACGGCGTGGACCAGTACCTGCCGGACCGCTGGGAGAAAGACCGGAAGGAATGAACGTCGGCCTGGCGCTCGTGCTCTCGGTGGCGGCCCTCCTGGCCGCCTACTTCGTGTACGGCCGGCTCGTCGGCCGCTGGCTGGGAATCGACCCGGGCCGCCCGACGCCAGCGACCACGGTGAACGACGGCCAGGACTACGTCCCCACGAAGCCGGCGGTCCTCTTCGGCCACCACTACGCCTCGATCGCCGCCGCCGGGCCGATCGTGGGGCCGACGCTCGCCGTCCTCTACGGCTTCCTGCCCGCCTGGCTATGGATCATCCTCGGCGTGATCTTCATTGGGGCCGTGCACGACTTCGTCGCGCTCTTCCTCGCCGTGCGGGAGGGGGGAAAGTCCGTCGCCGAGGTCGCCCGAGCGACGCTGGGCACAGCCGGCTTCGTCCTGTACGTCCTGTTCGCGCTCATGCTCTGCGTCCTCGTCTCGGCTGCCTTTCTCGGGCTGGCGGTCAAGGCGCTCACCTCGCACTACGCGCTGGGCGACCTCGACCTGCCGGCGGACCAGGAGATCCTGCGCACGGCCGAGATCGCCAAGCCCGACGGGACCCCCGAAACCCGCGCGCTGACCGGAGGGATCGCGACCGTCTCGGTGATCGTGGTCACGATCGCGGCGCCCTTCATGGGGTGGCTCCTCTACAAGAAGGGGCTCCGAGTCTGGCAAGGGAGCGCGATCGCGCTCGCCGTCTGCGCGGCCAGCGTCTGGATCGGTTTCTCCTATCAGATCCACATCGATCCGACGGCCAAGGTCATGGGCGGCCTGTCGGTCGCACAGCTCATCCTGGGGCTCCTCCTCCTCTACTGCTTCTTCGCCGCGTGGCTGCCGGTCTGGTTCGTCCTCCAGCCGCGCGACTTCGTGAACGTCCACCTTCTTTACGCGGGGCTCGCGGCTATGGCGTTCGGCGTCGTGGCCTGCGGCTTCGCGGGAGTCACGATCTCCGCTCCGCCGGCGAGCCTGGCGGAAGGCGCGGCGAAGAACGGTGCCGTCTGGCCGTTTCTTTTCGTCACGATTGCCTGTGGAGCCTGCTCGGGCGCTCACGGCCTGGTCTGCGGGGGGACGACCTGCAAGCAGCTCGCAAGCGAGCGACACGCCCCCGCGATCGGTTACGGCGCCATGCTCCTGGAGGCCCTCCTGGGGCTCTGCGTGATCTTCATGATCGTCGGACCGATGGGCTTCGACCAGTACCGCGCGATCGTCTGGCCAGACGTGGGCAAGGGAGACGCGGTCCGAGGGTTCGCGCTCGCCGTCGGGAAGACACTGCACACCGGGTTCAGCCTTCCCGTCTACTACGGGACGATCTTTGGGATCCTTCTCCTCGAAGGGTTCGTCCTCACGACCGTGGACACGATCGTCCGGCTCTCGCGGTATCTCCTGGCCGAGCTCTGGTCCGTCCTCGTGAAGTCTCCCCCCGCCTGGCTCCTCGACCGGTCGACGAACACGCTCCTCGCGATCCTCGCCATCGCGGCGCTCGCCTTCACGAACGGCTACGAGCTCATCTGGCCGGTCTTCGGCGCCGCGAACCAGCTCCTCGCCGCGCTCACGCTCGTCGCCGCGACGGTCTGGCTCGTCCGCCGCTCGCGGAAGAGGTGGTTTGTCGTCCTCCCCGCGGTCTTCATGACGGCGACCACGGTGACCGCGCTCGTTTTCCTCGAAGGTCTTCACCTCTTTCCTGACGACCCGGAGAAGAGGAACTGGACGCTCTCCATCGCGGACGGCGTCCTCCTCGCCCTCGCGGCCGGCGTCCTCTTTCTCACGGTCCGCAAGGTCCTCGCGGCGCGGAGCGAGAAGGGCTATAATCCCGCCGCACGCAACTGAAGGAGAACGGCATGGCCGCGCAAAGCGTCGTCGTCTTCACGAGCCCCGGCTGAGGGCCCTGCGAAAGCGCGAAAGAGTATCTTTCGTCCAAAGGCATCGCCTACACGGCTCGCAACATCCAAGAGGACTCCCAGGCCCGAAACGACCTCGTCTCGAAGTACAGGAGCACGGGGACCCCGACGATCGTCGTCGGCGAGAAGACGGTCATCATCGGGTTCAACAAGCAGAAGCTGAACGAGGCGCTCGGGCTCAAGTAATCCGCGTCTCGCCGCCCCCCGAGGTCGTCACCCGGAGCGCGTCCTCCTCCGGGTGGAAGGCCTCGAAGGGGGCGCTGAGGTCGAGCGTGCGGACGTCCCTCGTCCCGAGATCGACGAGGTGGAGCCAGCGCCCCCAGCTCACCGCGATGCGGCCCCGCCAGACGATCGCCTTGCGGGCGGCGCCGCTCTCTCCCGGCGGGGCGTAGAGGTCGATCCGGAGGAGCGGTTCCTCGTCCCTTTCGACGACAACGAATCGGTCCGGCGTGGGGAGGTGCGCGGGAACCGGACCGACCCGGACCGGATCGAGACGGAGCCACTCACCCCCGATCGTGATCGCGAAGCGGACGCGGAAGCGGGAAGGGTCAACCGGTTCGCCGGTAGGGGGCGAGCTCACGCCGGCCTCGCCACCACGACCATCTTCCTCGCGGAGTCGTCGAAGGGTCGGCGGTCGAACCAGCCGTGGAGCGTCTCGATCTCGAACCCCGCCCGTTCGAGGAGGAGTTCGAGCTCGAACCGGTGGCAGTACCGGAGCGTCTCCTCGAACGCGTGGCGCTCGACCGCGCCGCTCTCGCGGTAGATCTCGATCTCGTTCGCCGCGACGAGGATCTGCGCCGCGGCCGAGTGCCGGACGGCCACCGTCCAGCGCGCCCGCTCGCAGCCTCCCGGGAGGAGCCCCTGCCGCATCACCCGCGGCCGGCCGTCGGGTGGGTGGTCCCGGAGGTAGACAGGAGGATGGAAGACGTCCAGAGCGAGCCGGCCGTCCGGCGCGACGAGCGACCGGGCCGCGGCAAGCGCCTCCTTCTGGGCCGTCACGGAGGAGAGGACGAGGAGCGTGTTGGCCGCGGCGTAGACGAGGGAGAAGCTCTTCCCGAGAGCGGGCCGGAGCATGTCCGCCTGGAGCCACTCGACGAGTCCCGCGCTCCCTACCGCGGCCTCCTTCGCGCGCGCCGCCGCGAGCATCTCCGGCGAGCGATCGAGTCCCGTGACCCGGGCGCCCGCGCGGGCGAGCGGTATGGCCACGCGCCCGTTCCCGCAGCCGAGTTCCAGGACCGCCCCGCCCGCGGCGAGCGCGAGGTCACGATAGAACCCGACGTCGTGGTCGAAATCGGCCACGAAATCGTAGTAGCGAGCGTAGGCTGGCGGTTCGGACACGGGGCGGGTCCTTTCTTCTCATTATCTCCTGAAAGGGATAGGATGCCGGGTCCCTGCACCCCCAAATCGAACGAGGCAAATGCCATGGGCGAGATCGCCAAACTGCACTTTCGGGGCAAGGTCTACGACCTGCCGGTCTACACGGGCATCGAGAACGAGTCCGCCGTCGACATCAGCCGGCTCCGCTCCGACGCGGGGTTGATCACGCTCGATCCCGGCTATGCCAACACGGGTTCCTGCAAGTCGTCGGTCTGCTTCATCGACGGCGAGAAGGGGATCCTCCGCTACCGCGGCTACGATATCGCGGAGCTCGCGGAGAAGTCGAACTTCATCGAGGTCGCCTGGCTCCTTCTCAAGGGGGAGCTCCCCACCCGGGAGGAACGGGAGTCGTGGAGCTGGCAGATCCAGCACCACACGATGATCCACGAGGACATCAAGCGGGTCTACCAGGGGCTTCCGAAGGACGCCCACCCGATGGCGGTCTGTTCGTCCGTCGTCGGCGCGCTCTCTTCCTTCTACCAGGACGCGCTCGAACCCCGGGACGAGGATCTCGTCTGGCTCTCCGCCAAACGCCTCCTCGCGAAGTTCCCCACGATCGCGGCCTACTCCTACAAGTTCTCCATCGGCCAACCCTTCATGTACCCGATGAACAACCTGGCCTACGCCGAGAACTTCCTCCAGATGATGTTCGGCACCCCCTGCGAGCCGTACATCGTCCATCCGACGGCGGCCAAGGCTCTCGACCTCCTTCTCCTCCTGCACGCCGAGCACGAACAGAACTGCTCGACCTCCACCGTCCGCCTCGTGGGGAGCTCGATGTCGAACCTCTTCTCGAGCATCTCCGCGGGCATCAGCGCCCTCTGGGGCCGCCTCCATGGCGGCGCGAACCAGGCGGTGATCGAGATGCTCGAGCAGATCGCCGCCGAGGACGGCTCCGCGAAGAAGTTCGTCGAGCGGGCGAAGACCAAGGAGGTCCGCCTGATGGGGTTCGGGCACAGGGTCTACAAGAACTTTGACCCGCGCGCGAAGATCCTCAAGAAGGCGTGCGAGGACCTCATCGCCGCGAGGGGGATGACGAGCCTCGGGGAGGAAGCGCGGCTCCTCGAGATCGCCTTGGAGCTCGAGGAGATCGCGCTCCGGGACGACTACTTCATCGGCCGGAAGCTCTATCCCAACGTCGATTTCTACTCCGGGATCATCTACAAAGCGCTCGGGATCCCCGTCAACATGTTCACGGTCCTCTTCGCCATGGGTCGCCTCCCCGGCTGGATCGCCCACTGGATGGAGATGCACCAGGACACCGACTTCAAGATCGGCCGCCCGCGGCAGATCTACACCGGGCCGTCTCTGCGCAAGTACGTGCCGATGGAGAAGCGCTGACTCGCCGCAAGTCGCACCGGGCGGAGGATTTGACTCGCCGGCAGGGCCCCCGGTACGATTGGGCACGCCATGAAGGTCCTAGAGGTCGACAAGCTCCCCGCAGGGCAACGCCTGGTCTTCCCTTACTACCACGAGTCGGGGCGGCTCCTCCTCGCATCCGGGCGGGTCCTCGAGAACGAGCACTTGAGGAGCCTGCGAGAGGCCGGCATCCGCCAGGTCTTCGAGTGCGACACCGAGGACGAGGTGGTCCGGCTCCGCAACGTCGCAGGGCGGAAGATGATCCCGATCGAGTCGCTCGTATCGGGCGCGCTCTTGGAGCAGCCCCTCTTCGACGAGGATGGCATCGTTCTCCTCACGAAGGGGCAGACGATCAAGCCCTCGTACCTCGCGATCCTGAAGCGCCGGGGTCTCGCCCACGTCTACGTGGATCCGGTCCAGAAGGTCTACGAGGTGGAGAGATTCAATCTGGAGCTCCTGCGCGGCGTCGCCCGGCAGCTCGAGGAGCGGATCCAGGCCGAGAAGGACCTGCGGGTCTCTCCCGATGGGCGCGCCTTCGGCGACATCACCCGGCGGCAGAAGATCCACTACTCGATCGACGAGAAGGACGCCCTGCTCTCGAACCGCCGGGGCGTCGTCGAGAAGACCGACGACATCTTGAAGAAGATCGCTCGGGGCTCGGCCGTCGCGTCCGAGATCACGGACTCCTGCATCGAGACGCTGGCCCAGCACATCCTCGACACCCCCAACCTTCTTCTCGCCACGACCTTCCTGCGCGAGAAGGACGACTACCTGGCGGAGCACGCGGTGGGGGTGTGCTCGATCGCGCTGGCCATGGGAGCGACGCTCTCCTACAGCGAACGGCAGGTGAAGGAGCTCGCCCTGGCGGCGTTCCTGGCGGATCTCGGAATGGTCAAGGTTCCCGACGAGATCCTGAAGAAACCCGGGACGCTCACGGCCGAGGAGTGGCGCGAGATCAGGAAGCACCCCATCCACGGCCTCAACATGATCCAGCAGTTCTCGGCCATCCCGGAGACGGTCGGGCTCGCCGTCTACCAGTCCCACGAGCGGGAGGACGGGAGCGGCTACCCGCGGCAGCGGCGGGCGATGCACATCCACGACTACGCGAGAATCCTCGCCGTTGCCGACATGTACGTGGCCATGGGCTCCGCCCGCTACTGGCGGCCGGCCATGGCCCCCTACCAGGCCATCGAGACCCTGGTGAGGATGGCCGCCAAGGGGACCATCCACCCGGACATGATCCGGGCGCTCCTGAAATCGATCTCCCTCTACCCCATCGGCTCCTGGGTCCAGCTCAACACCGGCGAGCGGGGTCGCGTGATCGCCTCAAACGGCGACGCGATCGACCGCCCCATCGTGACCGTCCTCCTCGACTCCCAGGGCCGGGCGCTCAGGGAGGCAAAGGTGGTGGACCTCAAGGGGAAGCCCCACCTCAAGGTCGTGAAGTACGTCGAGGGCTCGCCGGATGGCCAATCAGCGACAGCTGGATTCTAGCATCCCCTTCTCGGCGAACGAGACGTAGGACCCCTCGCCGATCACCACGTGGTCGAGGACCGGGATCCCGACGATCCGGCCGGCGTCGACAAGGCGCATCGTGATGAGGATGTCCTCCTCGCTGGGCGTCGGGTCCCCGGAAGGGTGGTTGTGTACGAGGACCACCGAAGCGGCCGCCTCGCGCACGGCCGGGGCGAAGATCTCGCGCGGGTGGACCAGGCTTCCGTCGAGCGTGCCGCGCGTCACCTCCCGCTCCGCCCGGATGACTCCCCGCGAGTCGAGGAGGAGGACGTGGAAGGACTCCTGCGGCTGGTCGCGGAGCTGCGTGGCGTAGCGGGCGTAGATGTCCGCCGCTCCTCGGATCCGTTCCGAAGGAGGGCGCAGCTCGACTTCCCGCCGCCGGCCGAGCTCCAGGGCCGCGGAGACGCGGGCGGCGTGGGTCGGGCCCACCCCCGGGCAGCGCGCGAGCTCCGAAGGTGTAGCGCGTCCCAGCTCGCGCAGCGACCCGTAGGCCGCCAGGAGCGACCGTGCGATCTGGCGCGCGGAGAACCCGCAGACGCCGGATCCCAGGACCAGGGCCAGGAGCTCCTCGCAGGAGAGCGCCCGGGGTCCGAGCGCGGCCAGGCGCTCGCGGGGGCCGTCGGGGAGGGTGCGGGTTGGGGTGGGCATCGAGCGAGCGATGGTACCAGGGGGGGGTGACAACTCCGGGCGTATCCCTCACGGTCACCGCGAGGCCTCCTTCCCCATGGCGGCGCCTCCGGGGCGCGGCCAAGCGCCACCGGCGCCTGACCGCGCTCTTCGCGGGACTCTTGTTCCTGGCGGGCGTGATCGCCGCGGTGGCGACCAGCCGCGCCGCGGAGCGCCGTCGCCAGGAGGAACAGCAGGCGCGCATCGAGCGGGTCGAGGATCTGGGACGACAGATGTCGATCTGGGACGCGAGCCTCTACAAGCGCCCCCGCGACGTCCACTTCCCGCATCTCCTCGCCGAGATGGAGCGGATCTCGGCGGAGCGGGAGCACCTCGTCGACGACGACCCGCATTCCGCGAACGCGCACTACCACCTCGCGCGGGCCCGCGAACGCCTGGGGAAGACCGACGAAGCGCTTCGCGACCTCGATCACGCGGTTCGTCTGCGCCCCGGGGAGGGCGCGTACCTCCTGGAGCGGGGTCTCCTGCGGCTGCGGCTCGGCACGCTGGAGCGGTTCTGGTCCGTGATGACGCTGCGGTTCCCGCGTGCCGGGACCCCGGAGGACCTGGCGACGGGGATGGTTATCCGCCTCGACGCTTCATTGGCTCCACCCGTCTGGCGGGCAGGCGCACCACCTCTTGCGCCAACGCCCGCTGGATTGCCCGCAGGTCTTCGCAGATGGCGGAGAGGTCGCCGTTGAACTTCCGCGCATGGTCCGCCCGATGTCTGCGGACTTCCTCGACAATGGGGTCCTTCATGGGCTTGCCTCCAGGAGTTCATCTGGGGAGCAGATCTCCGGACATTCGTAGCCGGCTTCTTCCACGACTTGCCTGATCAGCGAGCGCGTGAACGGGTTGTTGAGGTGCGAGAAGTTCCAGGTCACGAGGATCTCGACGCCGTTGACGGTGGCCACAGCGATGTGCAACGCGTCTTCCGGGCTTTCCTCCGGGATGGCCTTGCCCGCGATGATCTCCCGAGCAAGGTTCTGCGCTTCGTCGTCAATGTCAAGCATGGGAAAAGCAGCGATGGCTTCGAGCCGTCTTCTCGCCTGGTCTGGATCCCCTTGCCCGGCCTCCTGGTAGACAAGGGCCGAGACGTAGGCTCGGAAGTCGACATTCAGCTTCGCCCAAAGATCTCGCGTCGTCTCCTGGCGGGCCGCGATCACCATGTCGCGGCTGGGCCGTGCCGTGAGGTAGCTCGCTAGGGTGGTCTCGATGTAAACGGTTCTGTTCAAGTCCGTTGCTTCAAGGGGAATTTTCGAGGCCCGTGATTGTAGCCGGCGATCGAGGTTGTCACAATGCCGCCGCCGTGGGTGCCGCGGAGATGCCTGCCCCAGCCGTCCGCGGCGACTGAAACTCCCGCGCGCGGACGGAAAGTAGATGGACGGACCCCTTTTCGGGAGGAATGCCATGAGGAAAAGGAGCTCTGTCGCCTGCGCCTTCCTGGTGACCTCGCTGGCCGCCTTCGCCGACCCGCCCGGAGAACCCGTCTTCACCTCGGTCCGTGAGTCCGTCCGGGCGGAAGCGACCTCCGAGGCGAACCTGCCCGCGAGGCTCTTGGCGCTGAAAAACCTCGCCATGCTGGTGGCGCCCACGGCAGGGCCCGAGGCGATGGAGAAGGCCCTGCCGCGCGAGGCCTTCGACCGGATCGTGGAGCTCGTCCGTGCCGGCGACACGGAAACGGCCGCCGGCTCGATCGATCGAGCGCTACTCGCCCTGTGCGACCTCGGCGAGCGGTCTGGGATGAAGTCCGCGAGGAAAGTATCCTTCCCCGGCACGGACGGCGCGCGGGTCGCGGCCCTCTTGTTCGAGCCCGAACAGCCTTCGACGTTCGGCCTCGTCTTCGGCCACGGCGGGTACGGCTCCAAGGAGGGCTGGGCGGACGTAGCGCTCGCGCTCTCCCGGGCCGGAGTGTGGGTGCTGGACATGGACTTCGAGGGTGCGGGCGAGAGCGGCGGTGTGTCGGCATGGAGCACCCGCATCCGCGATTTCTCGCTCGGGATCGACTTCCTCCAGTCGGAGCTCAGGGTGACGAGGTTCGGCGTCGCGGGGCACAGCGGCGGCGGGGCGTGGCCGGCGGCCTGCGCGGCGATCGACGACCCGCGGGTCTCGACGGCGGTGCTGTGGGACTGCCCCTTCGACTTCTACGACATCCACCTCGTGAAGGACAGCGAGGACCCGGGCGGAAACCCCGCGGCCGTCCTGGAGGACGTGTTCGAGAAGACGCGGAGCGAGCCGGCCGCCCTGCGTCCGCCGGAGGTGAACGAGACGCGCGGGCTCCCCGGACGCTTCGACGCGATGTACGAGGAGGTCGAGGCCACGCTGTCCAGGTACCGCCATCCCGCGAGGCTCCTCGCCCAAGTGCAGGAGAAGCGCCCGCTCGCCGTGCTGCATATCGTCGCGGAGGAGCTCGTCCGCCAGCTCGGCCCCTCACCGCGCGGCGGGAAGTACGAGCTCCCCGGAGAGTCCCGATCGGAGGTCCGTGCCCGCTACCTCGGCCGCTCCCTCCGCTTCCAGGAATCGGAGCTGTTCGTCCGGCCCGAGGGGCTGTGGGAGCGGTGGGACCGGGAGCTGGGGGAGCCGAAGCGGACGGTGCTCATCCGCGGGACAAACCATGCCTTCGCCCCTCCGGGGCGGATGGAGGCGGTCCGCGAGAGCGTGGAGTGGCTCAGCCGCCACCTGCTCGTCGCGGCGCCGCGGGAGACGCTCGAGACGGTCGGGGCGGACGAGCGCGAGGTGCGCTTGCCCGTCGCGTCGCCGACCGTGCGGTGCACCGACTCAGTCCCGTCCGCGGAGAAGGGTGCCGGCGTGGACGACTTCTCGAAGGCGTTCCCCGCGCGGACGCTTTCGGCGAAGGACGGGGCGGTCGCCTTCAAGGTCGGGCGCGAGCCCGTGTACGTCCTCGATGGGGACACCTCGCTCCCATCGTCCGCGCCGGCAGAGTCGTCGCCGTTCGGCTTCCACCCGGCCAGCGTCCCGGACCCGAAGGACCCGTACGGGCACGCGAGGGAGATCGGGGTCCGCTGGCACCGGGGGCTGTACGCCTACTGGATCCTCCTGCAGCCAACAGAGGAGGACATCGACGGGGGCGTCTTCCACTGGGAGCAGAACGACCGCGAGTGGGGACTCGTGCCGGAGTCGATGGCGATCTTCGGCAACATCGGCCTGCCGGAGCGGAGGGGGACAAGTGAGGCGGGGAAGCCGACCCTCTCCGGCTGGCGGCTGAACAAGCCCGAGGAGGCTTATCTCCGGTTCGTGAAGGCCGCCGTCGAGAGGTACGACGGGGACGGCGTGGACGACATGCCGGGCCTCTCGGTGCCGATCCGTCACTGGCAGTTCGAGAACGAGCCGGACATCGCTTCCGAGGACTGGGAGGGATACGCGCACCTGCACGAGATCACGTACGACGCGATCAAGGAGGCGTGTCCCGAGGCGAGGATCGCCCTGGGGGGCCAGACGGGGGGCGGGGTCGCCGTGTTCGAGCGGTTCTTCGCGCCCGTCCTTTCGAAGCTCGGCGGGAAGCGCGTGGACATCTACGACATCCACTACTACGGGGACGCGAAGATGGACTGGCGCGGCGTGAAGGACGTCTACGACCACATCCGCAGGCGGCTCGACGAGCTTGGATACGCGAAGACCGAGGTCTGGATCACGGAGATGGGGTCGTACAGCGGCGCGCCCGGGGACGAGGAGCCGAAGCGGCGTCCCGCGCGGACCGAGCGCGAGCGGAACCGGGAGCGGGACCTCGCCGAGATCCCTGAGCCCCCGAGGCTCAGGCTTCCGCCCCAGAGCGAGCGCGAGCAGGCGCGGGACGTGGTCAAGCGGCACGCGTACACCCTGTCGCTCGGCGTGAAGAAGACCTTCTGGGCCTGGGGACTCGTGGAGGGGTTCATGCACGACGACGGGTATTTCGACCACACGGGGTTCGTCTACGATGGCGAGTTCGACGAAGACCCGCCGCGCGGCACGAGGAAGCTCGCGTACCACACGTACCGCAAGATGACGGAGACGCTCGACGGGGCCGACTGGTCGCGCGCCGAGGCGCTGGAATTGGGGAAGGACGTGTACGCGATCCGGGTCCCGCGCGGCCAGGGGACGGTGACGGTCGTCTGGTGCGACCCGCCCTACCCGATCTCCGCCACGGTCCCGCCGGACGCCCTGGAGGAGATCCGCCGGCGCCTCGAGGATCTGGGCGAGAGCGCGACCGACGCCCAGAACTTGCGCGCGCGGTTCGGCGCGCTGCGCGAGGTCGTCATGCTTGCCCTTGACGCCGGCGGGCCCTCGGCCGTGGACTCGTGGGCGCCCTTCGACCGGATGAAGCGCCTCGAGAAGCAGGTCCTCGAGGGCGCGGGCGGCGCGCCCGCCGAGGTCGACGCGATCCTCCGCGAAGCGTGCGAGTTCTTCCGGTAACGGAGCTCTATAGACGAGTCCGTTCTCGACGGACCGGCCGCGGCGATCCCGGACGGGGTCCCGCGTGCCGTCGAAGAGGTAGAGGTCGCCCCCCGGAATGGAGCGTCAGGGACGAAGGGGCTGGAGCTCGCGCAGCGCCTCGGCCAGCGCGTCGGCCGCGAGGTGCGCGGCGTGCTTCTTCTGGCCCGGGAGGCCGCCCACCTCGCGGTCTAGCCGCTCCACGTCCAGGCGCCTCGCTTCCTCCAGGGACAGGCCCACGACGAGCCCCGCGAGGATCGAGGCGAGGGCCCGTGCCGCGGGGCATCCCTGCACGACCTGGCCGGCGGCGACGATCCGCCCGCGCTGGACGGCGATGTCGAGCGCCAGGACGTCTCCGCAGGCGGGGTTTGTGACCGTCGCGGTGGCGTCGGGGCGCTCGAGCCGCCCGGCGCATCGCGGCCTATCGAGGTGCTCGCGCAAGAGATCCCCCGGCCCCGGAAGTTGCATGGACCCCTACCCTTCGCTAGAATCCCACGTTCCAGCCAGTTCCGCGAGCCCACGGCCCGCAAGGGGAGTCGATGAAGGGAAGCACGGTCGCGATGAAGAAGGACCTCCACAAGGTACACGAATACATCTACAAGAAGTATGTCGAACCCACGAGCGCGGGCGTGGAGGGGCTCGACGACGAGCAGGCGCTCGGGGCCCTGGAGGAGCGCCATTCCACCAATCCCCTCGAGTCGAACAAGGAGGTCTACCTCTACGGCATCCTGCTCTTCGAGATGGCGTTCGAGCAGCCGGAGAGGAAGCTCGACTACCTCGCGCGGGCAAAGGTGATCCTGGAGAGATACCGCCAGGTGAGCGGCGACACCGAGTGGGACGTGGTGGAGGACCGGCTCTTCGACATCAACAAGACCCTCCAGGAAGAGGGGCTCCTCACGAAGGTGGAGGCGGCCGGGGATCTCCTCCTCGACCCTGCCCAGTCGGTCGCGACCATGGTCGAGGTGCAGCGGAAGTTCTCGGCGATCCCGGGGGAGATGGTCCTCGTACCCGAGGGGAGCTTCAAGCAAGGGGAAACCGGCGAGGAGAAGTTCCTGCCGGCCTTCCTTATCGACAAGTACCCGGTCACGAACGCCCGCTACGAGGAGTTCCTGAAGCAGGCGGGATACCGCAAGCCGAAGTACTGGGACGACGCCCGTTTCAATCAGCCCGAGCAGCCGGTGGTCGGGATCAGCCTCATGGACGCGATCAAGTTCGCGCGGTGGGCGGGCAGCGAACTGCCGACCGAGGAGCAGTACGAGAAGGCGGCCCGCGGCACCGACGGGCGGACCTACCCTTGGGGAAGCGCCATCGAGAAGGACTCGGCCGACTACGGCCAGGACCCCGAGAGCGGCGCGGCTCGTCCGGTCGGAAGCTTCCCCAAGAACCTGTCCTTCTACGGCGCCTACGACCTCGCCGGAACCGTGTGGGAGTGGACGAACACCTCTCATCCGGCCGAGGAGAACGCGAAGATCATCCGCGGCGGCTCCTGGTGCGATCCGGCGCGATACCTCAAGACCTATGAGAAACTCTTCGCCAGCGTCCGGGAGAAGTCCGACAATCTCGGCTTCCGGCTGGTCAAGAACCATCCGTAGGAGCGTCCTCGTGCGAGGACAAGTCTGGCCGCGATGTCCCCAAGACCCTACACGAGCGCCTTTCGACGGGCGCATGGGTGGTGAGCAGAAGTCCTTGGGCCGCAGTGACTAACGGGAAACGAAGCCAGTCGCCGGCGCCGTGGCCCGGATCTTGCTTGAGAGTGGGGCGAAGAGGGTAATGCCATGAGAACCACAACCGCGTTTCCCCGCGTCCGTCTCGCCACCCTCGCCGGCCTCCTCCTCGGCTTGGGCGCGTTCCCCGCTCTCGCTCAGACCGAACAGGAGCAGGTGTTCAAGCGCATCGAAGAAGCCTGGCAGGATTCCGACTCGCGAGGGGTCGCCGACCACTTCGCAGAACGTGTCTACCTCAAGATCGGCGGCGTGAACGGCCAGCACAGCCGGGACCAGGCCAGAAACAAGTTCGCCGCCTACTTCGACCGGATCCACGTGAAGAGGTTCAAGGCCGAGGAGATCGAGGGAAGCTCGGGGACCTTCGTTCATGAATTCGAGGATGCCAACGGCGATGTCCAGGTCCGCAAGGTCTACATCCGGCTCGTCCATTCCGAGGGCGCCTACCGGATCGACCAGCTGACGCAAGACGGGGACTAGCGGTCTGATTCAAAGACAAGGGAACCTATGCGGTCTTCGCAACCTCGTGCCAATGAGGCCGGGACTTGGAGTACAGAGCGAACGTCGAACGTCGAACTCTGAACTTCGAAGTTTGACGTTCAGAGTTCAGTGTTCGATGTTCTTCCTCCCCAAAGAAGGCGCTGCCGAGCACGCTCGACCGGGCCATCATGAAGGCCCAGCAGGGTCCATCAGACCACTAGCTACGCCCTGATCCGCCGCCTCCTCCCCCCTCTCGCCCTGCTCGGCCTCGCCGGGCTCGCGTGGCTCGCGGTCGAGGCCTGGTACGCACGGCCGATCGAGGAGCGGGCCGACCGCTTCCCGGACTGGAGGGACGAGACCGTCCGTGCCGTGCGGGGCGACGTGGAGGCCTCGCTCTCCTCGATCGAAGCGGACTCGCTGGCCGCGCTCGACTCGCTCGCCGCGGACGCCGCCATACACGATGCCCTCGCGAATCCGTCGCTCTCCACCCGGCGCGCGGCCTTCGAGGTCGCGTCGCGGGTGGCGGGGGAGCTCGGGCGGGACGGCGCGGGCGTCGGGGTCCTCGACTGGGGCGGATCCTACGTCGCCTGGAGCGGCTGGGCTCCCTTCGCACAGGATCCCCTCTTCGAGCGCGCGCGCACGGAGGGTCCGGTACAGGCCCTGTGCGAGAGCCGCATGTTCCGCGCCCTCTCTTTCGCCCGCCCCCTCAGCGGGGAGGGCGGAGCGCGGCTCCTGGGCGTCGTCGCCGTCCACGTCCGGCTCGACTCCCGGTTCGAGGGGTTTGGGGATCCCGGAGTGTGGGCCCGGCAGGTCGCCCGCGAGACCGGCGAGAAGCGGGGCGTCGAGGTGCGGATCGGGATCGGTTCCGACTCCCCGGATTCCACTACCCGCTTCGAGGAGTCGCCGCTCGTGGCCTCGTCGGGCGAGCGCCTGGGGACCGTCGCGATCCGGGTCCCCGACGAGAAGCGCGCCGCGCGTCTCGGGGCGGAGCGCGTGAGGACGGCGCGGCGGATGGTCGCCGCCGCGACCTGGATCGGGCTGTCCCTCTGGTTCATCCTCGTCCTGGTGGCGAGGGTTCGGGGAAGGGGAAAGGTCTCCTCCCTGTTCCTGCGGGCGCTCGCGGTCACCGCTCTCCTCTGGGGAGCCCGTGGGCTCCTCCTCGTCTGGAGCCTCCCCGGCGCCCTCCTCGGGGGCGAGATCTTCGACCTCGACGACTACTCCAGCGGCCTGGAGTTCTCGATTCCCCTGCCCGGGTGGGCGCACGTCCCCGGCGCGATCGCGGTGGAGGACGGGTCGAGCGCACTCGTCCTCAATCCGGCTACGTCGCTGGGGGACCTGCTCCTCACCTCCTTCTTCCTGCTGCTCCATCTCCTCCTCCTCGCCCATCTCCTCCTGCCGGTCCTCCGCGTCCGGGGCCTGTCGAGCCTGGGCGGGCTCTTCTCTCGGCCGAAGGACGTTCCCGAGGAAGAGGAATCGACGCGACTCCGCTGGGTCGGACGTCCCCTGGGGCTCCTGTTCCTGCGCCTCGCGGTCCTCGCGGCCCCGGCGGCCGCGCTCCTCTCCTCGAACGCCTTCGAGGTCTACCGGCGAGCCGTCCGGAGCATGGCGAGCGACTCCCGGATCGCGTTCGCGAGCCCCTACCGGCTCTTCCCGAGTGGTCCCGAGGCCCTCCTCTACCTCGCGCTGCTCGCGGCCACGCTTTCCCTGGTCGTTGCCCAGGGGCTCCTCGTCCTGGTCTCGGTCCGGGTGCTCAAGAACGCGCTCCGCAGCCGCTGGCTCGCCTGGGGATCGACGCTCCTGCTCTTCCTCGCGGCGATTCCGGTGGACTGGCCGATGGCCGCCGTTCCGTCGCCGGACTGGCTCCTGCGCGGGCAGGGGATCCTCGCCCTCTTCCTCGCCCTCTTCGTCCTCAAGGGAATGACCGACTACCGGCCCACGGTCCGGGTCGTCGCCTTCGTCTCGCTCGTCGCCGTGCTCGCGCACCTCTCGATCCAGGAGGAGCTCGCGCGGCGACGGATCGCGGAGTCGATCTCGGCGGCCCGTCCCTTCATCCACGTCGAGGACCGGAACTTCAGGATCAAGGACAAGGGGCAGGACTTCGTGGCTCGCGCCGTGGACGCGCTCTCCCGCGGGAGGGTCCCGGTGAACCGCGAGTCCGCGGTGGCGCTCTGGGCGTCCGACTTCTGGTCGAAGGAGGCGGCCGATTTCCATCTCATCGTGAGGGACACCGGCGGGAAGGTAAAGAGCGAAATCTCCGTCAACATGCCCCCGCGTTCGTGGTATCCCGACTACCTCTTCCGCGTCTCCGTCCCCTCCGGAGACGAGATTCTCGTGAATGAACTCGCGGGGCGCGGCGAGGGTCGCCGGACCGTCTTCTTCGCGATCGGCGCCTGGTTCAAGACGCCGGAGAAGGACGGGCTCCGGGACGAGGGTTCGCTCCTTCTCGTCCTGCCCGACTGGGAGAGCGAGTTTTACCGGCGCCGGCCGCTCCCGCGGCTCCTCTTCCGCGAGGCGACCGACGAGGGGAGCGTGCTCTACTCCCCGTTCCACACGGAGTTCGACGACCGCCTGGAGCTCGCCCGGACCACCGATCCGGACCTGTCGGTGAGCTCCCGCGTCCCGCCAGAGGTCGCCGGGGCGTTCGCGGCTGACGAGCGAGAACCCGTCGCGATGGACCATCTTGTCGTCGAGGAGACCGCCGGTGGCCAGGAGCGCGTGAACGTCTACGTGCCGAAGTACCGGGATGGGCGACTCGCCGGCTTCTACTCCGTCGGCTTCGCGCCTCCCGCGCCCGGCGAGCGCTTCTTCCACTTCCTCCTCCTCTTCGTCCTGGCGGCCGCCGGTGCCCTGGGCGTCGCCATCGCGTTCCATGCGATCGCGTTCCTCGACCGCTCGCGCTCCATCTTCAGGGGAAGGGGAACTGCCCCCTCTTCCGGGCGCCGGGGTTCGGGGTTCGGGGTTCGGGGCTTCTGTCCCCCGTCGCCCGTCGCCCGTCGCCC
>JACQVV010000103.1 GCA_016209595.1 Planctomycetota bacterium
CGGCGCGAGGCCGAGGTCGCGGCCGGGATCCAGCACCCGCACGTCGTTCGCGTCTACCAGAGCGGCGAGGAGGGGGGGCTCCTCTACTTCACGATGGACTACGTGGAGGGACGGAGCCTCAAGGCGCGAGTCGAGGAGGGCAACCTGCCCCCCGAGGGCGCGGCCTTGCTCGTCCAGAAGGTCGCCCTCGCCGTCTCGCACCTTCACGAGCACGGGATCATTCACCGAGACCTCAAGCCCCCGAACGTCATGGTCCGGCCGGACGGCGAGCCTGTCCTGATGGACTTTGGCCTCGCGCGGCGCCTCGCGGGGGAGAAGACGCTCACCGTGAGCGAGGCGATCCTGGGCACCCCTTCGTACATGTCGCCCGAGCAGGCGCTCGGGAAGACGCGAGAGGTCGGCCCGGTGAGCGACGTCTACGGCCTCGGCGGGATCCTCTACTACGCGATCACCGGACAGCCGCCGTTCCTCGGCACGACGGTCGAGAACATCCTCTATCAGGTCATCCACCGCGAGCCGGTCGCGCCGCGCGCCATGAACCCGGCCGTGCCGCGCGACCTCGAGGTCATCGCCTTGAAGTGCCTGTCGAAGGAACCGGGACGGCGCTACGCATCGGCCGGCGCGCTCGCCGCCGATCTCGGACGGTTCCTCGGCGGCGAGTCGATCTCGGCCCGCCCGCCGAGCCTCGCGGAAAAGGCCTGGCGGGTCGTGAAGAAGAACCGGCTCGCCACGGCGGTGACGGCGACCGTGGCTCTGACGGCGCTTGGCCTGGGCATCTGGTGGTGGCTCACGCCAGGGGAGGTCGTCTTTCGCGACGCCCCCAAGGGCGCGCGCGTGGAGATCGGCGACCGAGAGCTCGTAGCGACCGGCGAGGAGAGGCAGGCCCTGGAGCTCCCTGCGGGCGTGTACGACTACAGGGTCACGCTGGCGGACCACGAGCCCGAGGAGGGAAGCCTCCAGGTGCGCCGGCGGGGGAGCCGCGAGGTCTCGATTGATCTCAAGCACGAGCAGGGGACGCTGGAGGTAGAGGCGGTTCCCGGCGGCGGCGAGATTGAGGACAATGGCCTCGCCTACGGCTCGCGCATCCGGAATCTGCCCGTCGATACGGGCGACCATCGGCTCCGGGCCCGCCTCGAGGGCCACTTCGTCCAGGAGCGCACGGTCCAGGTCGCCTGGAAGCAGCTCACCGCCCTCCGTCTTTTCATGGACGAAGGGATCTTGTGGCAGAAGGAAGAGTCCGGCGACATCCAAGCAGCTATGGAGATCGGCGATCTCAACCAGGACGGACGGGGGGAAATCCTCTACGTCGCGAGCACGTCCCTCGTCTGCCTCTCGGGCGCGGACGGGACGGAGCTCTGGCGGGAAGCCGTGCCGCTCTACTCGGTAGTCAAGGCCGTGTCGCTGGGCGGCGAAGAGGGCGAAGTCCTCCTCGCGGGAGCTTCGGGGACGGCGGGGCTGGAAATCGTCTGTCTTTCGGCCACGGCGCAGCCCGAGCGCCGCTGGGTCTTCCAGGATCACACCCGCACGGACCGCGAGGCGAGGGGTGTTTGCTACCTCGACGTGCTGCCCGACCGTACGGGCGACGGCGTGGGGGAGATCCTCGTCACTCCCAGGGATCCCTTCCTGTACGTGCTGGACGGCGCGCGAGGGACCCGCCTGGTGGCAGCGTCCCTTCCAGGCCGGCTCCCCGTGTCGGGGCTCTCCCGCGTGATTGGGGACCGGTTCCTCTGCCTTCAGGCCGATTGCGTGGGATCTCTATCCTTGGGTGAAGGCGCCATCGAGTGGAGGTGCGAGACGCCTTGGGACGGGAGCGTCGCGGACTTGGCTGGCGACGGCGACTTCGAGGTGGTGGCCCCCGAGCCGGAATCGTGGAAGGTCCTGGATGCTCGCACCGGAGAACCCGCGGGCGGGCCGAGCCTCCCTTCCCCGACAGGCTCCACGGCATGCTCCGGGGCCCTGGCGTGGGACGACTTGGACGGGGATGGCGCGCTCGAACTCCTCTTTGTCTCCCCCGACAAGCGCCTCCACGCGATCCGCCCGCGGGACGGCCGTCTGCTCTGGACGTTCGACGGCCCAGTCATCAGCGTGATCCCGGATCCCGAGGCCCTTCTCGCGCGTGGAGCCGAGATGCTGTGGCGACTCGACGAGACGACGGGAGAGCCCCTCTGGGCTGTCTCCGGTGAGCGGTCCGCGTCGCAGGAGTTCACGCTGGCCGACTGGGACGGCGACGGCCAGAGCGAAATCCTCGACGTCTTCGCCGACGAGGGAGTGATTTGCCTAGATCTGGCCGGCAAGCGCCTGTGGCTCCTCAGCATGCCGGGAAAAGGGAGTGTTGCCGGGGTCATAGGAGATGGGGACGGAGACGGGCTTCCCGAGTTCCTGATCCAGCAGCCAAGCTCGCTCGCGAGGGTCCGCGGCCCGAGGGTCCTGTGGACGACGCCGGCGGCGGAGGCGCCAGCACGGGCTTCGCCGAGACTCGCCGATGTGAGCGGAGACAGGAAGCCGGAGGCGATCGTCGTGGGGCACTGGTCAAGCGACGGGTACCGCCGGGTGGCGTGTCTCGACGGGGCCTCGGGCCGGGTGCTATGGGAGCATCCCGTGGCCTCATACAACTACCGCGCCGCGGGCGTGGCCGATCTCACGGGTGACGGCATCCCGGACGTCGTGGTCCCCGCGCAGCGCCCGGGCGACCCGGAGGTCGGGGACGTCTTCCTGGTCGCGGCGCTCGAGGGAGCGACGGGTCGAGTCCTCTGGGAGACAACGTTCCCAGGTTCGTTCCACGTCTACTGCGACATGGCGCTTGGCGATCTCAACGGCGACGGCGTTCCCGACGTCGCGTTCCACACCTATCAGTCGAAGGAGATTCTCGCGCTCGACGGGAAGGACGGTCACGTTCTCTGGCGAGTCCCGACCGACGCCGAGAACATGGGCGGCGTCGCGATAGCGGACCTCGATGGCGATGGGCGACTCGACGTCGTGGCGCCGAGCCAGGACGAGAACGTGTACGCCCTTCGGGGCGCGGGTGGCGAAGTGCTCTGGAAGAAGCCGATCGGGGATGGCGGCAGCCGGGCGGTCCCGGGCCTGGGCGACCTCACCGGCGACGGCCTCCCCGAAGTCCTGATCGCCGACCGCCAGGGAAACTTGCTCGTCCTTGCGGGGAAAACGGGCGAGAAGCTCCGGGAGGTCCGGGGCGCGGGGGACGCGGCGGCGCGAGAGCTCGGGGCCCCGGTCGTGGTGGACGCCGGCGATGGGCGCGGTCCCTGGATCCTCGCGCCGTCGGCGACGGGCGCGGGCCTCGTCGCGCTCTCGTGGAAAGATCGCGGGCCGGTGTGGCAATTCGCACAGGGGAAGGGCGTGATCGGGTCGCCCGCGGTCGCCGACCTCGATTCGGACGGCCGGCGGGAAGTTGTCGTCGCGGTTTCGGTGCCGCGTGACGACGAGGACAGCGCCCAGGTGCACGTGCTCGACTTCGAGACGGGCGCCCCGCTCTGGCACGTGACGCTGGAGTGCAAGACGATCGACGCCAGCCCGGCAGTGGCCGATCTCGACGGCGACGGGATCCTCGACATCCTTGTGGCCGCCCATGACAGGAGGGTCCACGCCGTGAGCGGCCTCGCCACGCGAGCGGCGCGCCGGCGCTCTCGCTGAGGCGCCCCGGGGCTTGGGCGTCCGGCGCGCCGCATTTTGGACTTGCTTCCCGTGGCAGTTTTGCTGTCATGGGACACTCTCGAACTGGAAGTCTGCCCCGTGACCGCGATCGCCAGAAAACTCGGCAAGGCTCTCGACTACCCGCCGAAGAAGATTCTCGGCTTGGTCGACTACGCCGGCGGCCTGGCCTGGCTCGTCGGGATGAGCGCGCTCTGGTCCGCCCGAGTCCTCGTGAACCCGAAGTCGTTCCGCGAGACCCTGGTCCGCGCGTCCGGGCAGGCGGCAAAGCACGGCTTCGCGGCGCTGCCGCTCTCCGCGCTCATCATCAGCCTGATCTCGGTCTCCGTCGCGATCCCCAGCGCCGAGCAGCTCCGCCAGTTCGGCGCGAACATCTTCATCGCCGACATCCTCGCGGTCGGTCTCTGCCAGCAGCTCGTCCCCATCATGATCGGGATCGTTGCCGCCGGGTACTCCGGGACGCAGTTCGCGGCCGAGATTGGGAACATGAAGGTGACCGAGGAGATCACCGCGATGAAGGCGATGGGGATGAACGCGGTGAAGATCCTCGTCCTGCCGCGCCTGTGGGGACTCGTGCTCTGCCTGCCGTTCCTCACGCTCGTGGGGGACTTCCTCGGCCTCTCCGTGGGGGCCCTCGTTGCCAGGTTACAGCTCGATCTCACCTTCAACGACTACTTCAAGCGCGTGCTGGAGGTCCTTCGCGCGCGGAACGACGTCGCGCAGGGGCTCTACAAGAGCATCTCCTTCGCAATCGCGATCGCCCTCGTCTCCTGCTACCGCGGCTTCAAGGTCCGCGGCGGTTCCGGCGCGGTCGGCGACGCGGCGAGACTGGCCGACGTCGATTCGATCATCCTCGTCATCGGGATCAATACCGTATTCACGATCGTCAACACGTTCTAGCGATAGCCCGCCATGGAAATCGTTCCGTTCTTGCAGCGGATGCTCGGTGCGGCGACGACGCTCTCCCTCGCCGCCCTGTCGGTCGTCTCCGGCTACTTCCTCTTCCACAAGGCGGAGGGGGAAACGTTCGTCATCTATTTTGAAGAGTCGGTGGACGGGCTCTCGAAGGGCGCCGCGGTGACGTACAACGGGATCGAGGTGGGCTACGTCGCCCGGATCGAACCGGTCCGCGAGGGCAAATGGGCTGGTTCCACAGCGGTCGTGATCGTGATCGCCTCGGAGCACCTGGGGGAGGGCGAGGGAAAGATCACGATCTATCAGGATCCCCGCGGGGAGGCCTACCGCCCCTGGGTGAGCTGGTTCGATGCATCATTGGGCCTTCTCTCTCATTACTTCCACCCGTATCGCCCCTGGGTGAGCTGGGTCGACCCGGGCGTCCCCGCCAACGACCGCATCCTCGATAGACTCGACTGGGTCTACGCGGTGAACGACAAGCCCGTCTCCACCGTCAAGGAACTGGAGGAGAGGGTCCGGGAGGCGCTCGATCGGGGCGGCAAGGAGGGTGAGCGCCTCTACAATCTGTGGGTCCGGCGTCACGGGTCCGAGAAGCTCGAGCCGATGGTCGTCAAGAACCAAGATCTCGGCGTGTCCTTCTCCGAGGGCGGAACGCGGGCGACTATGGCGCAAAACCTCGTCACGCGGATCAAGCACGTGGAGCTGATCGGCGGACACCCGCATCTCGAAACGGCCCGGGGCATCTCGACCGCCGAGGAGCCGAAGCTCGACGCCCTGTCCGGTGCCGAGATCCGAACCCAGGAGACGGGTCTCGCGCGCGTCCTCCGGCAGGTCGAGCAGCGGCTCCCCTCGATCCTCACGAACGTCGATTCGCTCACCGCGAACCTCGACGACCTCGCCGTGGATCTCAAGAACCAGACCGACACGCTGCACGAGCTCCTGGAGAATGTCCGGGAGATCACCGATCCCGATTCCGACATCGGTACGGCCCTCTCGGAGGCGGCCCGCGCCTTCGAGAGCGCGCGGAAAAGCCTGGAGCAGATCGAGGCGGAACTATCCGCCGGCGGGCGGATCCGGGGATCGCTCGACAACCTGGAAAATCTCCTCTCTCCCGACGGCGAGATCGTCGCCACCCTGCACTCGGTGCAGGATCTCATGACGACGCTGAACGATCAGTTCGAAGAGGGGAGCGAAGTTCACGACATCCTGCTCGAGACGCGGGCCTCGCTCGCCGCGACCCGCGTGACGGTCGAGGACATCCGCAAGTACTTCCAGGAGGACGGCCAGGTCCAGACGCTACTCAAGACCACGAACGACACGATGAAGAACGTGGACGAGTCGCTTTCCGGCACCGGGCGGATCGGCGGGGCGGTGGACGAGATGCGCTACAGCGTCCAGCACGACCTCCGGCCGACGCTCCGGCAGCTCAACGAGACGATGCGGGTCCTCCAGGACTGGCTTGCCCGCTACAACGCAAATCCTGAAGTTCTCAAGGACCGTCCCAAGCCCGGGAACGATTGAACTCCATGCGCAGGATCCTCGCGTTTTTCGGCCTCGCGACTGTTCTCGCTGCGGCAGGCGCGTGCTCCAGCAAGGACACGGTCTACTTCCATTCGATCGGCTTCGGGCCCTCGGCCCGCTCGAGCGACTCTCCCGAGCTCCCCGTGAACCTCGGGATCGAGCCGTTCACTGCGGCGCCCGAGCTCGGGACGCTCAACATGATTTCGAGGCGGGGCGATCTCTCACCGCGCTTCCAGACCTACGATCTGACCCAGCTCTGGGCCGCCCTTCCCGCGACGCTGGCGACCTCCTCCGCCCTGGAGTTCTTCACCCCGCGCTGTTCGAACGTGGAGTCCTATCCCGGCTCCTGGGTTCCCGACCGCGTGCTTCGCGCCGAGCTCGACCACTTCGAGGAGGTCCGGGACGATTCCGGCAAACCGGCGGCGTGGGTCGTCCTGCGCTACGAGGTCTTCTACCGCCGCGTTCCACCCGTCAGGGAGCGGGACATCGAGTACCTGCCCCTTTTCACCGGGTGGAGGACCGCCGAGGGGCGCGTCCCTTTCGACGGGGCGGGGTCCCTTCGCGACGGTTCCGCGCTCGCACTGGCCCTCGGCCAGGCCATGGACAAGGCCCTGGGAGAGATCCTCGCGCGGATGAAGGAGCCCTTGCCGGCCAAGCCCTTGCCCGGGGAGGAGTCGTTTCGAGGACCGTAGGGTTTCACGCCTCGATTCTGTATGCTTGAGCCCATGGCTCGCAGACTTCCAATCCCCGTCCGGACCGCCTCCGACTACTCGGAGGAGGCGGTCGAATACTACCGGAACGCCCGGGAGCTCCTCGATTCGGTCCGTGTGCGCGACGAGCGGTACGTCTACGTGAAGCGGGTGCGGGAGGCGTGCGGCACCGCGTACCTCGCGGTCCTCGCGGCGATCAAGAGCTTCCTCATGGCTCGTGGGGTGCCTCACGGGAAGCTCCCCCAGGAGTACAAGGCGTACGGTCAGGCCCTCTCGCGCCACGGCGCCCGCAACGGGAAGGTTCTCCAGTCTTTCCACCGCGCCTATGGCATCCTTCACCTCGACGGCTACTACCAGGGCTTCCGGAGCACGGCAACCGGCGAGATGGGATTCGCCTACGCGAAGTTCGTGATCGAGAGGCTCACCGGGAGGCGCGTGGGCGGCGACGGAGGGTCGTGAGCGAGTCCGCGAGGCGCGCGGCGGCCCTTCCTCACTCAACCGCGAGCGTCGCTCCCGGCGTCGGGAAAGCGTGCTCCGGCCGATCGGAGAGCGAAAGCACGCCAGGCGGCACGCGGAAGCGCCCGCGGGTCGAGAAGACGACGAGGTAGGAGAAGACCTCGCCAGGCGCGCCCTCGAGGACGGCGTGGGTGGAGAAGGAAAGGCCGTCCCCTTCCGGGAAGAGGCCGGACGCCGCGCCCTCGGGGCCACGCCAACCGAAGACGAGAGCGCCGGGCGGGACGGGTTCGACGAGGCGGTAGAGCCCAGGCGGCAGGGCCGATGGGCACCGGATCTCGACCAGGTACGGCTGGCCAGCGGCTAGTGGGGCTCCCTCGGGGACCGGTGGGCCGGGCTGCCAGGACTCGGGGCCGGAGGCAGGGGAGAGGGGGCCGGAGGCAGGGGAGAGGGGAAAGGCGCGGCGCTCCAGGCGAGAGCTCGCGTCCGGCCGGGCGGCGTACTCGAAGGCGAGTGTGTAGTGAAGGGGCCGGAGACCCAAGCCGGGCTCGCGCTCGTTGGGTCCCTGGACGAGGTCGGAGAGGTCGATCGACTCCTCGCGCGCATTTCCAGAACCCCACTCGATCAGGTCCGCGTCGCCCAGCGCGAGGAGGGCGGAAAGGACCGCCAGGTCGCGACGCGCCGATCCCCAACCGAGACCTCCCTTTCGCGAGACGAGGTAGGCCAGCCCCTCCGCCGCGGGGAGTTCCTGGACTCCCGCTCTCGCGAGGGCCGCCAGCGCGAGCGCCGTGACCTCGATCGAGTCGTTCGAGCTGCCTGAGCCCTCCTCCCCCCAGAAGGCTCCCGTTCGCGAACGGAGCGTCCCCGCGACGAGCCGGGCGGCGAGCTCCTTCGCCTCGCCGTCCCGTCCGATCGCCTTGCAGGCGAGGAAGGCATGGACGAGCACGTCGTGAGTCACCTTCTCGAAGTCGGTCCGGGCGAGGGAGAGGGCGACCTCGTCAGCCACGTACTCGCCCGCGTCGGCCATCGCGGCGAGGAGCCGCCAGCGCTCGGGGTCGCCTGTGCGGGTCGCAAAGAGGAACCGGCGCGCGCCCCGGGCCGCGGCCCTCATCCAGTCCGGGTCCACGGCGAGGTCACAGCGCCGGGCGGCCGCCAGGGCGAAGAGGGCGCCGGCGGTCGAATCCGGGTCGGGAGGCGCTCCAGGCCAGGGGCCGTACCCTCCCTCGGGCGAGGGCTCCGGGAGGGGGGGCGCCGCGGACGCGAGGTCCGCCGCGCGGGCCGCGAGCTCCGGCGCCGCGCCCGCGAGGCCGGGGTCCGCGGCGACGAGGGCCGGCGCGAGAAGGGCGAGCATGCGTTCGCCGAGCGTCGCCGGCCTCGCGCACGCCGATTCGAGGATCTCGGCCGCGATTGCTGCGGGATCCTCGTAGAGGCGGAGCCGCGCCGAGAGGAGGGGCGCCTGGGGCGTCTCCTCCACGACGAAGGAGAGGAAGGCATCGTCGTGGCCGAGGGTCCCGCTCCTTGTGACGAGCTCCACGCGCCGGGGAAGGGTTTCTAGGTACTTGGAGCACTCAGAAGAGGCGGCCTTTGCGGCAAGCTCGACCCCTCCCTCCGGGACCTCGAACCGCGCCGTCCGGAACCGGGTCTCGCCGGGTTCGAGGGCCCAGGCTTCTTCGAGCCCCGGCAGGCGTAGCCCGACCTCTACGCCCGACCTTCGCGGGGCGGCCGCGGCGACGGCGGCCTCGATCTCGTCGCCCGACCTCGCCCGAGAGGGCGCGAGGATCTCGATCCCGGGAAGATCGACCTCTTTGGGTTCGAGCGACGCTCGGCCGTCCGATCCGACCCCCAGGAGAACGGCGACGCGGTCCCAGGGCGAGAGCGACCCGTATCCTGAGAATTCGAAGGAACCGGGCCCATCCAGCCGGAAGGGGCCCGCGGCCCCCGGCGGTTCGAGAGCGTCGGGCGGGAAGGCGAGGAGACCCTCGCGCCGAAAAAGAACGGGTCCTCCCCCGAGCGCGACGGTCCAGTTCGCGGGAGAACTCGCGACCGGGCCCGCGAGGGCAGGCTCCTCTCCCTCCGCCAGCTCCGAGAGGACGAGATCCAGGAGGCTCTCCGCGCCGGCGCGCTCCGGGACCGTCACCACGACGGCTCCCTTCTCGACGCGGTAGACCAGACCGAAGCGGGAGCAGAGACCCACGAGGACGGCCTCGGCCGATCTCTCCGCCGTCTCCAGGTCGGTCGGGGAGTTCCAGACCTCCTCGCGCGCGAGAGCGGCCGGGTCGAGGACGATCTCGATCCCCGACTCCGCCTCGACCCTGCCCAGGGCGGACTCCAGACGCAGGCCGCGAAGGTCGGAGGCGACCGTTGTCTCGCGGAGCCGCAGGGCGGTGTCGGCTTCCGGCGCTGTCGCGGGGTGGATACCGAGGATCTCGCAGGCCGTCGGATGGAACGGGTCGTGCTCGATGATTCTCTCCGCGAGCGCCCTGGCGTCGGCTTCCCGTCCTTCCTGCATGGCGAGGAGCGCCTGGAAAAGGAGGTCATCGACGAGGGCGGTCGCGTACTCGGCGTAGCGCGCGGGTTCGTAGGAGCTCGCGGAAGAGGGGGCCGAGGATGTCGCCCGCACGGTCGCCGGGTTCGGAGCCGCGGGGGAGAGAAGCTCCGGACTCATCCCGGATCTCTCGAACCACGCGAGGCCTTCCACGCTCCCCTCGATCGCGGTGAGCTCGACTGAGTCCCCGGAACCGGTCCAGGTCGCCAGGGGGCGCGGCTCCGGCAGGAGAATGCGCCGGACCGACCCGTGGCTCCCGGGGAAGACGAGGGCGAGCGCGGCGCCTTCGGCCGGAGCGGTCTCCCCGATCCAGGCACCCGAAAGGGCGATCCTCTTCCCCACCAGGCCCCCGGGGCGCTCCAGGAACACGAGGACCTCGGCAGGTCCGGAGTCCTGGACCGCGGGGTCGGCGACCCCGGGATCAGGGGCGACGAGGTACCGCACCCGGTCTCCGTGGAGCTCGGCCAGCAACCGGTCGGCTTCCGGCGGGGGAGTGTCGAGCGGGACGTTCCCCTCGTCGTCCGCCGCGTAGACGACTCCCTCTCGTTCCCCGTCCTCAGGGGCAAGCCGGATGCGATGGACTCCGGGGCGGTCGAGGAGCTGGCCCCGGTGTTCCTCGCCCGCGAAGTAGAGCCTCCCGGCGGGCGACACGAGGGCATTCCCGGTTGGTACGGATGGCAAGAGCGAGAACCATGCCTCCCCCGTCGATCCCTCGGCGGTTCGCGCCCGGACGGCGATGGCCGACGCATCGCCGGCGCTCGCGTCGAGACGCCAGCGGAACTTCCCATCCTGGCTCGCCCGGGTTCGTTCCGTTCCCTTTTTTAAGTACTTAAAAAAGTACTTAAAAAAGTACTTAAAAAAGGCGGCGATCTCCACCTCGGCATCGGCGGCCGGCCCTCCGGCTTCGTGGCGGACCTCGAACTCCCAGGTCTCGCCGCCCTCGCCAGGGTTCCTCCGGGCGCCGATCCGGAGCCGGTCGCGACACGGGGCGAGGCGGCACGTTCGCTCGAACGACGCGCCCTCGGCGTGAACCAGGATCTTCCCCTCCCCGGGAGCGAGCCGCTCCGGCAGGTCGACCTCCGCGAGGGCGAGCCCCAGGGCGTCGGTCCGTGCGGAGGCGCGAGCGACCGACGCGCCGGCCGCGTCGCAGATCTCCACCCAGAGCACGAGGTCCCCGGCCGGCGTTCGCCCTCCCTCTTCCATCCGTCGCGAGGCGACGCAGGCGATCCGCGCGCGCGTTCCGGCCGCGAGCGTCGAGGGGACCGGAACGGCCCCGACCGAGAGGCCGGGCGGCGGCGCCGCGACGCGAGGTGCCGGGGCGAGGAGGACGTCGCTTGCCGACTCGACGAGGATCCAGGCGGGGCCGGGTCCGATTCGCGCCGCCGCGAAGCCGTCCGGGTCCGTGGAGATCTTCGCGAGCTCGCGCCGGCCGGCAAGGATGTGCACGGTCGCTCCCGCGAGAGACCCGCCCTTGCCGTCCGTCGCGAAGAGCCCTATCCACTCTCCCGTGCGGTGGACCCAGGTCACGATCTCCCCGGCGGCGAAGGGGAGGAAGGCGTTGTGGGAGGGACTCCGGGCAAGCCACAGATAGAGGCCAGGCGAAAGGACGGGTCCTTCGACGAGCTCGTCCAGGTCCGCCGCCTCGGTTCCCTTTTCCACGTCCCTGGAAAGAGGCGTGGCCCAGAGGAGCGAGAGCCCCGGGTCGGGCCCGGATCCTGGTTCCGGGAGAGCGTTTTTTAAGTACTCAAAAAAAGAAGCGCGCCCGCCCGATCCGCCACGCGCGGCGTGCCCGGCGAACGCGGCGAGGCTCTCCAGGCCACCGGAAGGGGACGAATCGAGGCGTTCTTCCCCGAGCCCTGCCCGCGCGAAGAGGGCTCCGGGGTCGGCCACACGGAAGAGCAGGATCTCTGCCTCGACCGCGCGACGCCACCGGACCAGGACGCGGGCGGGCTCTCCGGGGAGCGACGGCTCGACCGCCACGAGGTCGATCGGGTTCGGTGGAGCGAGAAGTGCCTCCCTGGAGAGCGGCCTGGGAACGAAGACGCTCCCTCCGGGAGAGGGACCGCCGCTACCGGCCTCCGGATCGCTCTCGCTCGCGGGCCCGACCGTGCCGTCCTGCGGGCGCTCCTCGTCGCCGTCCGCGGGCGGCTTCGAATCGCCGTTCCCCGTGCAGCCGGCGAGGATCGCCAGAACGAGCAGACCGGGGACCCGCCTCAAGGTTCGAGCGAGAGGAGGACCATGAGGTTCTCCTTCCGGCGTCCCCCGTGGGTGTAGGAGCGGTCGCCTTTCTCCTCGAACGGGTTGGGCAGGCCGGCAACCAGAAGCGACCGGCCGGCTGGGACGTCGAGCCGGAGCTCGAACTCGAAGACGGTCTGGTGGCAAACGACGACCTCGCCCTCGGCCGAATCGAGCGTCGAGTGCGGCCGGGCGATGATCGCGATCCGTCCTGCGAGCGAGAGGTCGAAGGAATCCCGGGCCCGCGAAAGGAGGGGGAGGAGGCGCAGGTGGACTCCATCGTAGGCGCGCGCGGTGGGGGACGGCGGGAAGGGGCCGGACCGGGAGTCGGGCCGGCCCGCGAGGTAGCGGACCTGCCGGAAGAAGGTGAAGGAAAAGGCGCGGGCGTGGGGCTGTCGCCGCTCCCCGGCATCCACGAGCGTCGCGTTCTTCGAGGCCGACACGGCGAGGAGCCAGTCGACCCTTTCGTCCCTGCCGAGCGTCGTCACGTGGAGCAGGTGCTTCCCCCACGGAGAGGTCGCGACGCAGGGGTGGAACGCCACCTCTGCCTCCTTGAAGAAGTTGTCCTTGTGAGCGACGAGAAACGCGCTGGCGGAGAGCTCGCCGTGAGAGCGGGCGGAGAGCTCCCCTAAAGCCGAGTCGATCTCCCGGTGGACCGCGGGGATCTGGTGGATGAGAAGTCTCCCTGGAGCGCTCGTGATCCCGACGCGCGGACCGCCCCACTCCCCGGGGGCGACCGCGCGACGGATCCATTCTATGAGGGCAGCCTCGGAGATGGGAGCGAGATCGGCCGCCTCGCGTGCCAGGGCGGGGAAGTCCACTCCGTACACCGTCTGCTTCTTCGCCCACGACTCGGGCCGGAAGGGGGCCGCATCGGACACGGGACGCGTGAGGTGGGAGACGTCGTACACGATCGGCTCCGGGATTTCCCGGCGGACATCGGCCGGGTGATTCGCGAGCTCCGCGCTCACTTGTCTTCCTCCGGCGACAGCGCCAGGACGAGGCGCCTTTTCGAGTCCTCAGAGTCGGGAGTTCCTCCCGCCGGTCCTGCCGGAAGGCCCCCCAGGACGATCCATGATCCCGCGGGGACCACGCTCCTCCAGAGTCCCCGGTGAATAGAGGGGCGGGGGGTGAAGGCCTCCAGTCCGCCAGGGAACAGGGTCCGTTCGTCCCCGAGGTTCTCGCCCATCCAGAGCGAGAGGGTGACGTGCGTGGCGCCTTCGGGGAGGGGGCGGAAGATCCGGAGCGCGATTGCGATCCCCTCCGCGGCCGTCGCCTCTCGCGGGACCAGGCGCTCCTGCCCTCCTCCCCCCGCACCCCCCTCCTCGCGCACGACGTCGAAGCCCGCGACGTAGCGTTCGAACGTGACTCGAGACAGCGTGGCGAGCCGCCCGGGCGAAGCGCGGACCTCTCTTAAGTACTCAAAAAGAGCCCGCGATGGGTCCCACGCGGCGAAGGCGCGTTCGGCGTCCTCCCGGCCGAGAACGACGAGCGGGAGATCGCCCGCTCCTCGCTCCCGGAAGAACGCGTCGTGGAGCTCGGACTCGAGCGCGTAGGCCACGAGCGAGATCCGCGCCGGAGCCGCGGGCCCCGAGCGGAGCGCAGAAAGGATCCGGGCCACCTGGGCATGGACCTCCGGGGGGCCCTCCACCGCGAGCGAGTCGCCGGCCGGCTCGACTCGGATTCCGTCCCCGGCGACGAAAGAACGCACCGCGTCCGCGAGATCGGCCGCCGGGCCCTCGATCGGTGGTTCTGGCGAGGAGAGCGCTCCACCCGGCGGGGACTCCACCAGAAAGTCGGCGTCCTCGGCGCCCAGGAGGTCCGCGACCGCATGGGCGCGGAGCAGCGAGCCCTCCGGGCGCCCGGGACCCTCCGGCGGGCTGGCGCCGCCAGCATCCGGCTCGGGCGACAGGGCGCGGGTCGAGACGAGAAGGGCGAGGTGCGGGAGGCGCTCCGTTCCTCCCGCTCTTCCCGTTCTTCCCATAAAATCTCCGTCCGCGAAGGGGTTTGCGAGTCCCAGGAGAAGGTGTGTCCGATCGGGGGTGACGGGAATCTCGAACTCGGCTTTCTGCTCCAGGTACGCGGCGATCTGGTTCGTGCCGGCCGCCGTCGAGACCCCCGAGAGCGGCCGGATAAGTCGCGTCGATCGCATGTGTCCCTGGATCTCGGGCCCGCCGGGGCCCGGCGCCGGGATGAGCCGGAGCACGATCCCTTCCGCGAGCCTTTCGACCACGGGGCGGGAGGCGAACTCGTCGCCCACCTTCCTCTTCTCGTAGTCGGTGATCGCCACGGTGTGCGAGAGGAGGGAGACCGAACCGGACTGCCCCTCCAGGAGGACGAGCGGCGCGGCCGGCACGAGACATGCCCGCGCCGTCGAGCGAGCCCGTGAGAGGAGCGCGGCCTCCCTTTCCGGGTCGAGGACGGCCCGGAGCACGGAACCCGTGGGGGCGAGTCCCGTTTCGGTTCCGGTCTCGGCGAGGTTCCAGTCGCGGGTTGCCTCCTCCAGGAAGCGGGGCCCGTAGAAGAGGGCCTGGACCCGCACGAGCAGGATCTTCGCACGGAAGAAAAGGGGCTCGGCTAGGGAGGAGAGGAGCGCCGCGACTTCCTGCTGGACGGCGGGCTCGCGCCGCACGAGGAGGTCGTCGCCCGCGAGCACGATCTGTCGTTCCGGCTCCGACCACGTCCCTGGCCGGACCCCCGACTCGATCCGCCCGACGAGCCACGAGTCGAACTCCTCCCGCGAGAGCCCCACTTCCTCCACGCCTGCCTTTCTCAGAGTACCCTGGAAGGCGGGGTCGCCGCTTCCGGGGACCTCGACGTCGTCCGGAAGGCGCACCGATCGGAAGGCCCGTTCGAACGCTTCACGCACCGGGCGCGTTTCGTGGATTCCCAGGACGGCGCCCTCGGCTTCCCTGCCAGGGGAGGGCGCTCCTCGGTCGGGCTGAGCGCCCTGGGCGCGGGCGCGGATCTCGTCCCTCCGGGTGCGGAGCTCCCGGTCGGCGGGCGCGAGACGGATCGCCTCCTCGAGCCGCGAAGCGGCCTCGGGCAGGCGCCCTTCGCGCTCCAGGCGAGCCGCCTCCTCTTCGAGGTAGACGACGACGCGCTCCCCCTGCTCCAATCGCACGCGCTCCCGTGCCGCCAGACGGTCGAGCGTCCCACGCGCGCGGTCCACGAGGTCCACGCCCTCCGGCTCCCCGCCCTCCTCCCGGAGGGCCGCCTTCTCCTCCTCGATCCGGACGGCCGTCTCGCGGAGGGCGCTTTCCTTCTCGGCGATCTCGCGGGCGAGCGAGTCGCGGCTCTCTTGCGACGCCTCCAGGTCGGAGAGCGCGGCGCGGTACTTCGCCTCGAGCTCCCCGAGCTGCCGCGCGAGCTCCTCCTTCGCCAGCTCCGCCCGCCGGACTTCCTCGCCCGCGGCGAGCCTCTCCTCCGCTCGCTCCTGGTGGCGCCGCAGCCGCTCCAGCGCGATCCGGACCACGGGGAGCTCGTCCCGGTCGCGCGCGAGGACCGCGAGCAGCACCTCGACGGCCTCCTCGGTCCGCCCCGATTCCTCCAGACAGGTCGCCAGACGGAGCCTCGCCCGGGCCGCCTCGGCCGGGGGAGTCGCGTCCGACTCCGCGATCTTGCGATAGAGCTCCGCGGCGGCTGGGAGGTCCCCCCGGAGTTTCTCCAGGTGCAAGGCCTCCTGGAAGAGCTCGCCTTCCTCGCCGGAGACGAGCGCGGCGGGGAGGAGGGCGGGGAGGGGAAGGAGGACGAGGACAGCAAGGGCGCGGGGAACCGGTCGGGCGTGGCTCATGCGAGAAGCCTAGAGCGCCCGTGTCACGGATCGGTCACGGCCCCGCGCCTGGCGGCAAGCTCGGGCCGGTGATAGACTTGGCTCGTCATTCCCTCGGCACACAAGGCTCTAGGAGCTCGCGCGATGCGAAGGTCGCGACCGTCTCTCCTCGCCCTGTTCCTTTGTCTATCCGTCGTGGCCCTCGCGCCGGTCCGTGCCCAGGAAGACGACTCCGGGCGGATCGAGCGCAGGGTCCAGCGCTACGTGGAGCGGATGGAGGCTCCGGGTGCGAACCTCTGGGACGAGGCGCTGAAGCTCGAGGAGCTGGGGCCGGACGCGGCGGAGCCGATCAAGAAGGCCATGGAGGGGAAAGGCGAGCGCACGCGGCTTGGCTGCGCGAAGGCGCTCTGCCGGCTGGGGGCGCGGGAGACGGGCCTCGACTCGCTCATCGGGCTCGTGAAGGAGGCGCGCGACGTGGAGGTCCAGATCCTCGCGGCCGACCTCTTGGGGATCGAGGGGGACCTGTCGCTGGAGGAGGACCTGGAGGGGCTCCTCGACAACGCGCTGGAGCCGCGGCTCAAGGTCGCGCTCGCGAAGTCCCTCTACCGGGCCTCGCGAAACGTCCGCGGGACCCGGGAGCTCCGCGCGCTCCTGGAATCCGAGAGCGTGGAACTCCGCTACGAGGCAGCGCTGGCGCTTGCCGAGGTCGGGAACATCGAGGACGCGAAGGTCGTCCTGAACGACCTCAAGAAGGAGCCCACGCCGCGCGGGCGCCTCGCGAGGAGCTACATCGACAGGCTCCAGGAGCGGGAGCGCTACGAGAAGATGATCTTCTCGGGCGTGACGAAGGACGAGGAGAAGGAGCCCGCATTCCTCCGGGAGCTCGCGGAGTTGATCCAGAAGCTCCACGTCTACGGGGACAAGCACACGGAAGAGGATCTCCTCGTCGCCGCCGCCAAGGGAATGGTCCAGTCGATGGACCTCCACTCCTCGTACTGGACCAAGAAGGAATGGGAGGAGTTTCTGGAGCGCCTGAAGCAGGACTACGCGGGGATCGGCGTCTACGTGGGACTCCGCGACGGATACTTCACGGTGATCAGCCCGATCTACTCGGGGCCGGGCTACGAGGCCGGGCTCCGCTCGGGGGACCGGATCCTCGAGGTGGAGGGGTGGTCCACGGTCGGCCAGCCGGTCGAAGACATCATCAAGAAGATCAAGGGGACGCCGGGGACGAAGGTGTCGCTCAAGTGCTACCGAGCCGGCTGGAACGAGGCGCGCACGTTCGTCGTGGAGCGCCGCCGGATCGAGGTCCCGAGCGTCTACCACAAGATGCTCCCGGGCAAGATCGGCTACGTGGAGATGATCCAGTTCGGCAAGGAGACCGCCGCTGAGCTCGGACGCGCCCTCGAAGACCTGGAAGCGAAGGGGATGGAGAGCCTGGTCCTCGATCTCAGGGACAACGGCGGCGGGTATCTGGAAGCCGCCGTCTCCGTCGCGGACTTCTTTCTCGATGAAGGGAAGCTCGTCGTCTACAGCGAGGGCAGGAACAAGACGATCGCCCCCCGGCAGCAGCTTCTCACGACGGGGAAAGGCCAGCGGGCGAACTACCCTCTCGTGATCCTCGTGAACGGGGGGAGCGCTTCGGCGTCCGAGATCGTCGCGGGGGCGCTCTCCGAGCACAAGCGGGCCACGCTCGTCGGAGAGCGCACGTTTGGCAAGGGGACCGTACAGCAGGTCCTCGAGCTCAAAAGCCGGCCCGACGATCGCCTGCGCCTCACGATCGCGAAGTACTACCTCCCGAGCGGTCGCTCGGTCGACCGGGAGGTGGGCGGGGACGGCAAGGTCAGGACCGAGGGGGGCGTCCTGCCCGACGTGGAGGTCCTCCTCCCCGAATCGACGAGCTGGAAGAACGAGGCGCTCCAGCAGCTCCTGGAGAGGAACGCCTTCCAGGACTACCTCGACCGCCACTACGCGGCAAACCAGGAGATTCTCCGGCAACTCGCCGAGAACGACGGGCGAGACCCCGCCCGTTACCCGGGATTCGAGGAGTGGTTCGCGGGTCTCGGAACTCGCGCCGCGAAGGAGGACGTGCGGGCCTGGCTCCGCAGCCGGATCCGGGCGCGGGTCTCGGATGACGTGGGGGCGAAGCTCGTCGGCGACTACGTCGACGACCCGCAGCTCCAGCGCGGGATCGTGGTCGCCCTCGAGAAGCTCGGCCGCTCGGCGGAGTCGATCGAGGAGTACCGGATGTTCGCGAACGCGGCGGGAGGGGGAGAAGGGCCGAAGTAATGCGGAATGCGGAATGCGGAATGTGGAACTCACAATTCGGAATCCGCAATCCGCAATTCTCCTTCCGCCATTGAACGACACCCTCCTCGGCCGGTCGATTGGCGGTTGCCTGGTCGAGTCCAGGATCGGAGAGGGGGGAATGGGCGTGGTGTACCAGGCCCGGCGGAAGGGGCGGCCGGTCGCGCTCAAGATTCTCGCCCCGGGTCTCCAGGGAGACTCGCGATCGGTCCATCGCTTCCTCCGCGAGGGGGCGGCGGCCTCGGCGATCGATCACCCGAACGTGGTGCGGCTCCTCGACTCGGGGGAAGAGGGCGGCACGCTCTATCTCGTCCTGGAGCTCGTGGGGGGGGAAAGCCTGGCCCGAGAGCTCGCCACCGGCCGGTTCTTCGGGTTCCAGGAGATCGTGGATCTCGGGCGGCAGGCCGCGGCCGGCCTCGCGGCGATTCACGACGTGGGGATCGTCCACCGCGACGTGAAACCGGCGAACCTGCTCGTCACCGCGGAGGGCGTCCTCAAGGTCGCCGACTTCGGCCTCGTCCGGAGCGAGCATTTCGCGACGCTCTCCTCGACCGGCCAGATGATGGGAACGCCCGCCTACATGAGCCCCGAGCAGGCGGAAGGGAGGAGGGATCTCGACCGGCGCTCCGACGTCTACTCGCTCGGGGCGACGCTCTTCCACCTGACGGCGGGCGTGCCGCCCTTCCGCGGGGAGAGCCCGATCGCGGTCCTCCGCGCGCATTGCGAGCAGCCGGTCCCGTCCCTGGAACCGTTCCGGCCCGACGTTCCGGCGGGGCTCGCCGGGACGATCGAGACCATGCTCGCCAAGCGGCGGGACGAGCGCTTCGCCGACATGCGGGAGGTCTCGTCCGCGCTGGAGCGATCGCTTGCGGGTCCCCGCGGGGCCCGCCGGGCGGCGCTCCGGAAGTCGAGCTCGCGCCGGCGTCGCCGAACGCCGACCTCCACGGCGCTCTGGGCCGGCCTGGCGCTGGGCGTGGCCGGGGCGGTCGCCCTTGCCTATTCGCTCCTCGTGGCGGCGGACGCTCGGTGGGAGCCGGCCGGGGAGGAGGGTCGGACCGCGCCATCGCCGGCCGCACAGCCGGCGCCGCCTGGGGGTGAATCCCCCGCGACGGAAGAGCCCCGGACCCACGATCCGGACGACTCCGGAGCGCCGGAGCGCGGCGCGGACGAGCTCGTGAAGGACGTTGGCAAGGCGCTCCGCGAGGACCGGACCGCGGACGCGCGGCGTGACATCGAGGAGTTCGTCCGGCGTTTTCCGGAAGACCCCCGGGCGGTCCTCCTCGGACGGTCCCTTCCACTGCTTGACGACCCGGAGTTCCGCAAGTCCCTCGCGCATGGGACCGAGCTCTTGCACGCGGATCCCGCGGCCTACCGGAGACTCGTGCTCTCCGAGGCGGGAAAACTGGAGGCAAGGGGCGAGATCGAGGCCGCGCGGGCGATGTACGAACAGGTCGCCCAGAGTGCCGCGGGGACGCCGGAGGGGGACGAGGCGATCCGGCGTCTCGTCGCTCTTGGCGGCCGGTAGACACCTTCCTACTCGCGCCATCCGAGGATTGCCGCGAAAGCGACCCGTGCGGGCCCCCTCGGCCGTTCCTGCAGCCTACAGCCTCCAGCCCAAAGCCTGGTCATGCTCAGCACGAGAACCAGACCCCTCCCGCGTGACGCAGGAGGCCGGAGGACTTGGTCCCCAGGGCTCCTGCGCAACGCAGGAGGCCGGAAAACTTGCTCCCCAGGGCTCCTGCGCAACGCAGGAGGCCGGAGAACTTGGTCCCCAGGGCTCCTGCGCGGCGCAGGAGGGCGGGGAATTTGACCCCCTGGGGTCCTGCGCGACGCAGGAGGGCGGAGGACCTGGTTACGCTCCGACTTCTCCTCCATCGCCCTTCGCGCCTCTCCCGCCCGACGTCTCGGGCGGCGGCGCGGTCACCTTCGCGTTGCCCGCCACCGCCAGGTCGTGGAATACCTCGGACATGAGCTGGAGCTTTCCGGTCAGGCGCAGCACCGCCTCGACGACGAGTTTCGCGGCCCCGTAGACGAGGAGCCACGCCGCGCGCGCCGCCTCGATCTCCGGCGTGCTCTCCCGCCGATCGGTCCGCGCGGCGTCCGCGTGGTCGGCGACGGGGGTGAGCGCGCCGATCGCCGCACCGAAGTCCGCGGCCCAGTCCGTGCTGTTCTTAACCGGGCTGCCGTCCTTTGTCAGCTCCCCGTGGATGTGCCCCAGCGCCAGGAGGACATCTGCGGTGGCGCGCCCGACACCGGCGGCGGTGCCGTCCTTCGTGAAGTAGGTCTTGCGATCGACGGCGCCCTTCTTGTGGCCGTCGAGGTGGCTGGAGAAGCGGCCGAGCACGTCGATCGCCCCGGCGAGGGCGGGCTTGCGCTCCTTGGCGCCCTTGCGTACGCCTGCCCCGGCCGTGCGGGCGAGCTTCAGCGCCCCCTTCACCGCTGTGGTCGCCTTTTCCACATTCGCGGCCATGTGCTCTAGCGCCCCGTCGCACTCCGGCACCAGCCCCTTCACGACGGAGGCGATTTTCTTCACGGCGTAGGGGCCGTAGATATGGGTCTCTTCCTGGTCGATGTAGCGATCGGTCATGGCGGCTCCTGTTTCGACACGGCCCCTCAAGGTCAACGCGGGTGTGGCGGAATGCCGAGCACGAGGCGTAGGAAACCAGAACCGGCGCGCCATGTCAAGACTTTGACGACACTGTGGCGAGAAGACACAGTCTTGAATTACCTTTTTAACGGGATGGGGACGTTCTGCGACATTTGACTCCCGGCCTGGAGCAAGAGGGAGAAAGCCATGCCGGAACCTGGAGCTCGCAAGCGCCTCCTCGGTGGTCTCGCGGTCGAGGAGAAAAACCTCCTGGAGATTCTCCTGGCCACGGGTGCGCTCCCGCCCGCGCGGACTCGCGACCTCCTGAAGGAGAAAGCGGCCTCCCCGTCTCGCCCCCTCGCGCTGATCCTTCTCGACGGATACGTCTCGGGCGAGACGCTCGACCTTCTCCTCGCGCGCGCTCTCTCGGCCGTGCGCGAAAACGTCGAGGCCGGGAGCGCGTTCCTTGCCGCGGGATCTCCGTCGCAGGCCGCAGCGCACTACAGTCGCGCGCTCTCGCTGAAACCGCAAGACGCCGAGGCGCATCTCTCCCGCGCGGTCGCCTACGCCCTTCTCGGGCAGATCGAGCTCGCGCTCGCCGACGCGAGCCGGGCGATCGAGCTCGTTCCGAAGAACGCCGCGGCCCACAATATTCGCGGCATGCTCCACGCCAGGCTTGGGCGTGCCGGTCCGGCCCTCGCGGATCTCACGCGCGCGATCGAGATCGACCCTCGGGCGAACTACCTCTTCGATCGAGGTCTCGTCCACCAGACGGCAGGCGACCACGCGGCCGCCATCCTCGACTTCTCGCGGGCGATCGAACTCGGGTTCTCGCGTCCGGAGTGCTGGTACCGCCGGGGGATCTCGCGCCTCCACCGCGAAGAAGTTGACGGCGCGGCGTGCGATCTCCTCCACTTCCTGGGTATCGCGAGTGCTCACGCCGCTCTCAGGAAGAACGCGCTCCTGGTTCTTGCCGGTCTCCTGAAGCGAGCAGGGCTCTCGCCGGATGTTGCCTCGCGCGTCCGGGCAGGACTCGGCGCCTTGGGTACCCCACCGCTCGGCCAATCTCTGCGGCCCCGAGCGATCACCGCCGGTACGACCCGCCGCGAGGGACGTCCAAAACGATGGCTCGTCCCGGCCGCGGCATCTCTCGTGGCCATCGCCGGGCTCTTCCTGGCGCTGCCCGGGGGGTCCGGCGATCCGCCACCCGGCCACGACTCGCCGATCGCCGAAAAAAAGCAGCCGGCGCGGGCCGAGGCTGCCCCCGAGCTCGATCTCGACGAGGCGGCCGGCGTGCTCTGCACGCTCGCTGCGAGCGGCGAGATCTCTTTCGACGACACTTCCGCTTTCTCGGCCGTCGCCGACTACGACCTCCTCGTCGCGGAGGGCGTGCTCACCCCCGAGGAAGCGCGAATCCACAGGCGGATCGACGAGGCGTTCGCGGCCGGCCCGAAGGATGGGAACCCGAGTTTTAAGGGTATTAAAGAAGGAGAAGAACGATGAGTCGAGCACGAGCTTCGCTCTCTCTCTGTCTCGCGCTCTCTCTCCTTCTGGCAGTCGCCCCTGGCGCCTTCGCGGCGCTTGAGGTCGTGGGGGCGGCGTCGGTCGAGACGCCTGACAGCGAGTTCCCGGCGCTCTTCCTCGTCGGCCAGAACGCGAGATTCGAGGTGCGCCTCTCCGATCCCGCGAATCCCGGTCGTCGGGTGTCCGGTCGTCGGGTGTCAATCATCGCCGAACGACGCTCGCCTTGGAAGCGTAGAGTGAGGACGGTATGGAGGTCCTCGGGCGCCTCGCGGTGGGCGATCAGGGCGTCGCGGAGGCCTTCGGGAGCCAGGGAACGACCTGGGTTAGCATGCGGCGGCTGCCGGCGCTCTCGCGCCGGAGCGTCACCGCTGCCGGGTCGTGGCGGGCGTCAGCCCGCCTTCCGTAACCATGGAGGGAAGCTCCCCTCGGGGAACTCTACGCCCCTCTCCCCCGCGCGGTACTTCTGGGACGCAATCCGGTAGAGGTAGACGAAGCGCTGGCGGGCGTCGCGGTACTCCATCCAGAGCGCCTTGGTCGAGGCGTGGCAAAGGGGCCGGGGGCTTGTGTTGATGTGCCGCGGCCGATCGGTTCGGCGCGCGGCGAGGATCGCCCGGACGCCGAGAACTCGGATCCCTGCCGCCTTCCTCGCCTTCCGGAACTCCTCTTCGCGGGCCTGGACGAGCTCGCGAAGGCGGCGAGCACGCTCCTTCGCGGAGAGGCTCCGCCAGCAAGGGGGGGCGGCGATCGCGAGCGAGAGATCCTCCATGAAGCGGCTCTTGTCCTTGGGACAGCCGGCCTTGTGCCACCGGGATCGGTGGAAGATGCGGAATGTCCGCTTCTGGTTCTTGAGCGCCTCGGGGGCCGAGGAGAAGCCGGGCCAATCGTCGACCGTCTCCACGAGATGCGACTTGGCAGGGTTCGTGAGGACGTAGACGATCTTGTCGACAAGAGCGTCGTCGTCGAGAATCGGTTCCGCGCTGTAGCGGCGGGGGAAGACGGTTCCAGAGCGCATCCAATGGACGTTGAGGAACCGGGCCGCGTAGGACTCGAAGTAGCGCACGAACTCGTCGAGGTTCCCCCGCGGGCAGCGCAAGATCGCGTGCCAGTGATCGGAGGCGCAGAAGACCGCGTAGACCTCGACCTCGTGGCGATGAGCGGCCCGGACAAACCACTCCGCGAGGATGTAGTTCACCTGGTCGCTCGGTCGCATCAGAAACTGGCAATCCAGGCACCTCGAGGTCACGAGGTAGAAGCGGTCCGGAAGGATCTCTCGAATTGGGTAGGCCATCGCCTACCAGGGTAACAACCCAGGGTGACAACTTTCGGGATCTGACCGTTGCCGCTGCCTGCCAAGGGCGGCCAAGGGCGAGCGGGGGGGTCGCGGGGGTGGGAGGCATCCGAGTGGCGGTTTTGCACGAGAAGGCGGGTTGTGGTCGCCGGCTGGCAGGAGGGTCCGGCGGATGATGGGCCTGGCTGCTCATTCCGGCGCCACACGAGGCTTTGATCTGATCTACTCCCGCCAGCCCAGGATAGCCGCGAAGCGTCCGGTGCGGACCCCCTCGGCGCGGTGGGAGTAGAAGTGGTCGGTGCGGCAGGACGTGCAGAGAGGCGAGATCTCGATCTGTTCGTCGGGGACGCCCGCGCGGCGGAGCTCGAACCGGATCGCGGCGGGGAGGTCGAGGTGGACGCGCGACTCGCGGACGGGGAGGAACGCTTCGGCGGCCGGGAAGACCCGCCGGATCTCGTCGGCGACCTGGGGGCCGATCTCGTAGCAGCAGGGGCCGATCCCGGGGCCGATCGAAGCGAAGAGGTCACCAGGACGGCTCCGGAACTCTCGCGCCATCGCCTGGACCGCGCGCCCGACGATGTCGCGAGCCGTCCCCCGGCGGCCGGAGTGAACGAGGGCGATCCCGCGGTGGCGCGGGTCGGCCAGGGCCACGATCGGGCAGTCGGCGGACAGCGCGAACAGGTAGAGCCGGGGCCGGTCGGTCAGGAGGCCGTCCGTCGCCGGGATGCCGGGGTCGGGGAAGGCATAGCCCGCGCCCGCCTCGGCCTCCCCGACACGCGCGACTCGGTCGCCGTGGACCTGGTCGGGGAAGACGGTTCTCCCGGGGGGGATGCCGAAAGCCTCGCAGACCCGGCTCCGGTTCGCCGCGACCGCGTCCAGGTCGGTCGGCAACCGGTGGGAGAGGTTGAGGTAGCGCCGGGGCCCCTCGCTTGCTCCGCCGATCCGAGTCGTGACCGCGTGGAAGAGGCCCTCCACGGATCCCAGGAGCGGCGAGTCGTAGAAGAGGAGGCCGTTCCTGGATTGCGGATTGGGGACTCCGCGATCGGAAAGGCGACCTTCCAGTCTCACGTCTGAACGAGATCCGTCCCGTCGAGATCCACCCGGAAATCGCCCTCGAACGCCTTCTCGAAGTCGTACCCGCCGTGGAAGTCCTCGAGGCGGTCCTCGTCGGTCTTCTTCATGAGCCCCTTCTGGACGAGGTTGAAGACGACCTGCCCGATGTCCTCGCAGCCGTGGATCCCGAAGTTCGCCAGGACGGTCCGGGCCAGATATCCGTACTGCTCGATGGCGTGCCGGCGGGCGCCCTCGAGGAGCTCCGGCCCGCGGACGTGCCCTTCGCGGCCCAGCGTGCGCATGGTGTGCTGGAGGGCCTCGAAGACGAACTCGTAGGCCGCCTCGGTATAGCGCGGGTCGTCCTGGATGATCTCCCGGATCGCGGTGGCTACGTCCATCATCCGACCTCGTCCCGCCACGTCGGGGGCGGGGAGTAGATGATTGGGCGATCAACGGTTGCCACGTCTATCATCAGGCCTCGGGATGCGTCTCCCGCCTCGGCGAGCTGCCGGTGACGGGCCGGGCCGCTATGAGTCCGGGGTGCGTCTCGAGCTCGGGGAAGAGGGGTGTGGCGCGGTCGACGGGAGCGCCGGGGGAAAGGCCTCCCCAGCGCGCCTTCTCGAAGGTTGGGATGAGAGGCGTTTCGGCTCCCAGCTTGGCGGCGAGCCGCTCCGCCGTCCGGGGGAGGAAGGGGTAGAGGAAGACGGCGGCGATCCGCAGGGTCTCCAGGAGGTGGTAGAGGACGGCCGCCAGCCGGTCGGCCTCGGGTCCGGACCTCGGAAGCTGCCAGGGTTTGGTCTCGTCCAGGTATCGGGCGAGCGCCCGCAGGCACTCCCAGACGGAGGCGAGCACGGTCGCGAACTGAAAGGTGTCGATGTTCGCCCGGTAGTCGCGTTCCAGGTTCTCCACGATCGCGCGGAGATCGTCATCCGGGTCCTGCTCCTCGCCGGGATGGGGGACCCGCGAGTCGCCGTACTTCTCGACCATGGAGAGGACCCGCTGGACGAGGGAGGAGAAGTCGCCCAGGAGATCCCTCTGCAAGACCTTTTCGAACTCCTCCCGCCGGAACGTCCCGGAGAGGCCGAAGGGAATCCCGGAAAGGAGGAAGTAGCGGAGGCTCTCGCCGCCGTATTCCTCGATCAGGGACCGGGAGAGCACGACCCGGGGCTCCTCGCCTTCCTCTCCGGGCGTCTGCCAGTCGCCGGCGACCACGATCTGTCCAGGGAGCTCCAGTTCGCCCGCGAAGAGCATCGCCGGCCAGACGACGGCGTGGATCCAGAGGTTCTCGCGCGTCACGAGATGGACGTCGGCCGGCCAGAACGTCTCGAGGAGCGGGTTCGTCTTGCCGTCCGCGAGCGCGGACACGTAGGCCAGAAGCCCCTCGAACCAACCGGAGACCAGGTGGCGATCGTCGCCCGGGATGGGAATGCCGTAGTCGAAAGTCGAGCGGGCCACGATCACGTCTCCCAGCCCGCTATTCACCCGGCTCTCGATGTCGAGCTTCAGAACCCTCGGACGGATGAACGCCTCCCGGGTTTTCAGATGGGCGAGGAGCTTCTTCGCGTACTTCGACAGGCGAAAGAACCATGCCTCCTCGTCGATCACCTCCAGCGGCGCTCCGCAGTAGATGCAGGGGGTCCCTCCGGCGCCGGGGCCCGGGAAAGACGAGTGGCAGCCGGTGCAGTGGGAGCCCTGGAAGCGTTTGCAATAGATGTCGTCGTTGTTCTTGAGCTTCCGGAAGAAATCCGCGACCGTCTTCTTGTGGATCTCGGCCTGGGTCCGGTAGACCTGCGAAGCCGACACCGAGAGGCTCGCCCACTGCTCCTGGAGCTCGGCGAGGTATCGGTCCCCGCGCGAGAGGAGCGCGGTTTCGTCCTTCTCTCCCCTCTGAGTGGTGCGGCTATGGTCCTTGATCCCGGTGAGGAAGTTCACGCCGGCCCCGAGTCCGGCATGGGTTCGGGCCAGGACGTCGGCCGCCATGGCCGCGTAGACGGCGCGCAGGGTGAACGGCATCTCGATGTTGAAGAAGGGCACGGTGACGTAGAAGCTGGCGCGCTCTTTCCCTGTGCGGGGCCCGGCGGCCCTCTCCGCCTCCACGGGGAGGACTTCGCCGACGGGGACATTCACCCGGGCGCCGGAGGGGAACTCGACGGTGACCGTCTGTGACAGGATGTCGGTGCCGATCACCTCGGCGACGCCGCTCATCGTGCGCACCTTGTGGCCGAGGCGCGGCAGCCGTTTCTTGAACTCGACGTAGGTGTCGTGCTCGTAGCGAAGGCAGCACTTCAGGCGCCCGCATCGTCCGGAGATCTTCGCCGGGTCGAGGGTCGTCTTCTGGCTCTTCGCCATCTTCATCGGGATGGGCGCCAGGTGCTGGAGGTGGGTGCGGCAGCAGAGCTCGCGCCCGCAGTCGTTCCACTCTCCCAGGAGCCGCGCCTCGTCGCGGGCTCCGATCTGCTTCATCACCACGCGGGTCTGGAAATGCTGCGAGAGGTCCCGCACGAGGTTCCGGAAGTCCACCCGGCCGTCGGCGCGGAAGTAGATGACGACCTTCTCTCCGCCGAGGAGGTGTTCGATGTACGAGAGCTTCATCGGCAGGGCGAGGTCCCGCATCCGCTGCTGGACGTGCCGGAACGCCTTCGTCTTGCCGAGCTGGTCGAGCATCTCGACCTGGTGGACGTCCTCGGGTGTGACCTTGCGCAGGACCTCACCGCAAGCCTCCCGCTCCGCCGTCTCGTCGAGGGGGCGGGAAGGGGTGAGCGCGAGGCCTACTTCCACGCCGCGCCCGGAGCGGACCACGAGTCGGTCACCCCGCCGGATCGTGTCGATCTCGGTGCGGAAGGTCCCCAGGTATCGCATCTCGCCGTAGCGGACGCAGGACTGGAACATGGTCACGCTCCACCCGCCGCGAGGCCCGCTCGCCCGGCCATCTCCCTCAGGTCGTACGCGTAGGCCTCGAGGGCGAGGGGGAGGGCGGCGGAGCGCTCCAAGCCGTCCCGGAGCTCCACCGTTCGGCGAACGAGCCTCGCGAGCCCGCGGACTCCCAGCGCGGCCAGGTGCGCGATGTGCCGCCGGTCGGCGGGCGACAGCGGCGGGAGGGGGCGGGGCGTCTGGATGAGTGCCCGGAGCGCGTTTCGCGCGAGAGCGAGGAGCTCCGAGAGCACCTCGTCGACGCGGGCGCGAACGCCGGAGTCCTCCCCTTCGGCACCCGAGAGCGTCGCGACCAGAGTTGCAGCCGTCTCCACGTCCCCCGCGCGGGGGGAGAGGAGGCCATCGAGGAATGCTTCATGCGCGGCCCAGTGGCCGGGATCGGCAAGACGTCGCGCCGCGTGCCAGCTTCCCTCCGCCAGCCCGGCGACCTCCCTGGCGCGCTCGGCGGAAAGGCCCGACTCGCCAAGCCTCTTCTCGATCTCGCCGGGGGAGAGCGGGCCGAAGAACACGTCCATGGCTCGGGACCGGATCGTGGGGAGCACTCCCTCCGGACGAGCGGTCACGAGGAGAAAGAGGGACCCGGGCGGCGGCGCCTCGAGGATCGCCAGGAGGCAGTTAGCCGCTTCCTCGGTCAGGCGATCGGCGGGGTCGAGGATCGCGGTCCGGCCGCGGCCTCCCCAGGGACGGCTGGACATCTCCTCGACGAGTCGCCGGATCCGTTCGATGGGAAGAACTCTCCGCGCTCCTTCCGGTCCCACCACGAAGAGGTCTGGATGGCGTTCGAGGGTTGCGGCGCGGCAAGGATCGCACGTCAAGCAGGGAGTCCCGTCTCCCCGCTGGCACTCGAGCGCCGCGACAAGGCGGAGCGCGAACTCGCGCTTCCCGACCCCTTCCGGGCCCCGGAAGAGGTACGCGTGCCCCAGTCTGCCGTCCCGGATCGCACGCGTAAATCCCGCAGCCAGCGCCTCCCGGCCGCCCATCGGTTCACTCATGGTTCGGCGAAAGTATAGGGGCGGACCGTGGTTGGAGCAAGACAGGCGTCGGGTTCGAGCCTTCAGGCCATGGAGCTCGGGCCGGTTCTCATCCTTCTTCTGAAGCCTGAAGCCTGAAGCCTGAAGCCTGAAGCCTGAAGCCTGTCTACACTCCCAGCTTCCTCTTGATCTCCAGGATCGCCTCCCGGACGGCCGGGTCCTCGTCGAGCTTCTTCTTCATCTCCGCCTTCGCGAAGCGGACGGTGGACGGCGTGCGGTTTCCGAGGGCGAGGCCGATCTCCTTCTGCTCGAGCCCCGTGAGCTCGGTCGCGAGGTAGATCGCCACACGGCGGGCGTGCGTCGCGCGCCGGCAGGACCGCTCCCCGGTGATGTCCTCGACGATGAGACCGTAGTGCTCCGCCACCGCGGCCGCGATGCGGCGGACGTCGGGAGTCCCGTATCCCGCTTCCTCGAGGGCGAGCGCCTCCACCACGACCTGCCGGGTGACCCCCCGCCGGCTCGCCCGGCGATAGGAGACGAGATGCGCCAGGAGTTTCTCCAGCGCACCGGGCGACCCGCGGAACGACTCGGCGACCTGCCCGAGCACCTCGTCGGACAGGGGGGGCCGATAGGCGCGGCCCCACTGGAAGACAAGCGCGGTTAGAGAATCCTGCTCGGGCGCCCGGAGCGGAACGGAAAGACCGGCCAGGAAGCGATTGACGAGCTGGGGCAGGAATTCGCGGAGCTCGCGGGGCGCGACCCGGGAGGAGAGCGTGATGGGGCGCTCCCGGTTCGCCAGGTCGTTCATGGTCCCCAGCATCTCGCGCTGGCAGGAGGGCTTCCCTTGCAGCGAGTCCACGCCGTCGATGACCAGCGCGTCGGCCGACCGGAGGCGGTCGCGGAACTCTCCGATCGTCCGCTCGTAGATCGCCCGGTGGTAGAGCGAGAGGAGCCGCGGGCCGGCGAGCGCCACGACTTTCCATGCGGGGTAGCGCGAGCGGAGGTCGTCCGCGAAGGCTCGCAGGAGCCGGGATTTCCCCAGCCCTTCGGGGCCGTGAACGAAGACGGGGTTGGTTCTGCCGGGCTCGTCGATCGACTCGCGGAGCCCGAGCACCGCCAGGCGGTTCCACGGACCGACGACGAGCGACGCGAGCCTCCCGCCCACGCCGGTGGCGTCCCGGCCGCCCACCTCTACGGGCAGATTCATCTCTCCCTGGTCTCTCCCCTACGCCCCCCAGCCGTCACTCGTACTCGTGCTCGTACTCGCCCCCTGCCCGTACGGCTCCCCCTCGCGCTCCTACCGCGCGTGCGGCGTCGTGATTCTCACGTCCTCCTCGATCGAGAGGTCGAGGTACGCCGGTCGGGCCGGCGGCCGGCCGTCCGGCCCCTGAACGATCCGCACGATCGGCCGCTGCACGGAGGACTGCGAGGAGGCGACGACCCGCGCCACCTCGCCCGTGGAGAGCCGGACATAGCTCCCGATCGGGTATATGGACATCGACCGGACGAAGACCTTCACGAGGCCCTCGTCGTACTTCCCGGAGCGCGTCTCTCGGATCAGCGCTTTCATCGCCTCGTGCGGGTATAGGCCGGACCGGTGCGCGCGTGGCGAGGTCATGGCCTCGTAGCTGTCGGCGATGGAGATGATCTTGGAGAACTCGTGGAGGTCGGGCGATGTCTTCCCGTACGGGTATCCGCTGCCGTCGGCGCGTTCGTGGTGCTCGCGGGCGACCGTGGCGACGACGTGGCTCGCCAGGTCCCCGCTTGTTTCGATCTTCCGGAACAGGTCCTCCCCGTGGTCGGGGTGCTTGCGGAGCTCCTTCCATTCGTCCCGGCTGAGCGAGGACGGCTTGCAGAGGATCGAATCGGGGACCTTCGCCATCCCGATGTCGTGGAGGAGCGCCGAGATCCCCAGAACCTCCAGGACCGAGTCGGGGTAGCCGCAGCCCAGCCCCAGGTAGATCGCGAGCTTCGCGACGTTCAGGCTGTGGTTCTTGAGGTAGGTGTTGTTCGTGTAGTAGGCGAGGTCGAAGAGCGCCCCGGGGTCTCCCCGCAGCCCGACGATGAGCTTCCGCACGAGCGATCGGAGGTGCTCGTAGTCCAGGAACGGGTAGCCCTGGGAGATATCGAACAGGTAGTCGAAATGGACGGTCAGCCGCTGCCAGGTGTCTCCCTGGACCAGCCGGAACGCTTCGACCCCCTGGACGCCCGCGGCGCCGGGACCGAGCCCCAGGCGCCCCTCGAGGAGGCGGAGGCGCCCGATCGCGTGGCTCTTCTCGTCCTGGATGACGAGGACCCTCTCGCGGAGATCCCGCACCTCGGAGGACTGGCGGGCCAGGAGCTCCATCTTCTCGGTGACGAGAATCCGGTGGGTTTCCGACTCGTCGCGGAGCTTCCGGTTCTTTTCTCGCATCCGGCCGAGCCACGACTTGTAGGTCTCGATCCGGTCCCGGTCGGCGAGGCGCTCCTCCTCGACCCGAGCGAGCTCCTCGGCCTTCTGCTCCAGGGCCTCGGCCCTCTCGCGCAGGAAGCGACATTCGACCTCGAGCTCGACCTTCTTCCGGAGGATCGCGAGGAGCGTGTCCTTGGTCCGCGCGAGCTCCACCTCCGCTTCCGGGGGACGGGCGACGGACGACGGGGGTCGGGGAAAGCCGCTCCCATCGCCCGTCGCCCGTCCCCCGTCGCCCGGTTCCGGCGTGCCGTTCGCGCGGCTGGAGATCCGTGTCTCGGGGGCCGGCTCTTGCAACTCGATTCGCTCAAGCTCCCTCTGAATCCGTCTCGTGTCGCCGAGGATCCGGGACGCGCGGAACTCAGCGGAAGCGATCGCCGCCCGGGCGCGACCGTGGAGCTCGTCCAGCTCGGTGGCAGCCTCGGTCTCCCGGCGAGAAAGCGTCTCCAGTCGCCCGGCGAGAGCGCCCAGCGCCTCCTGGAGCCGCGCGGGCACTTCCGACGCAGAAAGGACGCCTGGTTCGAGCATCGTCAGGAGACTCCACCCGAGGGGTGCCGGAGGGCGCCCGGGGCGCGGAGCTCTTCGATCGTGCGATCCCTGGCCTTGATCTGGATCTCGAGATCGCGGATCCGCGCTTCCTTGAGAGCCAGGCGACTCTTGAGATCCTGCACTTCCTCCCCCCTCGTCCTTGCCAATTCGCGCTCGCGGAGGAGCTCGCGCTCGTGGTCCCTGCCTGCCTCGGCATGGCGGCTCTGGGCGGCCCGCGTTGCGTCCGAGAGCGAGGAGAGGCTCTCCCCCGCCACCTGGCACGCCTCCTCGAGCACGCGCCTCGCCTCCTTACCGACCTCGTCGAGCGTCTGGCGGACCCGCTCGCGGCGATCTCGGACATCGGCCAGATCGCTGTCGCACTGCGCGCGGACCACCGCGAGTTCCTCCAGGGCCCTCCCCGCCGCGTCCGCCGCTTCCTGGAGTCCGGGCGAAGCCGAAGGCGCCGCCGAGCGCTCGGGCTGCGGACCGCCCCGAACGGCGGCTCCGTCCGCCCGGCCGGTCCCCCGGTCCAGTGCGCCCCGCTCGCCCCTCTCTGTCAAGGCTCCCAACCTCTCCGAGTTATTCCAGGAAGACACGGATGTCGCGCAGGTAGCAGTTCACGCCGCGCGGCAAGAGGAATGCCATCGGCCCGCGCGCGAACTGTCTCTGCGCGGTGCCGATCGACTTGCCGTTGACCTTGACCTCGAGCGTCTGGCCGGACACAACGACCTCGACCTTGTTCCAGTTCGCGGGATCGGGAAAGTAACTCGGCAGGATCTTCGCCCCGTCACCCTTCTGGCCGTTGATGTTGAGCACGCAGATCATCTCCTCCGCGCCCTCCAGGCCCTTGAGGTCGAACGAAAGCCTGTAGTCGCCCCAGTCCGCCTCCCCGGCTCTAAGTTGGGTCTGTTCTTGGTCTGGATTCTCCGCGAAGAGAGCGCCGCCCTCGACCCGCCACGTTCCCGTCTGATTCTTGATGTTCTGGAGCGACGTCCCGTCGAACAGCACGACCTCACCGTGGGCCGCCGGTCCGGGCCCGGGCCCGGGAGACCCGCCGCCTGAACCGTCGCGGAAGGCGAGCCGCCGGAAGCGAACGAGCGTTCCCGGTCCCGCCGTCAGCCCCAGCTCGCCGGCGCCAGGGGGGCGTTCCGCCCGGCCGAGCTGCACGGATTTCCCGTCTAGCCAGGCGTAGACCTTCGTCGCGGCGTAGGTGACCGTGATCTCGATCCAGCTCCCGTTGACGAAGGTCGAGCCCGCGAGCTGGATCGTCGTGCCGCCGGGACCGCGGATGGAGCAACTGCCCGCGTCCATCTTCATCCCGACGACGAGGTCTCCCGTGTCGAAGCCCGATTCCATGAGGTTCACGTTGATCCCACCCGCTTGTCCACGAGTGTCGATCACCCCCTCGTCGCCCTCGACGCGCACTCGTGGGTCCCGGCCGGCCTGAAGCTGGACGCTCTTCCATCTGGAGTCGCTGGAGTCGAAGAGCGGTCGCGGGGGGCGGCTCGGGTCGTCGACAGGTCCGGGGCCAGGGCCAGGTCCTGGCCCCGGTCCTGGCCCGATCGGGTCGTGCCTGGGTGGGGTCCATTCGGCCTTCTTGCGATCGATGGCGGCGATCTCATCGGCGATCTTGCGCTTCCACTCGTCCGAGTAGCGCAGCGACTCCGGAAAGTTGTTGCGCCAGATCGACACGGCTCTCTCGAAGTCCCCCCCGTCGGCGGCGGTGCCGGAACGCTTCTGGCAGTCCTCGAAGTAGTCCCGCGCTCGATCGTCGAGCTTGGACCGGGTTCTCGCAACGGCCGCCCCGACCTTCGTGTCGTACGCCGTGCCCTTGAGGTCGATCCGTGCTTTCTCCCAGTGGTCGAAGATATCGCGATCGGCGCGGATCGGATCGAGGCGCACCTTCGGATCTTCCACCTCCGCCTTGCGTTTCTTCTCGAAGTCCTCGGCCTCCTTGAAGATCGCGTCCCACCGGCTCTTCTCTCGCGTGTCGATTCCGCCGCTGCCGGTGCCCGGATCCACAAATTTCGAGCTCCCGTCATTCCCGGAGTTATCGCCGGAGCCCGTGGACGGTTCGCCAGAGGATCCGCCGGAGGACACTGCGACCGCGGCGATCACGGCGACCAGGAGTGCGACCGTCAGGCCGGAGAGAATGAGGATGAGGGGAAGCCGCCCGGTTTTCCGGGGACGAGGGCTTCGCGCGCTGCCGGAGCGCCGCCCTGGCGGGGGGGCGACGGCCGGCCGAAGCCCCGAGGAGGGCCGAGCCGCCGCACCGGCCCCGTCCGCCTTGGAGATCCCGCTTGACGCTCGGAGCCCCGCGGCGGCGGAGGGTGGGCGCATGTTCGTGGCCGAAGTCGGACGATGGGACGGCTGGGACGGGGGCCGCAGCCGGACCGAGCTCGGGCGTGGGCCGCGGGCGGTCTCCTTGTCGCGGGCCGGGGAGAGCGCCGTGGAGTATCCGGACGGCACCTGTGGGCGGCCGGCGCGGATATGGTTCTGATACTCCGGGTCCTTCTCGATGAGCGGGAGGATCTCGATCTTGCAGTTGCCGCAGTACGACTGGTTCTTGTAGTCGATCGCCGTACCGTTTTCGAAGTCGGCGGGCTGGACGCGCTCGCCACACCCCTCACAGTACTTGATCGTGAAGGCCAACCCGCTAACCCTCGCCGTCGCTACCGGGACCGCCCATGCCGGGCGAAATCTAAGCCTTTTTCCTCCGGGGCCTTACCGCCACTCTGCGCACCGCTCAGATGATAGCCTCGCACGACACCCCCTGTCAAGGAGCAAGTGCCGCGCGAGCGGCCCCGGCGGCACGCCCGCGGGAAACCCCGACCTCACGGCTCCTACTTCAGGGCCTCCAGGACCTTCTTCGCGGGCTCGTAATCGGGTTTGCGCTTCAGGGCCTCCTCGGCATAGAGGCGGGCCTGGTCGCGGCTACCCCGCGCGAGCTCGATCTCGGCCATCTCGGCGTAGATCCGGTGATGGCCCTCGGGGGGCTCGATCTCCAGGCGCGTACGGTTCTCGAAGAGGGATTCCTCGACGTTTCCGAGTTTCCGCTCCGTCTCGGCGAGCAGCTGGTGCAGGAC